>DYNH01000012.1 GCA_020721175.1 Trichlorobacter lovleyi | reverse complement strand
CCAACCCGACCTGCAGCGTCAATGAAAACTGCAATTTCATGCCATTTGAAGTATAGCGCAAGCACGGTTCTGTGAGGGGCTGGTGACAACTGGTGTAAAATTTGTGATAAGTGCGACATCCTCTGCGAAATCAGGCGGCAACGTAAACATGAGTCACGGTATTACATAAGGAGAAACCAGTCTACTCGACAGTACTCATGACCAAGTCACATTTTTGATAGCGGGCATTATCCAGGAAGAGGGTAATAGGTATCTCTAACTTCCGTGCTGCCAAGAGATGTAATAGTTCACAGACTTTGTGTGCTGTACCAAAAATCCGCTCTACTTCACTACCTTTTTACAGACATTTTCTTGAACTGTTACCATTTGAATGTATACTGTTAAAAGAACGGTTAGATGAAGTTCTTGCAAAAATTTGAAAATCTGTCATGCAAAAGGTGTAATAGAGACATTTTATCTGAATATAAAACCGATCGAGGGGATTTATGGAACAGATCGAACAACCGACCGTAAAAGAGTTACAGAAGTCGTTTATCTACCATCTCCAACATACACTTGTTAAAGACAAGTATTCAGCTACAAGAGCGGATATGTATCTTGCACTTGCATATGCAGTGCGTGATCTGCTTGCAACCCGCTGGCTGGATACCCAGCAGTCCTACTACAACAATGATGCCAAAAGGGTTTACTACATCTCCATGGAGTTCCTTATGGGCCGTACTCTGGGGAATGCACTGATTAATCTAGGCGTTATGGAAGAGTGGGATATGGCCATGAAACAGCTTGGCCTCAGTATCGAAGATCTTCAGGAGCTTGAATGGGATGCCGGTCTGGGTAACGGCGGGCTTGGCAGACTGGCAGCCTGCTTTCTTGATTCAATGGCTTCTTTACAGCTTCCAGCTTACGGTTACGGTATTCGTTATGAATATGGAATGTTTTACCAAAAGATTGTTGACGGCGGACAGCATGAGGTGCCGGATAACTGGTTGCGCTATCAGAACCCGTGGGAGTTTGATCGTCAGGAACATCTGCATCCCATAAGGTTTGAAGGGCGAGTGGTGGAGTTTAACGATCGGGACGGAACAAAGCGTTACTCATGGGTTGATTTCTATGAAGTTATGGCCCTGGCATATGATTTTCCTGTGCCTGGTTACAAGAACAACACAGTTAACACCATGAGGCTCTGGAGCGCCAAGGCCAGCCGAGATTTTGACCTGAACTTTTTTAACCAGGGCAATTATATTGGCTCTGTTGAATCGAAGATGAAGACCGAAAACATCTCCAAAGTACTTTATCCGGCTGACCATATGCTTGAGGGTAAGGAGCTGCGCCTGCGCCAGGAATACTTTCTGGCGTCAGCTACGGTGCAGGACATACTGTACCGTTTTGCAAAGAAACACGACAATCTGTCAGAACTTCCGGATCGGGTTGCAATACAGTTGAACGACACACATCCTGTCTTGGCCATTCCAGAGCTGATGAGGATACTGCTGGATGAAAAAAAACTGAATTGGGAACAGGCATGGACGATCACTACGCATACATTTGCCTATACAAATCATACGATTTTGCAGGAGGCTCTGGAAAGATGGCCAGTTCCCATGATCGGACGTTTGCTGCCCCGGCATCTGCTGATTATCTTTGAGATTAACAGACTATTCCTTGAAGAGGTTGAACGCCGTTTTCCCGGAGATACGGCACGACTTCAGCGGATGTCAATTATTGACGACAGCGGAGAGAAACAGGTGCGAATGGCCTATCTGGCGATTGTTGCCAGCCACTCGGTAAACGGGGTGTCTGCGTTGCACAGCCAGATTCTAAAGGATGACCTGTTTCGCGATTTTTATGATTTATGGCCGGAAAGGTTCAACAACAAGACCAATGGAATCACCCAGAGGCGCTGGCTTCGTCACTGCAACCACTACCTTTCAGACCTGATTAGCGAGGCGATTGGAGACAGGTGGACCACTGATCTGAATGAACTTCAGAAATTACGACCTTTTGCAGATGACTTTGAGTTCCGTAAACGCTGGATGGAGATCAAAAGAACTAACAAAAAGAAATTAGCTGATTATATCTACCAGAAAAATGGTGTTCAGGTGTCGTCTGACTCGCTTTTTGACTGTCAGACAAAACGGATTCATGAATACAAGCGCCAGCTACTTAATATCTTGCATGTTATTGCCAGATATAACCGCCTCAAAGATTTTCCTGGCCTTGAATTGCCATCCAGGACGGTGATATTCGGGGGCAAGGCGGCTCCTTCTTACAATACAGCCAAGCTGATAATCAAACTGATTAGCGGCGTGGGAAATGTTGTAAACAGTGACCCTGCAGTCAGTCAGCAGTTAAAGGTTGTTTTTCTGGCCAATTACAGTGTGTCCTTGGCCGAAAAGATATTCCCTGCCGCCGATCTTTCAGAACAGATATCCACAGCAGGCACAGAGGCATCCGGTACAGGAAATATGAAGTACGCATTAAACGGAGCTCTCACAATAGGTACCCTTGATGGAGCCAATATTGAGATTATGGAAGAGGTAGGCAGTGAAAATATCTTCATCTTTGGCCTTACCACACCTGAAGCCAACGGTTTGCGCTTTGCCGGTTATCGTCCACAGGATTACTACTACCAGATGCCTGAACTGAAAACAGTGCTGGATCAGATAAGTTCAGGGATGTTTTCGCCTGGTAATCCCGGGCTATTCCGCCCTCTGGTGGATAATCTGATAAACAGCGATTATTACCTGCTTCTGGCAGATTTTGATGCCTATCTTAATGCTCAGGCTGACGTTGACCGTTTGTATATGATGCCGTCAGAATGGGCGCGAAAATCCATACTGAATACGGCAGGTATGGGCAAGTTTTCCAGCGACCGTACCATAGGTGAATACGCCAGTGAAATATGGGGGATCAAACCCCAGCCGGTAACGCATAAAGGAGTTCATCACTGGTAATGAACTGTAAGGAAAGTCCCGCTGAAAAGACCTTGACGCCGCCTTTGGCCGAGCGGATGAGACCATTTTGCCTTTCCGGTTTTTACGGTCAGGCGCATCTGCTTGGCAAGGGAAAAGCGTTACGCAGTATGATAGAGTCAGATCAGATACCTTCTCTGATTTTCTGGGGGCCTCCGGGATGTGGCAAGACAACGCTTGCACATATCATCGCCAGGGAAACCAGCTCTCGCTTTATATTCTTTTCAGCCGTTATGTCTGGTGTAAAAGAGATTCGTGAAATATTCCGTGAAGCTAAAGAAAATGCCGGTAGCGGTATAAGCACAATCCTGTTTATAGATGAGATTCACAGATTCAACAAGGTTCAGCAGGATGCCTTTTTACCTGTTATGGAAAAAGGACTGGTCACCGTTATCGGTGCAACCACTGAAAATCCTTCCTTTGAGATAGTTGCCCCATTGCTTTCCCGTTGTCGTGTGCTTAGACTGCAACAGCTTGAAGCTGACGAGCTTAAAAAGCTTCTGTTGCTGGCACTTGAAGACACTGAAAACGGACTTGGGAAAATGAATCTGCAGATTGATGATGATGCACTCTGTTTTCTGGCTGAAACAGCCCAGGGGGATGGTCGTAAGGCACTGAATACACTGGAGGTTGCCGCTCAGCTTGCAGCTTCAGGTGGTAAGTGTGCGAATTTTGTAATATCGCGTGCAGAAGCGGAAGAGGCGCTACAGCAGAAAGCCCTGTTATATGACAAGGGAGAAGAAGAACACTATAATGTAATTTCTGCTTTTATCAAATCAATGCGTGGCAGCGATCCTGACGCAGCCCTGTACTGGCTGGCAAGGATGCTTGAGGCTGGTGAAGATCCCCTTTTTATCCTGCGAAGGATGATTGTCCTTGCCTCTGAAGATATTGGAAATGCCGACCCGCGTGCCCTGCAGTTGTCTGTATCTGCCATGCAGGCATTTCAGATGGTCGGTATGCCGGAAGGCAGGATTATTTTGGGGCAGGCCGTCACTTACCTTGCAACAGCTCCAAAATCAAACGCATCATATCTGGGTATCAACGCTGCATTGGCAGAGGTTAAAAAGTCAGGTTCTTTGGATGTGCCATTAAATATCAGAAATGCCCCCACAAAAATGATGAGAGAAATGGGATATCATGCCGGTTACAGATATCCCCATGATTTTAATTGGGGATATGTCCAGCAGGAGTACCTGCCTGAAAAACTGAAGAAAAGAAAGTTTTACGAGCCACGGGGCCATGGTTACGAAAAGAACATTATTGAACGGATGGAATGGCTGAAAAAAACGGGAGATAAATGAATCCTGAAGATGTGATGCAAACGTTATATTAGCAAGTCCCAAGTCCCTTATTTCAAGCAACATCGGTATCTGTCTGAATCCCTCCCTGCTGATGACAGCGAACAATTTCAAGCCCCAAAAGCACCACCAGCCAACTGGTATAAATCCATAACAGCATAAAAGGTACCATGGCCAGGGCACCATATATTGCATTGTAGCGGGCAATTCCGAATTGAAAATGAAAGTATGCCCAATGTGCAAACTGCCAGACGATACCGGCAATAACACCACCAAACAGGGCAGATTTAAAACGCACATGAACTCCGGACAATAGTCGATACGTAAGCATCAGAACAAGTGTGCTGCAGATATATGGAGTTAGACTGAACAGTATCAGTAACCGTTCCCCGAATGGTATGTTGGTGATCAACCACTGAATCAACCAACGACTTTGTAAAAAAGATGTCATGCCAAAGGTTGCTGCCATAAGAAACGGTGCGGCACAGACAAGTAAAAAATAATCAGCGAGCTGCTTTAAAAGGCAACGCTGATCAGTTGTATCCCAGATTGTATTGAATGCATCCCTTATTTTTTCCAGTAGGGAAAAGAGCGATACCAACAATGTAGCCACCCCGAAAATGCTCAATGAGCCAACCTTGACGTTGTTGATGTATTCAAGGATTTTGGCACCAACATCATGAGAATTACCAGCAAGTTGTTTTAAAAGGTACGGTGCCAGCATGTTGTGAATTCCTGCCACTTTCAAGCCGACAAAGATCACTGCCATAAGCGGGATAAGACTTAGTGTTGTGTCAAATGAAAGGGCCGAGGCTCTCAACATACCCTGGTGGCGCTCAAACCGCTGCCAGAAGGCTTTAAGGACTCGGCCCTGATGCTGCAGGTTATTCATTGGATTATAGAAGTTTTTTGACGGCAGCAATAACAGCATCATAATCAGGTTCTGAAGTAACTTCAGGAACCTGCTGAATGTAACGGATCACTCCATCACCATCCACTACAAAGATGCAGCGTGCCAGCAACAGCAGCTCCTTGATGAGTACCCCGTATCCAAGACCAAAGGAGCGTTCGCGGTAATCTGACAGAGTAATGACCCTGTCAATTCCAGCGGCGCCACACCAGCGTTTCTGGGCAAAGGGAAGATCAAGGCTGACAGTCAGCAATACAACATTATCAGGCAGGGCAGCTGCTTCCTGATTGAAGCGGCGAGTTTCCGTATCACATACAGGTGTGTCAAGAGATGGCACAGCGCTGATGATTCTGATCTTGCCGTGGTGTGTATCAATTCCGACCGGCGCAAGCGACGTGTCAACGGCTGTAAATTCAGGGGCCTTGTCACCTGTCTTAAGTTCTGGACCAAGCAGTGTTACAGGATTTCCCTTAAAGGTTGTAATACCGTTTCTTTCATTCATTGGTTTCTCCTTGTTTGATCTGTTTTTTGGGTTAATTTCATTCTGATAGATATTTTAGTCAAAGTTTGAACGGCAGTCCATTTCATTTTTCTGCATTACCATAATCTCACCGGTTTCCATTTCATACATCCAGCCATGGATAGAAAGCTTGCCGCTCTGCATAGCCTTTCTTACAAACGGGTACTCAATCAGGTGTTCAAGCTGAAGGCGGACATTCTCTTCCTCAATCAGCCTGCGTCTCTGCAAATCAGGTATCTGCATCCTGAGTGTGCGCAGCTTGTCATCCACTCTTTCCATTGCCTTGTAGGCGCTGTTCAGCCATATTGGTATATACCGGTCATCTGGACTTTCGTTAAGCAGTGCATTTATTGCCCCGCAGTTGTAATGGCCGCAGATAACAATGTCAGGAATATGCAGGTGATTTATGGTAAATTCAAGTACTGCTGACAGGTTCCAGTCGTTTGTTGCAACTATGTTTCCTACATTACGGTGAACAAAAACCTCGCCGGGTTTTGTCTGGGTAATGGTATTTACCGGCACACGGGAATCGGAACAGCCTATCCAGAGGACTGTTGGACGCTGTAGTTTCGACAGGTCCGCGAAATACTCTTTTTCCTGTTCAAAAATCGTGGATACGAAACGCTTGTTTCCTTCCAGAAGGCTGGAGATCATAACTGTTCCTCTTCTGACGAAATTATTTTACAAGTTTTGACAATTTTTTGAATGAATCAGTGCCGGCAACCTTGATCCACTGAAACAGCACTGATTCTGTACAGGTTATTGCTGCTCCTGCCTGCTGCATCATTCCAAGTGCTGCCTTTTTATTCGGTTCGGCACGGCTCATAACCGCATCTTGAACAAGGTGAACAACATAACCGGCATCGATCAGTTCTATTGCCGTTTGCAAGACACAGACATGGGTTTCCATTCCGGTAATAACAATCTGATGTTTGCCGGATTGCCTGATCTGTTCGTTGAATTCGCTCTTGCCGCAGCAGCTAAAAGTCATCTTGTCAATCCTCGGAGCCCCCGGCATCTTTTCCTGCAAGGTTTCAAGCGTTGCTCCCAGGCCTTTTACATACTGCTCAGTTGCAATAACAGGTATATTCAGTTCTGCTGCAGCGTCCAGCAGTATTCCAGTGTTTGATATCAGTCTTCCCAGTATATTCTGATCCATGGCAGTACAAAGACGTTCCTGAACATCTATAACGATTAGAACAGAGTCAGATGCATCAAGAAAAAATTGTTGGCGAATATTTTTCATAGTAACCCCCCTTGAAGTTTGTAGATGTATTTATCCATTAAAAACAGCTTTTGCAAGTAGTATATAATCAGCAATGGTCTCTTAAAGTTAAATGTTTTTTCTTGTCAAAAAACGATTCCTGAGATTTATTGTTTTAAATCAAAGATGTTTTCTGTTTAAATGCAAAAAGGAAAAATTTTGAAGGAGTACCAACATGGCCTTTTCAGGTGATCTGGAACACCTTTCTATAGTGGATGTGATTCAGTTGCTCCATAGCAGTCGCAAATCTGGAATATTACAGGTTCATGGGCATAGAGGCCAGATATCATTGGCTTTTAATGATGGCTATCTGGTTGGTGCCAGCCATTATGAAAAAGAGGCACGAATCGGGAATATACTTGTTGAATCTGGTGTAATCAATGCAGAAACTCTTAATAAGGCACTTTCAATACAGGCTGCTGCCGGGAACGACCGTAAGCAATTGATAGCAACCTTGCTTGAAAACGGACTTGCTGATCGTGATGCTGCGTACAAAGGTCTTTCAGCTCTTATTGAGCTGGCTATCGTAGAGATACTTACCTGGAAAAGGGGAACATTTACTCTGGTAGTTGAAAATGTCCTGCTGCGTGACGAGTATCGCTATCTTCCGAGTCATCTGGGTGAAGATATTGCCCTGCCTGCTGAACATGTACTGATGGATGCCTTAAGAATTTATGACGAAAAGATGCGTGATGGCCTGTTGCAGATGGAAGAGGATCCGGTGGAATTCGCTCCTTCAGAAACATCACAGCCAGATGACTCCGTTGCTTTATCGGCTGATGATCTGGGATTGGGAAATCTTGAGCAGATCAAGCGAAAACTGCCCGCATTCCATGAACCTATCAAAGACAGGACTGTCAATGGCCTAAAGGAATCAAAAAATTACAATGAGCTTTTAAATGAAGCTGCGGCCAGATTTAAAAAAGTAACAACGCTACCTGAGATATCACTGGTTTTGCTGGAAACAGTAGCCGGTTTCTTCCCACGGGCCATTACACTTGTCGTTAGGGAAAAAGATATGGTTGCAGAGCGTAGTATTGGTATAAATACACCCCATGAAAAGGGTCCCGGACCTGTGCTGGGATTCAGAATTCCTGTCAGTTCAGGATATCTGTTCAGTTTTGTTCTTGACAAAGGTATGTTGTTTTACGGTAAATCAGATGACCAGGCTTTAAAGGAACAATTATATCCGCTTATCGGCATCCCCAGGGATCCAACAGTACTTTTGTTACCTCTTAAGGTAAACAAACGGACTGTGGCGCTTATTTACGCTGATTTCGGGGATCAGGCTGCTGAAGATGTACCAAGTGTAAAGCTGGAAAATTGCTCTGAACTTGCCGGAATAACTGCTGAAAGTATACTCATATGTAAAAATCGGGTGACGAACTCAACCTGACAGAGGAAACTAAACATGGACATGAACCTGCTTAACCAGATCCTTGTAATTGCCTTTGAAAAAAGGGTGTCAGATTTGCACTTTGAGGTGGACAACCCACCTTTTTTCAGGGCGCATGGCCAGTTGATCCGCTCTAAACTACCGCCGCTAACTGGAAGTGATACTGAATTCATAGCAAAAACTGTGTTGAGTCAGAATAACCGGGCTCTTCCAGAAGACCTTCGTGAACTTGATGCAGCATATTCGCTGCCTAACTCCGGTCGTTTCAGGGTTAGTATTTTTCGCCAACGCTCTCATTTAGGTATTGTAATGAGGGTAATCCCGCCATACATAGCTGCCTTTAATGAACTTAATCTGCCTACAGTTCTTGGTGAAATTTGTCTTGCTCCAAATGGTTTGATATTGGTAACAGGACCAACTGGCAACGGCAAGTCAACCACGCTTGCATCAATGCTGCAGTTCATCAATAAAACAAGCAACTTCAACATTATAACTATTGAAGATCCAATAGAATTTCTTTTTATATCAGACAAGAGCTGTATTATTCAGCGAGAGGTAGGAATTGATACCGGCAGTTTCAGTGCAGCCCTCAAGGCTGCTCTCAGGATGGACCCTGATGTGATTATGGTAGGCGAGATGAGAGATCTGGAGACCATAGACTCTTGCATAAAAGCGGCTGAAACTGGTCATCTGGTGTTTTCTACCCTGCACACGCAAAGTGCATCATCTACAATAAACAGACTGGTCGGACATTTCCCTCCAGATTCTCAAGAGGTAATTCGCCAGCGTTTGGCAGATATACTGGTAGCTACAGTATCTCTAAGGCTTATCAATGACAAGAGTGGTGAAAAGGTCTTACCAGTGGTTGAAATAATGCGCACCACGACAACCATCCAGGCATGTATCAGAGAAGGCCGCTTTGACGAGATAGAAAAGCATATTGAAAATGGTCGTACGCAGTATCAGATGCAGACTTTAGATCAGCATTTAGTACAGCTTTGTCAGCAGGAATTGATAACCTTTGCTCAGGCAAAACGGATCACAAGGTCTATGGACCTTGAAAGAAAACTCACGTTTACCGGAGAGTAATCCAGCTTCAAGCCGAGGCCCTTTAAAAAGCCCCCAATCCTTTCATTCGCGTAGAGTGCGCGGGGAGGACTCTTTTTGAAAGCTACTCAAGCTGGATATAATCCATATAAATCCGGCAGTACCGGTTCTTGCAAATTCTCGGCAAGGCCCTGCAGCAAAGGCAGTCTGCAAACGTTTGGTTATGCATTGTAGAGGTATCAGACAAATAATAATCAGAACGATAAAAAAAAGGGAAAAAGGGCTTGACAAGCAATACCTAAATGCAATAGGGTTACATCGTTTTGTATACAGTATACTTTTAAAACAAGAAAATGTCTGGGAGGAAATAGCTAATGCTTGGAACCTATATGCCGATAATACTTCTGATCCTGATAGCCGCAGCTTTTGGCTTGGGGTCAGTAATTTTTTCCTCACTGATAGGTCAAAAAAAATATTCTAAAATAAAGATGTCACCATATGAATGTGGCTGCGAACCGGTAGGTACGGCGCGTGAGCGTTTTCCGATAAAATTTTATCTGATAGCAATGCTTTTCATTCTGTTTGATATTGAAGCTGTTTTTCTTTATCCTTGGGCAATACTGTATAAAAAACTTGGCTTGTTTGGAATGATGGAGATGGGTCTCTTTATAGTAATTCTTCTGGTTGGATATATCTATGTATGGAAAAAAGGAGCACTGGAATGGGAGTAAATCAGCCCCTTGGTGGTAACGTAACCGTTACGTCACTTGACAAGCTAGTCAACTGGGTCAGGAAATCTTCCATCTGGCCTATGACCTTCGGCCTTGCTTGCTGTGCAATCGAGATGATGGCGACCGGTGCATCGCATAACGATCTTGATAGATTCGGAATTATCTTTCGCGCATCACCTCGCCAGGCTGACTGCATTATTATAGCCGGCACAGTAACCAAGAAAATGCTGCCCGTAATTAAAAACGTTTACGAGCAGATGCCTGAGCCCAAGTGGGTTGTAGCAATGGGAGCTTGCGCCTGTTCAGGCGGTATATTTGATACCTACAGCGTTGTGCAGGGTATTGATGAGGCTTTACCGGTAGATGTTTATATTCCGGGGTGCCCTCCTAGACCTGAAGCTCTACTGTTTGGACTTATGAAACTGCAAGACAAGATAATGCAAGAGAGTAACTCGTTTGGATCTGTATTTGGACTTGGTGATCGTGTTTCTACGGTTTGATTTATAGGTTGCTACGAATTTAACAATTACTGAAAAGGTTTCGACGCTATGTCAAACACAAATCGTGCCGTTGAAAAGTTGCAAGGAAAGTATGATTCAGCCATACTCGATGTTAAACAGGATCGGGGTGACTGGATAGTTACAGTCAAAAAAGAGTACCTGGTGGATGTGCTTACATTTCTGAAGCAGGAATGTAAATTTGACATGCTAACCGATGTTACAGCTCTTGACTATTTAGATAAGGCAGAGGATCGTTTTGTAATGGTCTATCAGCTGACATCCGTGCCCTTCAAGGATCGTTTGCGCATCAAGGCTCCCGTGGCCGAAGCAGACGTGACCATTGACAGCGCTACGCAGGTATACGCTTCAGCAAATTGGCTTGAGCGCGAAGTTTACGATCTGTTCGGGATAATCTTTAAGAAACACCCTGATTTACGTCGTATACTTATGACGCCTGACTGGGAAGGTCACCCGTTACGTAAAGATTATCCTTTACAGGGGCCAGGACGAGAACCATATAAAGGCCGCCTTTCCTAATTTAGAACCATAACGCAATAAATTGCAGACGAGGCTATAAATGGCGAACAATGAGATTATGACTATCAACATGGGGCCGCAACACCCGAGTACCCACGGCGTTCTACGTATGGTGATCGAACTCGATGGCGAAACGATTCTTAAGATTGATCCCGATATTGGTTATTTGCATCGGGGGGTAGAAAAGCTTTCTGAGCATCGTACATACCATCAGACCTTACCACTGACAGACCGCTTGGACTATCTTGCTCCCATGAGCAATAACCTTGGCTACATATTGGCAGTAGAAAAGCTTTTAGGGATAGAACCACCAGAGCGCGCACAGACTATAAGAATAATAATGACGGAGTTAACCCGTCTGCAGTCGCATCTTGTCTGGCTTGCATGTCATGCTCTCGACATAGGGGCAATGACGGTTTTCATCTACGCCTTCCGTGAACGTGAAGCAGTCATGGAAACATATGAACTGATATCCGGTGCCAGGATGACTTCAAATTTTTTCCGCGCCGGCGGATTGTCACAAGATGTACCACCTGAGTTTGAAAAAAAGGTACGTGATTTTGTGAATGATATGCCTGGTTATATTGACACATATGAAGGATTGCTAACAGCCAACCCGATCTGGTTGAAGCGTACAGTAGGTAATGGTGTTATCTCTGCTGAAGATGCAACCGATATCGGCATAACTGGTCCAGCACTTCGTGGTTCAGGGGTTGATTTTGACCTTCGACGCGATATTACGTATGCCGGCTATGATTCGTACAAATTCGAGATCCCAGTTGGTAAAGAATGTGATACATTCGATCGTTACAAGGTTCGGCTGATAGAAATGCGTGAATCCTGCAAGATAGTAAATCAGGCTTTGGATAGGCTTAAGCCGGGTCCTGTGCTCGCTGATGTACCTCAAGTGTGTTATCCGCCTAAGGATTCTGTTTATAACTCTATTGAAGGCCTCATTCATCATTTCAAGATAGCCAGCGAAGGATACAAGGTTCCAGAAGGTGAAGTTTATATGGGGATTGAAGCCCCTAAAGGCGAGCTGGGTTTCTATATAGTAAGTGATGGCAGCAGCAAGCCTTACAGGATGAGGATTCGTCCGCCTTCATTTGTTAACTTGCAAGCAATCGAGAAAATGGCAAAAGGCTCTATGGTTGCCGACCTTGTTGCAATTATAGGTACGCTGGACATCGTGCTTGGTGAGATTGACCGCTAATCCGAGACCTAAAAGGGGAGGCCGCAGATGACTGAAGCGGTTGCAGTTACTGAAAATAATGAGATGGAAGTTGAAGCAGATGTAGATCTTTCCATCGCTGAAAACGTGATTCAGAGGTATAAGGATATCCCGGGAAATCTGATGCCAGTGTTACAAGGCATACAAGATGAGTATGGCTATGTGCCCAGGATAGTTGTAGATTATGTCGCTGAACGCCTTAATGTTTATCCAAGTCAGATATACGGTGTTCTGACCTTTTATGCTCAATTCCACCTCAAGCCTCGCGGAAAGTATATTATAAGGGTCTGTATGGGGACTGCATGTCACGTTCTTGGAGCCGAAAGAATTAAAGAATCATTTTATGATCGTATTCAGATTGGACATGGAGAGACAACAGGTGATCGACGTTTCACCTTTGAGCTTGTTGCCTGCCTTGGCGCCTGTGGTATGGCGCCGCTTGCCATGGTCAATGATGAAACCTACGGTAAGATGACAGTTCAAAAGGTTGAAGAGATCGTTAAGGAATATTCTGCGCTCCCGCTCTAGTTACGGGACATTCGTCAGGGGACAGAAGATATGGCTGAAGCTATAAAGATTTTGATCTGCCAAGGTACAGGTGGTATTTCCGCCGGAGCCAAAAAGGTAGAGGCCGAATTTAACCGTATAATTGCGGAAAAAGGGCTTACTGCTACAGTTGGTAAACATTGTGAGGTCGTAAAAACCGGTTGCCGCGGGCTTTGTGCTAACGATGTTCTTGTTGACATTGTTGATAACCTGGGACGCACAACATATGACTTCGTCCAGCCAGAAGAAGTTGCTAAATTGGTTGAAGAGCATATTATTGGCGGAGCGGCTATTGAAAAGCGTAAGGCAAAGCCATACTACAATCAGTTCGTGGATGCACAGCGCCGTGTAGTTATGTCTGGTTGCGGACAGATAGATGCAGAATCTCTAGATCATTATCTTGCAGAAGATGGCTTTAAGGCGATTGAAAAGTGTCTTAAAACCATGAAGCCTGCTGAGGTTACCGAGGAAGTAAAGAAAGCCGGCTTGCGCGGTCGTGGGGGTGGCGGCTTCCCTACAGGTTTAAAATGGTCATTCTGTGCAGCCTCTCCAGGCCACCACAAATATATTATATGTAATGCAGATGAGGGTGACCCAGGTGCATTCATGGACCGTTCAATCCTTGAAGGTGACCCGTACTGTATCATCGAAGGCATGATGATTGCCGGCTATGCTATAGGCGCTCAATTTGGTTACGTATATGTACGTGCTGAGTATCCACTTGCTATTATACGTCTACAGAAAGCAATAGATACTTGTTATGAGAAGGGTTATTTAGGTAAAAATTGTCTCGGTCTTGGTTTTGAATATGACATGAGGATTAAGAAGGGTGCCGGCGCATTTGTCTGCGGTGAAGAAACAGCACTGATGGCTTCTATCGAAGGTGAACGAGGTATGCCTCGCCCGAGACCACCATTCCCTGCTGTTAAAGGACTTTGGCAGAACCCTTCAAACATAAATAACGTTGAAACCTTTGCCAACGTACGACACATCTTGAATAATGGGTCGGAATGGTATGCAGCAATAGGTACTGATACAACTAAAGGTACCAAGATATTCGCAGTTACAGGAAAGGTAAAGCATACCGGGCTAGTTGAAGTACCTGCCGGTATGACAATCAGAGCCGTTTTGTATGACGTCTGCGGTGGCATCATAAATAACAGAAAATTCAAGGCTGTTCAGGCAGGAGGTCCGTCCGGCGGATGTATTCCGGGTGAGATTCTTGATACACCGGTTGACTACGATTCATTGATTAAAGCCGGTGCTATGATGGGTTCGGGTGGTCTTGTCGTTATGGATGAAACAACCTGTATGGTTGATATCGCCAAGTTCTTCCTCACCTTTACTGTTATGGAGTCCTGTGGCAAGTGTGTTCCATGCCGAATCGGCCTGAAGATGATGCTTGATATACTTATCAGGATAACTGAAGGGAATGGAAAAGAGGGTGATATTGAAACACTCCTTGATCTTGGAGCAACAATTAAGCAGGCTTCCCTTTGCGGACTTGGCCAGACAGCACCAAACCCCGTACTATCTACTATAAGATATTTCAGGGATGAGTATGAAGCGCATGTATTCGACAAACGATGTCCTTCAAATGCTTGTAAAGAATTACTACTCTGGCGTGTAGTTGAAGATAAATGTGTTAAATGCGGTGCATGCAAGAAAGCTTGCCCAGTTGATGCAATTGTTTGGGAAAAAGGGCAAGTTGCATACCTGGATCAAAGTAAATGTACGAAATGCAAATCATGTTATGATGCATGTCGCTTTATGGCTATCGAGTAAAGTGCCTTTAATATAACTGTGACAACAAACGTAAAACGAGGTTGAGATGGTCACTCTGACTATAGATGACAAACAGGTAGCAGTTGAAAAGGATACAACTATTTATGATGCGGCAAAAAAAGCCGGTATACATATACCTATACTTTGCCATGATAAGAAGCTAAAACCTTTTGGTGCCTGCCGTATGTGCCTTGTTGAGGTTGAGCAGATGAAAGGTCGCTTGATTCCAGCATGTACTACACCGGTTACAGAAGGTATGATTGTAAGAACGAGTACACCGCCTGTTGATAAAGCACGCAAGCTCGTCCTTGAGCTGCTTCTGGTGCATCATCCTCTTGACTGTCCAGTCTGTGATAAAGGTGGAGATTGTGAACTTCAGAACCTTGCATATGACTATAAGGTAAATTCAAATCGTCTGACCGATGAAAAATTCCATCACGAAATTGATTACAATAATCCTTTGATTGAACGAGATCAGAATCGTTGCATACTATGCGGCAAGTGCGTGCGCATCTGCGATGAGATTGTATCTAGAGGTGCCTTGACTTTCATTAATCGAGGTATCAAAACAAAAATCGGTACTGAATTTGATGGTCCTCTAAGTTGTGAGTTCTGTGGTTCTTGTATTTCGGTCTGCCCGGTCGGTGCCCTTCTCGCGCGTCCCTTCAAATTCAAGTCACGTTTTTGGGCTATGACTAATAAAAAATCAGTATGCGGTTATTGCGGAACAGGATGCAGTGTAACGCTAGGTGTGAAGGACAACAAGGTACTTACTACTATTTATGATGAGAACCAGGGATTTCACAATGGTCAACTTTGTGTCCGTGGTCGGTTTGGTTACCAATTTATAAGTTCAGATAAAAGATTGAAAACTCCGTTAATTCGTAAAAACGGTACGCTTGTAGAGACGGATTGGGACGAAGCGCTCGCTACGGTTGCTGAAAAGCTGAAGTTATCAGCTAGCAAGTCTGCAGCTATTGCAACACCTAGGATGACAAATGAAGAACTACAGTTACTCAAGCAGCTGATGCTTCAGCATGTTGGTACAAAAAATATAGATCATTCTGCTGGTTATGCCCATGAAGCAGTTACAGAAGGGCTTGCCAAGAGTATCGGAGTTGCAGCATCTACAGCTACTATTCCAGATATACAAAAAAGTGACATGATTTTGGTATTAAAATCTGATGTATACGAAACCCACCCGGTTGTAGGTTTTGAAATTAATATGGCAGTAAAGAATAAAAATGTAAGCCTACATTTAATATCTGACAAAAGAGGCAAGCTTTCACGCTTGCCTGGTGCAAATCTGCTTCTGTGCAAACCGGGTTCTGAAGTAACGCTGTTAAACTCTATGGTTAACGTAATAATGGAAGAAAAGAAGGCAGCTTTAGATACAATTCCGCCTGATTTTGTAACCGCACTGTCAGCCTTTACACCTGCAAAAGTAGCCACAGAATGCGGAGTTACTGCAGATGAGATCAGAACACTGGCTCTAAGTTACGCTGCTGCAGATAAGGCTGTCATCTTGCTTACAACTGGCCTTGCCTACCCAGGTGCCGATGCTCAACTCGCGCATGCAGCATCGAACTTGGCTATACTATGTGATAAGCTTGGTAAGGAAGGTTCCGGAATTATTGCACTGCAGGAAAAGAATAATAGTCAGGGGGCTATAGATGTTGGTTTTGTTCCAGCTCAAGGGGGAGCAAACTGCCATAATATCCTGGACGGTTGTGTTGATGGATCTATAACGTCTTTATTTATTGCAGGCGAGAATCCAATCGTTTCATACCCAGCAGGAGATAGAATTAAAAAATCTCTGGAAGCAGTAGATTTTCTTGTGGTTGCCGATCTGTTTCTGACTGAAACAGCTCAGTTGGCTGATGTTGTTTTACCTGTGTCATCATATGCTGAAAAGGAAGGTACTTTTACTGCAACTGACCGCAGGATTCAAAAGATTACCCCTGTGATTCCCCCGGTTGGAAAAAGTCTGCCTGAATTTCAGTTGTATAGTAAATTAATTAAACTACTGGGTGGTCAGCCAGCATTAACACCTGCTGATGCATTTTCAACCATATCAGCATATTCATCTATTTCATATAGCGAGCTTGGTGAAGGTGGTGTTTTTGTCAAGTCCGAATTCAAGCCAACCTTGATTGTACCCAAAACATCAAATGTAAACATTGAAAAAGGCAAATTCTCATTGCTGACAGGTGCTGCCCTATATCACTGCGGAACAATGTCTTTGCATGGTGAAGGTACTGTAGCTGTTTGTAGTGTGGGGTATGTAGAAATCTCTCGCAGTGATGCTGAAGCATTGAAAATTGCTGATGGAACAGATGTGAAACTTACTTCATCTTCAGGTGCAATTACACTGAAGGCCAGAGTATCACCACGTATGGCAGCAGGAGTGCTGTTTACCCCTTATCATTTTGCAGCTAATTCAGTAAACACAATTTGGTCTGGTTCGATTGTTACCGGAGTAACTATTACAAAGTAATTTCGTCTGAGTCTTAACGCTACCAGAGAAGGAAGAGAAACCGATGGGAATCGAGATTCTAGGACTGCCGCTGTACTACTACATCGCCATGGTGGCAAAGGTACTAATTGCATTCGTATTTGTACTACTTACCGTGGCATATGCAACATATGCCGAAAGGAAGTTTATCGGCTGGATGCAAGTGCGTATCGGGCCCAATCGTACTGGCCCTATGGGGTTACTGCAACCAATAGCGGACGGGTTGAAACTATTTTTCAAGGAAGAAATTATACCCGCCGAATCTAGCAAGTTTACCTTTCTGCTTGCACCACTATTAGCATTGATTCCTGCTTTTATAACATTTGCAGTCATACCGTTTGGTGACACTATCAAGATATTTGGTTACGATGTGCCGATGCAGATAATAGGCTACTATGATGCAGGTGTTGGTAAAGTTGTAGATATGAATGTCGGCGTACTGTATGTACTAGCCATGTCAGGGCTAGGCGTCTATGGCATTGTTCTCGCAGGATGGTCATCTAACAGTAAATACTCATTAATTGGTGGATTAAGATCCTCAGCCCAGATGATTTCATATGAGCTTGCTGCCGGTTTGGCAATTATTCCGGTATTCATGCTTGTTGGTTCTCTTTCATTACAGGAAATAGTTAAAGCACAGTTAGGTATGAAATGGTTTATTTGGAACAGTCCAATGACCTTCGCAGCAGGCATGATATTTTACGTTGCCACTCTTGCGGAAGTCAACCGTACACCATTTGACCTGCCTGAAGCGGAGACAGAATTGGTCTCAGGCTTCTGTACTGAATACTCGTCTATGAAGTACGCCATGTTTTTCATGGCTGAATACGCTAACATGGTGACCGTAAGTGCTGTTATGGTTACTCTATTTCTCGGTGGCTGGGATGGACCTTTCGTATCAGTCTTTCCAATACTATCAATTTTTTATTTCATAGCAAAAGTCTACTTTTTAATGTTTATGGCCATGTGGATAAGAGCTACCTTGCCACGATATCGTTATGATCAACTGATGTACCTGGGCTGGAAAGTCATGCTGCCTGCTACACTGGCTATAATAGTAGTGACTGGAGTAGCTGGTTACTTTGGCTTTTACACATTCAGTGGTTTATTTGGTTACTAGTACTTCATTTTTAAGTAAATAAACAGAAGTCAAGAACTACAGTTATAATAGAGGACTAAGTATATGCCGAATCCGTTTACGCCGATAATGCAAGGAATGAAAATCACGTTTGGTCATATGTTCAAGAAGCCTGTGACCCTCATGTACCCTGAAGAGCGCCCCAAAGTTGCTGAGCGCTATCGCGGTCTTCATGCACTCAAAGTGTCGCATAACAAGGCAAAGTGTGTGGCATGCTATCTTTGTCCTACCGTATGTCCTGCAAAGTGCATAACTGTAGAAGCAGGTGAAGATGATAATCATAACAAATTTGCAGCTAAATATGAAATCGATATGCTTCGCTGTATTTTCTGCGGTTATTGCGTTGAAGCTTGCCCTGTAGATGCCTTGAAGATGACAGGACAATTCGAGCTTGCTAATTATCGTCGTGAAGACTTTGTGTTTACAAAAGAAAGCCTTTTAGAAAAGAAATAAAGGAGCGCTGTAAATGGACATCTCATCTGTCTTCTTTGCCCTTGTAACCGTGGTCGCTGTGATATCAGCACTGATGGTTGTATTATGCAAGAACCCAATCAATAGCGCGCTTTCTCTGGTGCTAACCTTTTTCTGCATAGCGACATATTATGCCATGCTCAACGCTCCATTCATGGCAGCAGTACAGATTATAGTCTACGCTGGTGCTATTATGGTACTAATCGTATTTACGATCATGCTGTTGAATATCAGAGTGGATGCAAACAAAAAATCTACTCACCAAGTGGCACTCGGTTCAGTTATCGGTATTGTAACCCTGCTTCTTGCTGGAATATTCCTTTCAAGAGGTAAAGTTTCAGCCCCTGTCGGTGATATAACTAACGCTGTAATTAATAATACAGGCCATACTGAATTAATCGGTAAGGTTATGTTTACTGACTTTTTGCTACCGTTCGAGATTACATCAATTCTGCTGCTAGTTGCAATTATCGGGGCAGTGATACTGGCTAAGAGAAAACTTTCCTAGAGGTGAAGTAACCATGGATAATTTGAGTAGTTATCTAATTGTAAGTGCAGTTTTGTTTTCGATCGGTACGATCGGGGTTCTGACACGTAAAAATGCTATAGTCATCTTTATGTGTGTCGAACTGATGCTGAATGCAGTAAACCTGACTTTTGTCGCGTTTTCTCGCCACCTTGGTAACCTTGATGGGCAGATTTTCGTCTTCTTTATCATGACTGTAGCAGCAGCAGAAGCTGCAGTAGGCCTTGCTATGTTTATAGCATTTTTTAATAATCGCGGCTCAATAGATATTGATGATGCAAGCACAATGAAGTGGTAGTCCTGTAGTAATCATCTGTCGTAATCTTAATCTGATCCTGTAAAGACGAGATAAAGGAGTAGCTCAATGTTCGACAATGTGTGGCTGATACCACTGTTTCCCTTGATTGGTTTTTTGATCAATGGCCTGTTAGGGAAGAAGATCAAGAATGAGACGGTCATAGGATCGATCGGTTCGCTTGCCGTGTTTGCGTCATTCGTCGTGTCGGTAATTACCTTTCTCAAGCTGATAGGTCTGCCTGCTGATGAACGTTCTGTAAACGTCAAGATTTTCAGTTGGATTACTGCTGGTAATTTCAACGCCGATGTCGCGTTTCTGATTGATCCGCTTTCTTGTATAATGTTACTTGTAGTGACAGGCATTAGTACTGTAATTCACATTTATTCTATAGGTTACATGCACGGTGAAGAAGGTTTTTATCGCTTTTTCGCTTACTTGAACCTGTTCGTATTCTCAATGCTTCTCTTGGTTTCAGGTAATAACCTGCTACTGATGTTTGTAGGATGGGAAGGTGTTGGCCTTTGCTCATATCTCCTGATAGGTTATTACTTTCACAAAAAATCCGCATCAGACGCTGGCAAGAAGGCTTTTGTAATGAACCGGGTTGGCGACTTTGGCTTTCTGCTTGGAGCTTTTACACTATTTTGGTGGCTTGGGCAAAATCATGGTGTCTGGACGATTCAATTTACAGAACTGGCAAAAAATGCCAACCTGTTCCCGACTGGTGGTGTAGTAACAGTAATTACTCTATGCTTCTTCTTGGGAGCTACAGGTAAATCTGCTCAGATACCACTCTATACTTGGTTGCCAGATGCAATGGAAGGCCCGACACCAGTATCTGCATTAATCCATGCCGCAACAATGGTTACAGCTGGTGTGTACATGATAGGCAGAATGAGCTTCCTGTTTATCCGCTCACCAGAAACTATGATGACTGTTGCAGTTGTCGGTGGTTGTACCGCACTCTTTGCAGCTACAATAGGTACTGCTCAGAATGACATAAAGCGTGTTCTTGCTTATTCAACAGTTTCACAATTAGGTTACATGTTCCTTGCTATGGGTGTTGGTGCATTCACTGCCGGAATATTCCACTTGATGACCCATGCATTTTTCAAGGCTTGTCTGTTCCTCGGTTCAGGTGCTGTAATACATTCTATGCACCATGCACTTCATCATATCCACTCTCATGATGATGCACAGGACATGAGAAACATGGGTGGCTTAAGCAAAAAAATGCCACTGACTTATATGACTTTCCTTGCTGCTACAATTGCTATAGCAGGTATACCAGGTTTTTCAGGCTTTTTCTCTAAGGATGAAATTCTTTGGCAAGCCTTTGCAAATCCTCTCCATGGTGGACTCAATACCTTACTCTGGTTATTTGGGGCCTGTGCTGCACTGTTGACTGCCTTCTATATGTTCAGACTTGTATTTATGACTTTTCATGGGACATGCAGGATAAAGTCAGGCGCAGAAAAACATCTGCACGAATCTCCTATGGTGATCGTGATTCCGCTGCTCATACTGGCTTTCTTCTCTGTATTTGGAGGTTATCTTGGAATACCAAAATTAATTGGTGACGTTTTTGGTGGCATTCCAAACTATATGGAGCATTTTTTAGCACCGGTTTTTGCCAATGCCAATGAGTATATACATGCCCACACACACCATGGTCATCACAGCCATGCGTTAGAATGGGGACTTATGGCACTTTCAGTCGTCATAGCTTTAGTAGGTATTAGTGTAGCTTATATGCTCTATATGGTTAATACAGACATACCCAAAAAATTTACACAGGCTTTTCCAGGCTTACACCGTGCTGTCTTCAATAAATGGTACATAGATGAATTGTATGACTTTGCTATAGTAAACCCTTGTAAGGCACTTGGTAGACTTCTCTGGAAAGGGTTTGATGTATTGGTGGTAGATGGTATCGTAAATGGAGTCGCATCTATTGTTATGTCCTTTGGTGGTGTTATCCGTTACTTCCAGACCGGTTTAATCTACAATTACGCTTGGACCATGGCATTTGGCGTTGTTGTGATTGTCGGCTACTACATGTTTAAGTAATTTAACGTTTGTAACTTGTGTTAAAGGAGCAGATTCGATGAGTAACATTCTGAGCGTGATGACCTTTCTGCCCATTGTGGGAGTACTCCTGCTACTGTTGATCCCTAAGGGTAGTAATGGAGTTCTGCGTACCGTAGCTTTAGTGACGACACTGGCTTCCTTTGCTGTTTCACTGCCACTAATCACAGGCTTTCAGACGAACGCTGAGTATCAGTTTGTCGAAAATCTGCCCTGGATATCGGCTGGACCATTTACCATGCGTTATAACATTGGCATAGATGGTATCAGTTTGTGGCTAGTCATACTTACAACATTTATAATGCCTATTTCAGTCCTGTCTACCTGGACTGCTGTAGAAGAACATGTAAAAGAGTATATGATTTGCATGTTACTTTTAGAAACCGGCCTACTAGGCGCCTTTATTTCTCTCGACCTTTTCCTCTTTTATATTTTTTGGGAAGTTATGTTGATTCCGATGTATTTTATGATCGGCATCTGGGGAGGCAAGAATCGTCTTTATGCAGCAGTCAAGTTCTTTATTTACACACTTGTAGGTTCTCTGCTGATGCTTGTTGCATTGATTTATCTCTACTTCCTGGGAACTAAAGCTGGTATAACTGATTTCAGCCTCATTAACTTCTATGACTTGAAGGTTGATCCTAGTACCCAAACGTGGTTGTTTGCTGCATTTGCCCTCGCTTTTGCAATCAAGGTTCCAATGTTTCCTCTCCATACATGGTTGCCGGATGCACATACAGAGGCACCGACTGCCGGTTCTGTAATACTGGCCGCAATCATGTTGAAAATGGGTACATATGGCTACATACGTTTTGCAATGCCGTTATTTCCTGAAGCAACCCATCAGTTCACACCGTTAATCTGTACACTGGCTGTAATAGGCAT
>DYNH01000134.1 GCA_020721175.1 Trichlorobacter lovleyi | reverse complement strand
TGGGCCGCGCCCATACACGGCAGTGCCAACAGCGCAACAGTGACTCCCACAAGTACCATGCGTGTTTTTTTCATACATCTCCCTTCTTCGTGCCAGTAATTTTGTATGTTGGCAACTTTTCCCATCTTTAATCAATCTGTATCATTCTTGCAAAATGGTAGGTGCCGTCCGGCATCTTGTAAACGCTGAATCGCAGGTTTGCACAGCATCTTTCAGAGGTAGAGCTGCTTTCAGCCCCTCCACAGGTCATCGGTACAATCGGAGCATTCCCCACCTTTCCGGTAATATAGGAGGGGCAAAGTCCGGTCAGGCTGAGAAACGTCGCAGATTTCTTTGCTACATTCGGGATTGAAAGCGTGCTGTAAAGGGTTGCAGATCCGGAGGTACCTTTGGCATACAGATCAACTAACACCGCAGCACCGGAAAGATTGGTGATCTCGGTAGTCATTTCAAATGCTTCAGCCTGCTGAACCGATATGAGACAAGACAGCGCAGCAGCAACCAGTGTACATCCAGTCAAGATTTTGTTCCTGTTCATAAAATTCTCCTTTTCACGTTCCACGTAGACGTTTTCATGGCTTGTTCCTTCCCGTTGATGTGAGCCTGATCTGTAGTAAACGCTATAACTTCCGGTGATTAAAAACCACGGTGTGGCAGACAGGTGCCAGGCACGGTGTAGAAGTGTATTCAGTCGTCGGGATACTCAAGGCGTAAAAATCAATCCTGAGCTTGACCGTTTACGGCCCTTTGCTTTTGTCCAGGGTCACACCGCCTGGACATGGATGGTGTAGCAATCAGCGTGCCATCACATAAAAAGCCGTTTATATGGCCTTTTTCTCCTTATCTGCTGCCAACTTTTGCTCTTGACCGCCAACTTTATTGGCGTGTACCAAATTCCGGTTCAGTTTTTGTAAGGATACACAATGTAAAAGACCAATGAAAGGGCTGCAAGTATCCAGAGTGCCGGGGAAAACTCCCGACTTCTGCCAGTAACTGTCTTCAGTAGCGGGTAGCTGATAAATCCTGCAGTCATGCCAACCCCTACATTGTAGGTAAAGCTGATCAGGGTTATGGTAAGAAATGCTGGAACAATCTCTGTGAAATCATCAAAATCAAGCCTGGCAACCGGCTTGATCATAAAGCAGCCGATAACGACCAGTACCGGACCAAATGCATATTGCGGCACCACAGTCAGCAACGGCGAAAAAAACAGTGACACCAGGAACAGTGCCGCAGTGATCAAGGCGCTGAATCCGGTCCTGCCTCCGACCTCAATCCCCGCAGCAGATTCAATGTAGGCACCGGTTGTACTGGTGCCCAGGAGTGGTGCAACCAGGTTTGAGAGGGCATCAGCCAGCATGGGGCGTTCAATATCCGGAAGATTACCGTTTTCGTCCAGCAATCCTGCACGGGAAGACAAACCGATCAGGGTGCCGATGGTGTCTACAAAGGCCATGACAAAGATGATCAGCACCACCGGTAGCGCGTTGGGAGACAGGGCACCGATTATATCCAACTGTCCGGCTATCGGAGCCAGGCTTGCAGGCAGACTTACGATCCGGTCAGGCAGTCTGGTAAGGCCCAGAAATATAGAGAGGATTGTAACGGTGAGAATACTTAACATCAGGGCGCCGGTTATCCGGCGAGAAAGCAGCCAGACAGTAAAACCAAAACCGAAAATGGCCAAAAGCACCTGAGTAGAGGCCAGATTGCCAAGGCTAACCGGTGCGCCTGGCACCCCTAAAGTGACAATGCCGATCTGATTGAGGCCGATAAATGCCAGAAACAGCCCGATCCCTACCGCAAAGCTTAGCTTGAGGCCGATCGGAATCGACTCTGCCAGCCGTCTTCGCAGTCCGGTGACAGTAAGAATAGTAAACAGAACACCCGCCAGAAAGACCGCACCCAGGGCAATCTGCCAGCTATAGCCCATTACCTTGACCACAGTAAAGGCCAGGAAGGCGTTTTCTCCCATGTAGGGTGCAATGGCAAAAGGGCGTTTGGCATATATCCCCATCACCATAGTACCAAATACTGCCGAAATAATGGTTGCCGTCATGGAAGGCCCTTTGGGGATACCTGCCGCCTCAAGTATGGCAGGGTTGACCACAATGATGTAGGCCATAGTCAAAAAGGTAGTCACTCCAGACAGTATTTCAGTTCGATAGCAGGTGCCATTACCCGCGAAGTCAAAGTAATGCTTCATGGTGTTATCCTTTATGCAAACGGCATAAATTAACTGTTCCAATACTCCCTCCCCTTCAAGGGGAGGGCTGGGGTGGGGATGGGGTCTGATGTCTGAATACCGCTCTTGCCGCCGCTAATTTAGCGTTCCCGCTCCAAAGCGCAGGAACAATTGAACAGGGCCAACTTCTGCATGACGAAGTATTATGATATGTAACAGTTTAGCGACGATATCACCCGAAAATAGAGCTAGTCAACGCAATTAATGAGAATTTTGACAGTTTTTAAAGTAAAGTCGGCAGCTTGAGTTAATGCAATCAACCAAACGAGATACCGTTTACGTTGGGTTGCATAAAACTTTAACCCAACCTGCCAGCTTGCAGAAAGAGACTTACTTATTTTTTAAATCTTAAACCGTCCTTTATATGGTATATTATTCACATTCAGACATCTTTCAAAATCCCGAATCGTGTCATTACTGCAAACTTTAAACCGGAATCCATTGTTTAAACTGGCTAAAAATGGTGAATCACCGATAAAGACATTCGGGGATAACAAACTTTTGGCAAGCGTCACAAGGTATGCCTTAGAGACAGGGTGCCATGAAAAAACTTATTTTTGCCGATGATCATGCACTGTTCTGCCAGGGGTTAGAACGTCTGTTAATGGACTCTGGCCAGTTTGAAATAGTAAGCAAATGCACTACCGGAATGGAGGCATTAGCTGAAATCCGTCGTTTGAGACCGGAAATAACCCTTTTGGACATCTCAATGCCTGATATAAACGGCATAGAGGTTCTGGCTTCCCTTAGAGGCGACGGAATAGAGACTCCTGTGGTAATACTTACCATACATGATGAACCGGACTGGATGCATCGGGCCTTTCATTTTGGTGCAAACGGATATCTGTTGAAAAACGATCTTTTTGAAGAGCTGATGCTGGCAATTTCAACCGTTCTTGACGGCAAGAGATATCTGAGCAACCGGATTTCACAACATCAATCCATTGATGGTTACAATTCTCCCCTTTCACCGCGCGAGCGTGAAGTTCTTCAACTGATCAGCCTCGGGCTTACCAATCGTCATATTTCAGAACAACTGGAAATTAGTCTTAAAACCGTAGATACCCACAGCACCCGTCTTATGCAAAAGCTGAATCTGCACACCACTGCAGAGCTGGCACGCCATGCTGTCAAACTGGGACTGGTTTAACATCTTTTGTAATTATTCAGCTCAATTGGGGAGCGTAGGCATCCTGCCTGCGTTTCGAGCGGCTTCGTACTTGAACATTTTTTCAGCTTAAACAACAATGCAAGCGATAAAACCGCTTGCAAGGCGGGCAAGATGCCCACCCTCCTGAATATTTTGAATAGCTATACTGCAAACGGTATAAAATTGCGGTTTGCATTGACGCTGTAGGTCGGGTTAGCAGTTTATCGCGTAACCCTACCTTACCTGGTTCACTGCGCCGGATGCGCTTTGCTTCATCCGGCCTGCATTATACGAACATTTTTGTTTTACAGGGTACTAGCTCAACTTTTAATCTTTTTCAGTATATCAGCCACCACCTAGGTAGGAAGCCCATCATTATACTGAGAAAAATTAGTATCAACATGCAAATAACTATGGACATGACATTAAAACAGAGGAGGTATGTGAAACATGGCAATGGATGTTATTGATTATGAAATCTTCGGATCAGAGATGCAGTATGTTGAAGTAGAACTGGACCCTGGCGAGGCAGCCATTGGTGAGGCCGGGGTAATGATGTACATGCAGGACGGAATCCAGATGGATACCATTTTTGGAGACGGTTCCCAACAGACCGGAGGATTTATGGGCAAGCTGCTGGGGGCTGGAAAGAGGCTGCTGACTGGTGAAAGTATCTTTACCACAGTCTTTCATAACGAGGACAGAGTTAAACGGAGAGTCGCCTTTGCTGCGCCATACCCTGGCAAGATTGTGCCGGTTGATTTATCTACAGTGGGGGGAACACTGATCTGCCAGAAGGATTCATTTCTCTGCGCTGCCAAAGGTGTATCACTCGGTATCGCCTTCCAGAAAAAGATCGGCACCGGACTTTTTGGTGGAGAAGGATTCATCATGCAGAAGCTTGACGGTGATGGCATGGCCTTTATCCATGCAGGCGGAACACTGCTGGAGCGGATACTTGTCCCGGGAGAATCATTACGGGTTGATACCGGTTGTGTAGTTGCATTTCAACCAACAGTAGATTTTGATATAAAGTTTGTTGGCAAGATAAAATCAGCGCTTTTCAGCGGAGAAGGCCTGTTCTTTGCCACCCTGAGTGGCCCTGGCAAAGTCTGGCTGCAATCCCTGCCGCTGTCACGCCTTGCCAATCGTATAATCATGTCTGCGCCTGCTGCAGGCGGCCGTTCAGCAGAGCAAGGCTCACTTCTTGGTGCCGGCGTTTTGGGTGGCATACTTGGCAGCAGTAATGACTAAACGGCCGTTTAAAGGCACACTCTTTGGTTCCGGACTCCCAGGTGCGGGCATTGCTGCTACAGCCACCTGGGAGCCTGATGGACTTTTGCTGGTAACAACATCAGATAAAGATAACCCTTTGCATTATGTTAAAAACCCTGCCGCTTCAGGCAATGGTTTCAACAATGAAACTCTTCGGCTAAGCTGGCAGCAGGAAGGTGCTGAACGGGTTCTTATTCTGACGGAACCTGCTGAACAGACCTGTTGCAGAGACACAGCCCCAAATCAGTTAAAGGCAGACCTGCAAAATATATTAAAACAACGGAAGAATCTTGAGAGCCGTTTCAGAACAGGCGGCATCCTGCTCACCATTTTGATTATACTGCCGCTTGTTCTGATTGGGTTGTTCCTGGCAAACCGGAACCAGATTGCAACCCGGGTTGTAAGCCATATTCCGGTTTCATTTGAGGCCCGACTTGGGGATGCCGTATTGGCGCCGAGCCGGATGCAGATGAATATTAAAGATACAGGTCCTGCGGTGGAGTCTATCAGCACCATATCAAAAAAATTAACCACTGGCTCTGTTCATAACTATCGATTTTTTGTTGCGGAGCGGCCTGAAATAAACGCATTTGCTGCTCCAGGCGGTGTAGTGGTTGTATTCCGGGGGCTGCTTGATGCAGTTGAGTCACCTGAAGAGCTTGCCGGTGTACTGGCTCATGAGGTAGCACATGCGGAACTGCGCCATAGCCTGCAAGGAATGCTAAAAAGCCTCGGATTTCGGACTCTGGCAAGTATCGCACTGGGGGATTCTGCTGACAGCATGCTTGCTGATGTGACCAAAAGGCTGACTGAACTTCGCTTCTCCCGCGATGCCGAGAGAGAAGCTGATGCAAACGGCCTGCAACGGCTGGTGAAGGCCCGTATATCACCAGATGGGATGGTAAGATTTTACCAGCGGCTTGCAGATCAAAAAGGCCCCAATCCCCCGGCACTGCTATCTACCCACCCAGCCTCAGGAGATCGTCTGGACTGGTTGCGTAACGAAGTTACAAAACTTTCAGGCCCCTGGCAGCCTCTTCAGGTAAAAATGGAAAGTCTCAAACAGTGATGGGTGTAAGACTGATTTCCGCGCTCTGGCGTGGGAACTTTGGCGTGGTACTCAGGTATCCAGCAACACTTCATTACTTTGTCTGTTCATACAATGCCTGATTTCAGAGGCAAGTTGTGAAACTTTGACGGGCATGCCCAAATACCCGTCAAAACCGGCCTTCAGCAGTAGCTGCTCTGTCTCTTTCAAAGCTTCGGCTGTCAATGCAATAACCGGTGTTGGTTCACAACCTGTGCTGTACTCATACTGCCGGATTGCAGCCAGGGTTTCTATTCCGTTCATCACCGGCATCCAGATATCCAGCAAAACAAGGTCCACCTTTCCTTTGCGCCATACTTCCAAAGCTTCCTTGCCATTTTTCACACTGATTACCTGATACCCCAGTTCTATTAGCAGCATTTCTGTAGTCAATCTATTTA
>DYNH01000133.1 GCA_020721175.1 Trichlorobacter lovleyi | reverse complement strand
TCGCCATGTCTCAAACCGTCCTTGTTTAAGCGGTAAATTCCTTCTTGAACTGCTCAAGGGCGCTGATCAGCTTGGCTTTCAAACCGTCATCAATTGCCTTCTTGTCGCGCAGTTCAGTCAGCACATCAGCCTGACGATTGTCGAAAAATGTATACATCTCTGTTTCATAGCGCTTTAACGCCGATACGGGATAGTCATCAACAAAACCGTTGTTGGCAGCGAAAATTATCAGAACCTGCTTTTCGTTGGGGATAGGACGATACTGGGGTTGTTTGAGTATCTCTACCAGACGCTCTCCTCTGGCAAGCTGCATCTGGGTGGCCTTGTCAAGATCGGAGCCAAACTGGGCAAATGCCGCCATCTCGCGATACTGTGCCAAGTTCAGACGTAATGTACCGGCAACCTGCTTCATTGACTTTGTCTGGGCAGAACCACCTACCCGTGATACCGATAGTCCTACGTTTATTGCCGGACGAACACCGGAGAAAAACAGGTCTGATTCAAGGTATATCTGGCCATCAGTAATAGAAATAACGTTTGTAGGGATATAGGCTGAAACGTCACCTGCCTGTGTCTCAATAATCGGCAGGGCAGTCAAAGAACCAGCGCCACACTCATCAGACAATTTACACGCACGTTCAAGCAAGCGGCTGTGGAGATAGAATACATCACCAGGATAGGCTTCACGACCTGGCGGGCGGCGCAACAGCAGTGAGAGCTGACGATAGGCTACTGCCTGTTTTGAGAGATCATCGTAAATAATCAGCGCATGTTTCTTGTTATCACGGAAATATTCTCCCATTGTAACACCGGTATATGGTGCAATAAACTGCAGCGGAGCAGACTCTGAAGCTGTTGCTGCAACGATAATTGTATAATCCATGGCGCCATGCTCATTAAGTTTGGATACAACCTGTGCAACTGTTGATCGCTTCTGGCCTATCGCAACATAGATACAGATTACATCTCCACCCTTTTGATTGATGATTGTATCAACGGCAACAGCGGTCTTGCCGGTCTGGCGGTCTCCAATAATCAATTCCCTTTGACCACGGCCAATTGGTACCATTGAGTCAATCGCCTTCAATCCGGTAGCCATTGGCTGATGCACCGATTTACGACTGACTATGCCGGGTGCCTTGATTTCAACCTTGCTGAAGGTGTTAGTACTGATTGGTCCCTTACCATCAATGGGTTGGCCAATAGCGTTTACAACACGGCCAACAAGGGCATCACCAACAGGAACCTCGGTAATCCGGCCTGTGCGCTTGACTACGTCACCTTCTTTAATCTCGGCAAATTCGCCGAGAATGGCGGCGCCAACATTGTCCTCTTCCAGATTCAGCACCATACCGGACACTCCACCTGGAAATTCCAGCAGTTCACCTGCCATAGCACCGGAAAGGCCATGTATACGGGCAATACCGTCACCAATAGAGATTATGGTACCGGTTTCCGATACCTCAACCTCCTTGCCATACTCGCTGATCTGCTTTTTGATGATTTCGCTGATTTCTTCGGCTCTGAGTTCCATAGAAGCGATTACCCCTTCTGTAATATATCGTTAATCCTAGCTAATTGAGTTTTTACGCTGCTGTCGTAGGCAATATCGCCAATCTGGGTAATAACACCGCCAATCAGTGCCTTATCCACATTTATATTAATTACTACTTTTTTACCGGTTTTTTTCTTCAATGCATCCTGGATTGAGCTAACCTGTTGCGCATCAAGTTCAAAGGCACTTGTTACCTCTGCCCTGAGTACGCCGGAATGCTCATCAGCAAGTTTTCCATATATATCAATGATATGCGATAGCAAAGATACTCTGTTTTTATCAACCAGCAGCATCAGGAAATTACTTATCAGTTCTTTACAGCCCAATCTGGCTATCAGCCCCTTCATAATCTCTTTTTTTTGCTGGGCTGTAAAAGCAGGATTCCCAAAGACTGCCTGCAGTCCGGAGTCACTGGCAAACAGGGCATCAACATGCTTCAGCTCAGTACTAAACTGTTCAATCTGGTTCTTTTCCGAGCCAAGCTGAACCAGCGCCTTGGCATACCGTCTGGCAATGGCGTTATTGATCACAGGTGTTCCACCTTCCCTAGATAATCTTGTACAAAACGGTCGTGGTCAGACTTTTGCACGGCTCCTGCCAATTTACCTCCAGCAAGCTCAACAGCCAGCCTGGCAGCTTCTGCCCTTAATTCTGTGCGTGCCTTTAAAAACTCCTGAGCTGCTGCCTGTGATGCCTGGGCTGTAACCTTTGCAGCAGCAGAATTTGCCTCTGCTATGATCCTCTGGTGTTCAGCCTCAGCTTCTTTAAGCATGGCTTCCCTTAAGGCATCTACTTCAAAATTTGCTCTGGAAAGTTTATCATTATATTCTTTCAGTTTTGCCTCTGCTGCTTCACGGGCTTCACGGGCTTCACGAAGATTTTTCTCTATCAGGGTTTGCCGGTCAGCAAGAGAACCCTTGATGTTTGACTTCTTGATAGCCCAGACCATAATACCCACAAGTACGGCAAAGTTCAGAACTCTCCATGCCAGGTCCTTGATCTGTGCCCCGCTGTCAGGATGATGTTCTCCACCTCCTGATGCCACTGCTATCACGGGAATCATTACAGTAGCAATCATAGCCAGGTTTGCAATGATTCTCTGCCTTTTGTGGTGATTATGATTATTCTGATTAAGCATATCCTTACAGACTCCTCCCCAGAATTTTTTCACAAATATCACCGGACAGCGATTCTGCCTGTTTTTGAAGCATACCGCGAGCCTCGGCAGACTCTATCGCAAGTTGTTTACGGAGCGCTGCAATGGATGCTGCGGCTTCTGAACGGGCCTTCTCAAGTAAACCGGCCTCTTCGGCCTGTGCAGATTTAACCAGCTCCGCACGTCTTGTCCCTGCCTCAGTCCTGGCATCCTGCAATCTTTTTTCGTATTCCAGAATCTTATCATCAACCTGTTTATCAACTGCCAGCTTTCTTTCGCGAGCAGATTCAACCTCTAGGCGTCTATGGGCAAGCATTGCACGAACAGGTTTATACAGCGCCAGGTTAAGCACCAGCACCAGTATACCGAAGTTGATTATTTGAATTATAAAAGCCAGGTCAAGAGTAATCACGACTTACCTCTTCTATTTGTATACTGTATCCTAACAAAACAGCCCTAACTAAATGATAGTACGTTAAACGTTGGTTAGCTATCATAGTTATTTACAGACTGTCAATTAAAAAGTGGCAGGCCTGACAGTAGCTCAACATTACAGCAAATCTATAATTCGTGTCAGCTCTTCTGCCGAACTGAAATGTATCTCCAGAGTACCTTTTCCGCTTTTAGTCTGTCTAATGGCCACACGTGTCTGAAACTGTTTCTGCAACTGCTCTTCGACTGCTGCCATCAGCAGGTCTGGTTGCCGGGCAATTTTTGTTACGGTATGTTTGCCCCTTTTAAACCTGTTTACCAGCTGTTCAGCACCTCTTACGCTAAGCATCCGTCTGAGTATTTCCTGACGGGCTTTATGGATTTCTTCTTCACTTTCCAGTCCCAGCAAGGCCCGTGCATGACCCATTGAGAGGCGATCCTCAATCACGTCATTTTGTATTTCTTCAGGCAGCTTCAGAAGTCTCAGTGAATTGGTTACGGATGTTCTGTTCTTGCCTACCCTCTTCGCCACTTCTTCCTGAGATATTCCTAGATGTTCAACCAGGGATTTGTATGCCATCGCCTCTTCAATGGCGTTTAAATCCTCACGCTGAATATTTTCAATCAGGGCAAGCTCAAGAATTGAATCTTCACTGGTATCCCGAATAACTACCGGCAGTTCAAGCAGACCGGCCTTCTGTGCAGCGCGCCACCGCCTCTCACCAGCTATAATTTCATAAAAAGCGCCATTTTTTACCACTACAAGTGGTTGAATAATCCCTTTTTCTCGTATTGAGGCTGCCAGTTCATCAAGTTTTTCTGCTGCAAACTGCTTGCGTGGCTGGTTACGATTCGGCCGAATCTGCTCAATCGGACATATAAAATAATTTTTATCCCCGGTCTGGGCTATTGTTGGCAGCAGTGCGGCCATTCCCTTTCCGAGTCCACCCTTTTTAAGCATTGGCAGACTCCCGCCGGATCAGCTCTCTGGCCAATTGCAGGTAGGCTGTAGACCCCCGTGAGGTGATATCATAGTAGATGACAGGTTTTCCGTGGCTTGGCGCTTCAGAAAGACGTACATTACGCGGGATGACCGTTTCAAAGGCCTCTTCAGGAAAATGTAACCGTATTTCTTCTTCTACATCCCTTGATAAACGATTGCGGGCATCAGACATGGTTAGCAAAATTCCTTCAATAGCAAGTTGCGGATTAATCCCTTGCTGTATAAGCCTTATAGTATTGATAATCTGTGACAGCCCTTCCATAGCATAGAATTCGCATTGCAGAGGGATCAGCACTGAATCAGCAGCAGTCATGGCATTTATTGTCAAAAGACTAAGAGAAGGCGGACAATCTATCAAAATATAACTGTACTGTTTATGAAGCAGAACCAGTGCCTTTTTCAGTTTCCTTTCCCGCTCTGTTTCTGTGGCAAGTTCAAGTTCTGCACCAGCCAGGTCGGCAGTCGAAGGAATAATCGACAGATGTGGGTGCCCGGTTTCAATTACAAGCGAATTGGGATCAATATTGTTTATCAGCAGATCATAAATTGAATAAACCAGTTGAGATTTGTCCACACCAACACCACTGGTGGCATTACCCTGGGGATCTATATCAACAAGCAGCGTAGGTCTTTCCGCAGCAGCCAGTGAAGCTGCCAGATTTACTGCGGTAGTGGTCTTGCCAACGCCACCCTTTTGATTAGCAATGCAAATAATTTTTGACATAACCTGTTGTGAGTTCTGGAGAAAAGGTAGTTTTAAGGCAAAATGTAAGCGGGATACGCTACCATAAAGCAGTTAATGCTGCAAAGAACTTTTTAAAAATCTAAAAAGTTGTCATGCCGTCCACACATCGGCCGCAACCTGTTATAAAATCACTATCCGGTAACGCCTGCAAGTCAAAAGAACTGCCGTTTTGCCATGTAAATTGCAAACCGATACAGTGAAGCATAAGTCTTTTGGCTTCAACTCCTCGATACGTGGTATCCCCAATAACAGGGTATCCGGATGCTGCAAGATGTACTCTGATCTGATGGGTTCTGCCAGTTCGAGGGTATGCCTCTACCAGGGATAAATCATCTGCAGTGGCTAACAGGCGGAAGTCGGTCACAGCGGATCGTCCTTCTGCCGTTATCCACCAACGGGAAGTTGAAACCTTGCCGATTGAACCATCAGATTGCCAGGACTGACTCTCCGGAGAGCCGGATACAAGGGCAAGATATCTTTTCTGCATCTTTTTCTGGCTGAACAGCTCTGAAAGCCAGGCAGCAGCTTTACGATTTTTAGGGAAAAGTACGATGCCGGAAGTTCCCCTGTCAAGACGGTGTACAACCCTGACCGGTTCTTTAATCCCTTGCCTGGCAAATTCCTCTGCCACCCAGTATTCCAGGGTACCCTTTAACTGATATGGTGTACGCTGTGTTGCTACACCGGAGGGCTTGTTTACCGCAAGTATCTCCCTGTCCTGATAGATAATCCGATCGTCAGGCAGTACAAGCTCCGTGAACCTGCCCTGCTCCATAATACCTGCCGTCAACTCATCTTTAACCTTAACGCAACGGGATGCAATTCTTACCATAACCTGGTTTAATGCACACCCGCCACGTTCAATAATCCTTCGTGACTCACCCTTACTTAAACTGGCTAGTCTAGATAGTGTATCATCAAGTCGTTGCCCTTCCATTTCAGGTGGTATTTCAAGTTTCAGGATCATACCTCTCTTTACCACAAAAAATTCTTTACAGGCAATATTCCTTGAAACATGTACTGGAAAAAACCATCAGAAGCAGATTAGGCGGTCAGCAGGTCAAAAAATTCCCGAATTGTTCTCTGTTTCCCTGAAAATCCTCTATAAGGCAAAGGGCATCAAATAATAGTTCCTCCCCCTTCAAGGGTGAGGTTAGGAGGGGGATGGGGTTTTCTTGGAAATACGCTGTAATCATTGAATCTACCCCATCCCCACCCCAGCCCTCCCCTTGAGGGGAGGGAGTAATTGGAACTGTTAATTCTTGCCGTTAGCCTAACATCCCCCAATCGCGTTGACGATCGCTCGGTTTGGGTGGTATCGTCGCAGTCTC
>DYNH01000132.1:5305-6383 GCA_020721175.1 Trichlorobacter lovleyi | reverse complement strand
AGTTTATTTCAAAAGTCATGTTTTGCCTTTTTACTGTGTAATTTATTCAGTACAGCATTGAAGATTGTCATTCCGGCAGGCTTTTAGAACGGAGCATTGGTGAGCCGGTCAAGTTTCAGTTGTAATCTGTTGATTTGACAATACCACAATTTAAGGAATTTGCATCAGATTGTTGGTAAATATTAAATGTATCCAGATCCAGCAGGTTTTGCTGGATTCGTTTTGCTTCATCAGGGGTGCTTCAGGCGTGAGAATTAACAATAACCCATTGTGATATATATGCAAATCCGGTGCTCTCCGCTAAAAGCTTGATTTTCTGACTCTATACGATATTGTATACGCGAAACAAAACACACTTATTCATATGGACAAAAAGTATGGAACTTATAACATGGATTGACAGCTACAGTGTTGGCAGCGAAAAACTGGATGGACAGCACAAGCGAATCTTGGCCATGATCAACAGTCTGGGCGAGGCGATGCTGGCAGGCAATGAACGTGCTGCCCTGATGAAGATATTTTCCGATCTTGCAGGCTATGCCAAAACCCACTTCAAAGAAGAAGAAAAACTGCTGGAGGAGCGCAATTACCCCGGATTGTCTGAACATCGGGAACGCCATGCAGAGTTGAACCGCCGTCTGGCTGACTACTACCGCACGTTCTACACCGAAAAAAAACCACAAACCACAGAGGTGATGGATTTTCTGCAACACTGGCTGTTCGATCATATTCTTGAGGAGGATATGCGATATCGCAACTTTATTACTGACAAGAACGTACCACGGTGAATTCTTTCTGCCACAACAGACTAATCAACCAAAAATTCAGAACCTGGAGGACTCAACATGTCGTTAAAACAAAAGATGGTGTTATCAGCCTGCGCTATCATGCTGTTTGTAGTTATCCTTGTCATTGTGGCCATTATGGCCGTTTCCCGTTTTAACAGCGGTTTTACGAGGCTACAAAAAAATGAAATAACCGTCAAGATTGAGACCATCAAGGTGGGCAAGGAAGTTAACTATGTGTCAAGACTAACCCGCAACATCATGTTGGGTTCTAATTTTGATAAAGACGCCAA
>DYNH01000132.1:0-5205 GCA_020721175.1 Trichlorobacter lovleyi | reverse complement strand
GCCTTAAACGCTGCCATTGAGGCGGCTCGCGCCGGAGAAATGGGTCGTGGCTTTGCCGTGGTGGCTGATGAGGTGCGGGCATTGGCAGAGCGGACAACAAAGGCAACCAAAGAGATTAGCGTCATGATCAGGACAATCCAGGGAGAAACCAGCCAGGCGATTACTGCCATGGAAGAAGGAGTGCGTGATTCCGAACAGGGGGCTACAGAGGCAGAGACCATTGAACGAGCCCTGCAGAATATTCTTGAGCAGGTAAACGACGTTACCATGCAGATCAGCCAGATAGCCACCGCTGCTGAAGAACAGACTGCCACCACCAGTGAAATCACAAAAAATATGCAAAAGGTTTCTGAGGTTATTGATGAAAACACATCTGAAGCCCGCAGTATTTCATCGGTTGCTGAGGAACTGAGTACAACGGCTAAAGAACTGCAGAGGCTGATGGGGCAGTTCAGGTGCTGAAGCTGTTTATGGAAACTTAAACAGGTTCATCTTGCTGCCTGTTTCGGGACGCTGGAGCGTCATGGGCTTGCGTTCCCACGCTGGAGCGTGGGAACGATTATACGATTATAAATGAAGCTTGGGAACGATGGTAAAGTGACAACAGACGGCCAGAAAGTTATACATTCCGAGGCACTCAGTCTATCTGTTAAGGCCAGACAACGCAGACAGTGGTTGTGGTTGATTGCAATATCCATAATGCTGGCCGCACTGGGTTGCTTCAACCTGTACCGCACCTATCGGAATGAAACCGGCCAGGAAGAATCCAGGATTCGCACTCAAGCCCACGTAATAGCCCAAAATATGGAGCACCAGATATCCACCTCCGATACTGTACTTAAGGAAATCATTCAAGATATTGTCTTCCTGCGGCGGCCAGACCAGCATGATCAGACCAGAAAGCGTATGCAGGTGTTGGTTTCTGCGCTTTCCGGAGTGCGCACCATCTTCTTTACCGACAGCAAGGGCACCGTCCAGGTGTGTAGCCGGCCAGAACTGGAGGGGCAGGATTTTTCCTACCGCGATTACTACAAAACCCCCAAGTCAACAGGAAAACCCGAACTTCTCTACATCTCAACACCGTTCAAGACGGTGTTGGGGGTGTATGTGATGAATCTGACCAGAATCATCACCAAAGCGGACGGCAGCTTTGATGGCGTGGTTACTGCCGCTATAAATCCTGAGTATTTCAAGGTTTTGCTCAGTTCGGTACTGTATGCACCGGATATGATCACCACCATCAACCATTATGATGGCATCCGCTTCTTGATCTCACCACACCGGGAAGGGCAGATTGGCAAGAACATTGCTGTGCCAGGTTCCATGTTCACCCGGCACAAGCAGAGTGGCCGCCGGGAAAATCTGTTGACTGATATCGGCTACGCCACCGGTGAACACCGCACCATGTCCCTGATTACCCTGAACATCGTCAACCTTCCGATGGACAAACCGCCAGTGATCATTGCAGGTCGCAAGCGGGAAGAGATAACAGCCCACTGGAGAGTGGAGGCTACCTGGCAGACTGCGGCTTTTTTTACAGCATTCCTGATTTTCAGTTACAGCCTGTGGCGTTATCAGATAAGAGAAGTAGAAAAGGCCAGGGTAAGAAAAGAACTGTCAGAACTGCGCCAGAAATTTGTTGATATCTTTGAGTTTCTTCCCGATGCGACCCTTGTGGTGGATAACGACAAAAAGGTGGTGGCCTGGAATAGGGCCATGGAAGAACTAAGCGGCGTTCCCAAGTCAGAGATGCTTGGCAAGGGTAACTATGCCTACACCGTGCCGTTCTACGGGGAAGCACGCTCTAACCTGCTTGACCTGCTTGATCTGGATGATCAGGAACTGGCCTCCCGCTACAGCCAGGTACGGCGAACCGGCAGTGGTCTTGCCGCCGAGACCTTCTGCCCTGCCCTGCACAACGGTGCAGGTGCCCATATCTGGGCTGTTGTGGCGCTTCTGCACGATGCCGAGGGCCAGAAGGCTGGAGCTATTGAGGCGATACGGGATATATCGGAAGCAAAACGGATGGAGTCAGAACTGTTGGAAGCTAACAAACGGCTAGAAAAAATGGCCCGGATTGATGAGCTGACCGGCATCTACAACCGCCGGATGTTCCTTGAACTGCTACAGGCCGAACTGGCAATTTCCTGTCGTTATAATACGCCGGTTTCATTGATTATGCTGGATATTGACCATTTTAAAAAGATTAACGACACCCTGGGGCACAATATGGGGGATCATGTATTGCAAGAGCTGGCTCGCCTGGTATCCAGCCGAATCCGGACCCACGATATCTTTGGTCGTTGGGGTGGCGAAGAGTTTATGGTGCTTGTCCCCCAAAACGATCTCGAACAGGCGATACAGTTGGCCGAAATCCTGCGTGAACTGATTGCTTCGCATGACTTTGGCAACGGTCTGCGGGTAACTGCCAGCTTAGGCGTTACCGGATATATCTATGAGGAACCTACAGAATCATTGGTAGAACGGGCTGATACTGCCATGTATCAGGCCAAAAACAACGGGAGAAACCGGGTGGAAGTGCGGTAGTGGTTCCATTCTGGTGGGGGTACGTTCCCACGCTGGAGCGTGGGAACGATGACAAATGGAGCGTGGGAACGATGGTAATATCAACCCAACCTGCCGTCTATCATCTTTTGGAGCGACCAAGAAGCGCCTCCAAGCTCTTAAAGGCGACGGCTACCATGAGTGGAATCTCCTTAATTGGAATTGCCCTGTCGGAAAGAGCCTCTGCAAGCAGATACATTTTGTGCCAGGGTACAGGAGGCTTCTTCGCAGAGCGGAGCCATAAAGCGCAGAGTGCTGTCCGTTCTATCCAGATATCACGCCTCTTCTCCAGAATCAGGGCTAGAATTGCCTCAACAGCGTCCCATCCGGCATCATTTGGCTTCCTGCTCTTTTTTATGCTTCTGGTAATCACCCCGTCAAGTTCACTGTCATCCTCAAACCATGAGTCTGTAAAGCCATATCTGCCAAGCCATTCCCCTGATTCCTCGATTGTTTTTTTCATGTTCTTGCTCTCTATCAGGGCAGGGGATGATGAGGTCAGAGCGGTACGCATCTCTTCCAGGGCAGAGGCAGGATCGAAAGATACCCCCTTCCACTGATCCCTCCCAAGTATTTCCGCCACATTAATCAGATGGCAGTTGGGAGAATTGCCAAGCTTCGCCCCCTCGGCAAGGGCATGGCATACCCTCATGTCAAGGTAGTCAAAGGAGGACTCGATAAAGGCACCCTGTTCATTCATCTCCTTGATAAAATTGTTCATCTCCTGCTTTGATGGGAGTTCAATAACAAAGGAATCAGCCACACCATGACCTCGCTTTAAAAGGATGGCACAACTGACAAAGCCCTTTCCCTTTGGAACAATCGTCTGAAATGACTGGGCAAAGGCCCCGTCAACAGGAGATGCATATACCTTTGCCTCCACTATTGTCTGAAGGGGGGCGCATTCAACCCTCCCCCTCCTGGCAGAAGCTATTGCCCGGTCAATGTTGGCTCGTATCCCCTCTGGAAACCAGTTGCGGGAGATTATCAGCCTTCTGAGGGTTTCGGGGGAGATATCTTCAGCGGATTCGGCAACAAGCTCCGATACATTCCGGCGTACTTCCGTAGAGGGATGGAATAGCATCAGCGGGCCAGCATCGCGAATGAGCCGGTTTTTCGCCCCCATCATCTCTGCAAGCAGGGCAGTCTGAATATTCGCAGGTATAAGAATGATAATCTGCAGCATTTGTTCTACAACGTCAAATGGGGATTCTAACCCCATCTCCTCCAGGCTACTGAATAATGCCTCAGCCGGGTTTACCCCCGGCATCATGGTGATATTCTGCTCTTCAGCATCACGCATCATTCTTTTGGTGTTGGCCTCCTCAAGAATCGGAAGAAGCTTGATACGGCTGTCCATAAGAATATTTGTAATGGCAGTGCAGAGGCCAGCACTGCTGTCACCCAGGATTATTTTCTTTGCAATTACCTTCTGGAGGCGTGTTATAATTCCAGTCGTGCCGGGGCGATTCCGCTCAAGATCAACACGCAGAAGCTCAAGGGTATCTCCCAGAATATACAAAGCGGTCTCTATCTGAGTAACATCATCATTTTTTTCAGAATTACGATCTCCTTGCAGTAGCATCGCTATCAGTTCATCAATAAACAGCCTGTTATTCATCAGGCAGTCACGCAACATGTTCTGCAGTTGCTCCAGTTCTCTGTATCTTTTTTTACCCATAACAAGCAGATATGATTCAAAAATATCCTGCAGGTATGGAATTTTTCCTTTTGCCTGCCCAGAACCGATTTTTCTGGTGTTTAGCGTGTTTTTCTGCTCCTCCGCAATCTCATTGAACATATCCACAAGCTCATCCGGAACATCAGGGGGCGGGGTGATAATAATCCTCACAGAACCTGGCTTGGGGAATGGTTTACCGCAATATTTTTTTCCATCTATCTTGGTACGCACATTTTTATAGTGGCAGTGTATCATTTCCAGAAACTCTGGATGCCTATTAACACCATGAACAAAAAATTCAAGCAGTTCAGTAGCATATGGTGCCTGGGGATGAGAATCATCAAGAAAGGGGCCAGAGAAGGGTGTGCCTTGATCCAATCCCATGCTGATCACAGCCTTCCCCTGCAGCTTTGAATTTAAGACGACTATCAGAACCCGACGGCAGTCACATCCCTCGTCTGTGCAGTAAAACTCAATGAACTCATATCTTCCTTTAGGTGTCTTTCCTCCCTTATGACTGATTTCAAGCGTCATTCTATTATCAGTGCTTTTGGGGAACAGTTGCTGGTATGGTTGCATGGACATGAGTTGTTCCTTTACAGAGTGATTGGAGAAGCATGGAAGCTCCTGCAAAAATACAGATACTGCTCAGGGCTGACAAGTAGAAATTTTTACTTTTACCCTGAACATAGCGAACCAATCTGAGCTTCTACATATAGCCTCTAAAAAGTATCTGAGCCGCAGATGCGCAAATAACGTCAAGTAAAATCAGGATGTTATTATGTTTTACGTATTATATATGCATGTTATCGATTCGCCAGCCATATCATCAGCATGGTGCCGCCGCTTACCACACTCAGCAAGCCATTTTTTGCGCGTGAGAGCATTACTTCTGGTACTGCATCGGGTGGCACCGCCAGCAGGTGGTAGCCCCAGGCAATCAGGGCGATGCCGAGGAG
>DYNH01000131.1 GCA_020721175.1 Trichlorobacter lovleyi | reverse complement strand
TGGATTCCGGCCTGAACCCTGCCGGAATGACAAATTTTCAGACTTTTGCAAGAGTCTCTGCTGTATTACGGATTGGTGTTTATGATTCTTGGTGTTATGAAGATCAGTAATTCAGTTCTGTTACGTTTTTGATCCGTTGATTTAAAAAGTCCGCCGAACCACGGTATATCCTTAAGATACGGCACACCGTCATCCGAGTTTGACTCAGATTCTACGTAAATACCACCGATAACGGTTGTCTCACCATCACGCAGCATCATTTCTGTTGTTGCCTGTTTTTTGTTGATGGGCGGGGGGCTGCCCTGGGAGCCTGGTGCGTCATTTTTTGCGTCAATCTTCATTACAATGGTGCCGTTAGGGTTTATGTGAGGGGTTACTTCAAGGGCCAGGGCTGCTTCAACAAACTTGGTTTCTACCTTGTCAGATGTTGAGGATGTATAGGGTATCTGCTGCCCCTGGGTAATCTTGGCTGATTTGTGATTAAGTGTGGCGACTTTTGGAGTGGACACTATTCGCACCATACCTGCGCTGACAGCAGCGTTAAGACGGAGGTCAAGCTTGATGTTACTACTTAATGTTCCAAACGAGATACCTGCTGAACCGCCAGGAGAACCGCTGACTCCAGTAGCAGGAGGTACATTTGAGGCCAAACCGCCAAAACTTGTATCCATTGAATTAATACCGGCTATGGAACCTGAACCGTCACGGTAGTGGATACCCCAGTTTACTCCAAGTGATTGGGTAAATGATGTTGATGCCTCAACTATACGTGCCTCTATCATTACCTGTTTTTCTGGTATATCAAGGCTTTTGAGTATTTTTCTCATGTCTTCAATTGCTACCTTGACATCTTTTACAATTATCTTGTTTGTACGCAGGTCTTGTGTGATCATTCCGCGATCTGTCTTGAGGGCATTAAACTGAGTTGTTATACTTGCCAAATCAGCATAGTTGATGTCAAACATCTCAGTAATAAGTGGTTCACCCTTTAGCGCTGCCTTACGAATTTCAACCTCTTCGTCAAGAAGGGATTTAAATTTACCCTTGCCCCTGATAAGTACAATATTGCCTTCTTCACGTTTGTCCAGTCCTTTGGTGTCCAGAATAATATCAAGGGCCTGATCCCAGGGTACGTTTACAAGCTTAAGGCTAATGGTACCGGTGACTTCATCGCCAAGCACAAAGTTTTTATTGCTAACCTCGGATAATAGCTGAAAAATTTTACGAACCTCAGCATCAGCAAATTCCAGTGTAACCTTGCGGCCTGTGTATTCATGCCTGCCCGTAGCAACTGAAGTCTCACCTGCCTTAATGATCTGATCCACTGGCGTTGCGGCTGCTGGAGTAGCAGAAACAGTGGGTTCAGCGGCCTTCTGAGAGCTAGCAACGGTTTTGGAAGACTTGTCCGATGCTGCGGCAGGGGGTGGGGTAACAGGTTTGGGAGTGTCAGATTTTTTAGCAACTGTTTGAGCTGTTTGCGCAGCTTTGGCTTTGATCTTCAAACCAATCTCTTCAGAATGTTTCAAATCAAGATAGAGCAGATCTGATTCACGACTGAACTCAAACGGCGCGTCAGAACGCATGGCTACCCTGATCATGACATCCTTGCCAGATTTAGTCTGAATTTGAACCGGTGTTATTCTCAAAACTGGTGTTATGAAATCACGTGTCTCAAAAGAGCGTTGTAGTGAGCGGGGTAACTGTGCATTTCTGATTCTAAAGGAGATAGTCCCTGGTTGTTTTACCGGATTATCAACAACAGGCTCACTACTGGCCTTTACAGTAACCCTTGTAAATTGTTCAAAGACCTGGAAATCAACTGCCTGTACCTGTGAAACTGCAAAAGGTATTGGAACCCTGGCAGGACTGGCTGCCTTTTTATTCTGAATAACAGCAGGCTCATTTTTTTTGACTTCTACTATTTTGGCTGGAACAGCAGGGGCAGATTCGGTTTTAGTAGCAGTATTCTTAACACTTTCAGTTGAAGTCGCTCCGGCTCCGACTGATGATGCAGCAGAAGCAGACGGACTTTTTTTAGCACCGGTCGGAAATTGTACCTTTAAACCGTCAGAAGTCTTTTCTATGATCGCGTCAGGAAGCGTGCCGTTAATAGCATCAAGCACAATCCTTGCCTTGTCAGGGTAGCTTCCAATTCTGGCAGTGGAAACCCCGGCATTGTTTAACTGTATCAGCTTGTTTAGTGTGCCTGCCTTGACATTTGGCAGATCAATAATAACCCTTTCAGGCTTGTTAAGCCTGAAGGTCTTGAATTCATTAACAGCGCCTCCGGTTATCACAATTGAGATCGCATCTTGACTGGCAACAACATCAGTTATACTGGGATGATCCCCTGTTTCGGATTTTTGCTCAGAAGCTGGTTTAAACTGCACTTCTGACTTTATCTGTGTAGGATTATTTTTTGCTTCATTCGTAATTTTGTCAGGAGACTGTTCAGGTAATTGGGCTGTATCCAGTGTGTCTTTTTTTGCAGATACCTCTGTGGTCTCTGGTGTATAGCCGGGAAAACTTATCCGCAGCTCACCGGTTTTGTCCGGTGAAGGAGCTATTAACGGTTCAATCTTCTGGGTTAAAAATATTTCCATCCGGGTCAATACGCCTGCGTCAGTATCAAACCGTTTTATTGTTACTCCATTTACAGGGCCTTGATTCAAAGAAAGTGCATTAAGTGATTCCGCTGGTATGGTCTGTGAAAAATCTATCACCATACGATCAGGGGATGTTGTCTTGTAACTAGTATAGGCAACAGGGGCAGAAACAGCAACAACCAGCTCAAATCCGGTTCCTGAACCTTGTGGCTCCACAGACTTGATCAATGCCTGGTTCACTGCATGTTTCTCATTGTCTGGAGCCGCTGTTGCTGTTCCAAAGCAGACCGCTGTAACTGTAATGATACAGAAGGCCATGGCAGCCAGTGACTTAATTCTGATAATCCATTTCATCTGTAACACTCCTTACGGTTTCCGCAGCAAGGGAATTCTGATTGTCTCTTTGCGAATTTTATTGTTGTCATCATAAAACTGCTCAAGAACTTCAATGCCATTGGGAAAAATTTTGATGATTTTACCTTCATTCTTGCCAATGGTCATGCCAAGTCTCAAGACATAACCTTTGCCTGCTGGATCAACCACCATTGCCTTGTTACCCTTGGGGTCAACAACCGTGCCAATCAATTTGAACTGTGATACGTCATAGCTATGTATCGGCAATTCTGTTTTCATTGCTTTTTTTTGTCTGGCCAATTCTGCCAGGTTTGCGGTTTTTACAGCTACATATGGCTTGAACGGGTCTTTTTTTGTACTGAAATCCAACTGATTTGCCTGCAACAGATTAGGGCTGGCAGAACTTATTGCCTTATGTACAACCACTTTAGGCTTGACAGGAGGTGTGGGTGGGGGAGGTTCTTCCTGCTTTTTCTTGCATCCTGAAAAGGCAAGTACAAAACAGGTTATAAAGACTGGTAACAACCTGGCGCTAAAGATATTATTTTTTTGGTTTGTTCTTGTCATTATTGATTTCTTCCTTGCCCAGGAACCGATACGTAGTAGCAAGACAGTTTACTTTGGTCATCATTCGGTTGTTGACGTTCTTTACTTCTGTAAAATCAACATTGGCAATATTTACAATTCGCGGGAGGCTGGCAACTGCTGCAAAGAAATTTGCCACGCTATAGTAAGAACCAGAAACTGTTATATCAACAGGCACTTCGGCAAAAAAATCTTTTACAACCTCTGGTTTTGGTCTGAATACCAGAAATTCCAGGCCGGCATTTTTACCTGTTGCGGTAATACTGGTCAGCAGGGAAGGGATTTCCTTTGAATTAGGCAACTCGGTCAGTGCCTTATCAAGCTGCATGTTAAGTTCTGTATACTGTTTTTCTACCTTTGAGAGGTTGTTGGCAGTGTTTGTATTTTTTACAACCTCTTCCTGCAGTTTTTGATGCTGTGCCTTCAACTCTATTAACAGCTTGTGCTTTGGCATATATAAAAACCATACCAAGACAGCCGCTTCAATCAGCAGTACTGCCGCCAGAATTCCTATCTTCTGTTTATTTGGCAGTTTAAGTATCTTCTCAACATTTGGATCCATAGTCTGTACCTTTAACCAGTCAGTGTCTCACTTTTATTTTTGGGGCTGCCCGGGTGTTTCAATCTTGAAGGTCAGATCAAAATGTTTCAGTTTATTGCCGCTTACATCCCTCTGTTCAGACACCAGCAGCTCTACTTTTTCATATTCTGGAGATGCCTCAATGGCTCTGATAAACTGGGCTATCAACTCTTCGTTGGTTGAAAATCCGGAAATACTTATATCTCTTCCGTTTTCCTTGTATTTTTCCAGCCAGAGCTGGTCGGGCGTTACATCACTCAGGGTTGCAAGCCGGGTTGCAGGACCGGTCTTGTTTTTTCTAAGCTGGTTAAGCACATCAAGTTTTTTGGTTACTTCTGCTTTAAGCTTTTCTGTGTCTTTAAGTTTGCCGATCTTGATCAGCAGTTCCTTGTTTTTTGCATCTGCGGCTGTGATATCATTTTTTACAGTTGATATCTTGGCTATCTTCCAGCCCCAGAGAGACAGCACTATCACCAGCACCAGAATAAAACTGAAGCCGGAAATAAATATCTGCTGAAGTGCTGTTTCTTTCTTTTTAGCGGCACGAACCGGGAGTAAGTTTATCCTGATCATTTATCCCCAACCCTCCGTATGGCCAACCCGACACCTACTGCCATCAACGGTGCGATCTCCTGAAGGTATTCAGGATCAAAATCCTTATCATTCCATTTAATCTTCTGGAACGGGTTCAGAATATCAACATCTATTCCCAGTTTGGCGGATACAGATTCTTTGAGTCCTGCCATTTTTGAGCAACCCCCGCTCATGCTGACACTTATAATCCGATCATCATTGGATGCAGTTGAGTTGTAAAAATCAACAGAACGTCGAATCTCTTGTGCCAGAGACTCATTGACCCGTTGTATAACCTCTGCCAGTGGTCCATTCTGATGTTCAGATGCGAGCATCTTCATGGTTTCAGCCTCTTGTTCGCTTACACCAAGCTGCTTCTGAATCTCTTCTGTATACTGGTTACCGCCCATTTGTACATCACGGGTAAAGAGAGATGTTTCCCCCCTGACAACATTAATGTTTATAACACCAGCCCCGGCATTTATAAGGGCGCGAACATCATCACTACTGTCATAATTCAGTTCAAAAGCATTCTGTACAGCAAATGAGTCCACATCCATTACACTCAGGTTGAGACCTGCATTGGTAAAGACAGAAACATAGTCGTTAATTATTTCTTTCTTGCTTGCCACTAGTAATACATGGCTCTTTGACGGGTCTATCGGATCAGGGTTAAGAATCTGAAAATCAATATGCACATCCTTTATATCAAAAGGAATGTATTGTTCAGCCTCCCAGCTTATCTGGTCTTCCAGTTCATCGCTTGTCATGGTTGGCAGAATTATCTTGCGTATGATTACCGCGTTACCAGATATGGAACAGGCAGCGTCCTTTGTCTTGATGCCGAGGCTGGATATTAACGTTTTTAAAGCTTCTGAGACATCATTGCTGTTCATAAGTGTATTATCAACAATAGCCTCAGAAGGCAGTGGCATGATTGCTGCGTTCAGCAACTGATATCCTTCGCGTGAAGGTTGCAACTGAACAAGTTTAACCGAACTAGATCCTATATCAATTCCGATCAGGTCTTTTTTTTTGCTGAATAATCCAAACATGACTTTTACCTGTTATCCCTGTTCTTGGAATACCTGAACCCTGTCCTCCAGCGTTAAGCCAAGGGCAAGGTTAATCTTACGCATCGTCTCCAGGCGACAACTCTCACCACGCTCAATCCGATCAACTGTTACAGTTGAAATACCTGCCTTGCGGGCAAGCTCAGATTTGCTCATTAATTTTTCCCTCAATAACTTTACCTTGTTTGGTATTTTCATATTTTTTCCATAACATTGACAAGTAACCTGATATGTATAGCTTTTTGTACCTTTGTCAATAATTTTTATAAAGTTATATGATAATTTTAAAAACTGTACTAAATGTTGTGGAGGGGAGGGCAGGCAGATACAAAATGTGTGCTTTCTAAAACCGGTTTCTGTTTCATATTTGTTTTTCAAATGCATCATCTGTTCTGATGCCCGACTTACTTGATACAAACTCTCCTGACTTCGTGTAATCAGTCAAGCCCTGAAATACCTTGATGATGCCATCATGTTTCAGGCTAGTCATACCTTCCTGCAGGGATTGCAGATGAATAGAGCTGGTATCCGCACTTTTCTTGATCAGATGCTTGATGCTTTCTGTGGCATCAAGAACTTCAAGAGGTCAATGGGGTCAGGTTTCCAAGTTGATAAGTTTAGCCACTAAGCGCATCTTTCAAATCTCTTATTCGCTG
>DYNH01000011.1:9688-24154 GCA_020721175.1 Trichlorobacter lovleyi | reverse complement strand
AAAGGCAATCATGGCGTTAGTGGCTTTAGTGGCGTTAGTGGTTTTACTCTTAAGTCCCCCTGCATTTTCTGTACTACTGTGCATATTAAGCGTTTTAAGCATACTAAGGGGGGGGGTGGGGGGACTTATTATGCTTTTTATGCTTTTTATGCCTAGCGTAGAAAGTTTTACGAGTGTTCCTGCCTGTAACTTTCCCCTGATTTTTACAGGCTACCTAGTATTCCTGCCTCATAGAAACGTCCTGTAGTCGCTGTTAAGTGCTTCCGCAAGCCTTTTGGCCGTCTCTTTGCCGATGGGACGCTTGCCATTTTCCATTTCGCTGATATGCCGCTGCGGAATATCGGTGATTTCTGCAAGCCGCCGCTGCGTTATATCTTCACGATACCTTAACCCGCGCAGACTGACAGCCGATTGCTGTTGGCCTTCAAAGTGTTTGGAGTAGAAATCGTCAATGCTTATGGTGGTATCTAAAGTTTTACGAGTGTTCCTGCCTGTAACTTTCCCCTGATTTTTACAGGCTACCTAGTATTCCTGCCTCATAGAAACGTCCTGTAGTCGCTGTTAAGTGCTTCCGCAAGCCTTTTGGCCGTCTCTTTGCCGATGGGACGCTTGCCATTTTCCATTTCGCTGATATGCCGCTGCGGAATATCGGTGATTTCTGCAAGCCGCCGCTGCGTTATATCTTCACGATACCTTAACCCGCGCAGACTGACAGCCGATTGCTGTTGGCCTTCAAAGTGTTTGGAGTAGAAATCGTCAATGCTTATGGTGGTATCTGTAGCCGGTTCAATCTGGGCAATATAGCCCTTGATCCGCTCAACATTGCTTCTGTGTACCCTCAGTTTCATGGACACAAGAGGGTCATTAGTATGGTGCTTTTTCGTGTGTGCCTGCATAAATCACCTCAACTGTAACGTGTTGCTTATCTTCAATCCAGACAGCAACATACGTTGGATTACCCTTCTTCAGGTGGCAGTGATACTTATTTTCGGAAAGTTTTCCGTAGTTTGGCCAGTCTCCACGTGTAGGGCCAAATTGCCGGATACTGTTCATCAGTTCAAATAATGCAGCAAGTGCCGCTTTCGGCATGTTGCGTGTCTGCTTTTCTGCTTTTCTGTGTAATGTCACTCTCCATGCCATAACAGCACCGTATACCTTTTATCAGTATCAAGTCAACATTGTAAGGGGGTGGCAATATACCACCTCGTTTTAACAGGCTACCCTGGTAGTCGCTCCCCCTCTGTTCAAGCCGCTACTTGCTCTTGATTCTCCATTACAGGTTCAGCAGTAGCCAGTTCCATAATCTTGTCTGCAATCTTCTGCATAGGCTCCCGTAATCGCTCTGTTGTAATCTGGATATACCCTCCGGTAACATCATTTCCCATACTATGATTTAACAGGGCCTTCAGGCTGTAATGAGGAATGTCAAGACTTTCAGCAACGGTGATAAAGGTACGTCTCAGGTCATGGAAACAGAATTGAATGCCGGTTGTGGCTATAATATCCCGCTTGTAATTGTCAGGGTTACTCAGAAACGGGGAGGGGTGTTTACCTGGGAAGATGTATTCGTTTTCATAACCAACTGCCCGTCGTTTTAACAGCAACCTGTAGAGCTGTACTGACATCGGCATAGTAACCCGATTCTTTTCAGGATTGTCCCCAGGCTTTTTCTCAGGGATAAAGGTAAAGGTCTTGTTCTTAAAATCAAGGTCACTCCATTTCAGCCGCGCAGCTTCATTCCTCCGTAATCCGGTATAGAGCAACAGCAGCATATAATCCCGCCCTTTTGGATTACTATATTCTGAAACAGCCTTGAACCACGCCGGTAAATCATCCGGCTTAATGAAAGTAGTGCGTCGGGTCTTGTCAGTCCAGTTCCTTTCCCTTACCGCCCTTACAGCATCAACAGGGTTTCTGGATATAGTATCAGGGTAAACAGCCATGCCAAAAGTGAACATGGACTTAAGCAGTTTGACTGCATTTAGGGCTTGTCCCTTGCCTTTAGTGCCCTCAAGCTTGTCAAGCCGTTCAAGTACCATGCTACCAGTTATGTCTGTAACATCGCGCCGCTGCCAGTCTTGAAAACAGTTCTTAATCCATGATTCATATTGGTATCGAGTAGCAGGGGCCAACGTCTTTTTGGTGGCAAGATATTTGCTGAAAAGTTCCTGGAGTGTTATTGTCTCAACCTGTAGCTGTTTGGCAGGATGTGGGTTGATACCGCGATCCATCTGGTAGATATAATCTTTTGCCAGTTTCCGCGCCTGGGAAACACTGTAAGGGCCATATTGCCCAATAGGGATATACGTTTTGCCGGCATGTCCTTTTATCCGCCGATACACCATGAAAGTTTTAGATTCCGGTGTAACCCGTATAGCGAAACCGTGAAGGTCTGTATCGTAATAGTCAACCTGGCCTTTCTCTATAGAAGGTATTATGTCAATTTCGGTTTTTATCAATTTCAGCTTCGGCATAGCGCACCTCGCAGTAACCAGTTCAGTAACCCGATAGTAACCAGTACAGAGAAAATATGCAACATTATAATGACACGCTATACAAGAGCTTATACGTAAATACAATAGGTTATACATTATCAAGATACCATGAAAATCAAGCGACTTGAAATAAGCGGTTTCAAATCATTTGCCGATAAGGTTGTTTTGGACTTTCAGCAGGGCGTTACGGGCATTGTTGGTCCAAACGGTTGTGGTAAATCCAATATAGTTGATGCGATACGCTGGTGTATGGGAGAGCAGTCTGTAAAAAGCCTTCGTGGAAAGGCAATGGAAGATGTAATTTTTATTGGTAGCCAGGATCGCAAGCCTCTGGGACTGGCAGAGGTTTCCCTTGTGTTTTCCACTGAAGATGGCCGGGCTCCGGCAAAATATCTGGAGTTTAGCGAGATTCAGTTGACTCGCAGGCTGTTTCGTGGGGGTGAAAGTGAATATATGATCAACAAAACCCCCTGCAGATTAATGGATATTTCAGAGATGTTCATGGACACAGGGGTAGGTACCAAGGCCTATTCGATTATAGAGCAAGGAAAGATTGCCCAGATTCTGCATTCAAGGCCTGAGGAGAGGCGATTGCTGATTGAAGAGGCTGCCGGGGTTACCAAATACAAAACAAGAAAACAGCTTGCATTAAAGAAGATAGATGCCACCCGCCAGAATCTTTTGCGCTTGTCGGATTTGATAGGTGAGATCAAGCGGCAACTGAACAACTTGCAACGACAGGCACAAAAGGCTGAAAAATTCAGACTTTATCGTGAAGAGTTGCGTGAAATAGATATGCTGTTTACACTAAATCAGGCAAACGGCCTTGATTCAGAGATTAAGCAGATAAATCAGCAGATGCTTGAGCTGAATCAGGGGATTGAGGAGGCGGTTAATGTTTCTGTAAAGTCCAGGAACAAGGTGGAACTGTGTCGTACGGAAATGCTTGAAGCAGAGAAAACACTGAATATCCAGCAGGAAGAACTTTTTATACTAAAAAATGAGGCTGTTGCAGTAGAAAGCAGCCTGACATTCTGCCGTAAGGAGCACAATGTTATTCATCAGAGACTTGTAAGGTTTGATATCGAAATAGAGACTCTTGTTACCAGAAAAAGCTCACTTTATGCAGAACTGGCAAGACTGAAACAACAGCTTCAGAAATCTGCAGTAGAGCTGGCCACTGCAGAAACAGGGCTCTTAAGCCTTGCAGAAGATCATAAAGGACAGGAACTGGAATTTGATGAGTTAAATCGTCAGTTTGACAGTAAAAGACACCAGCTTTTCAATGTTGCCAACGAGGCTTCCAATTACAGGACACGTTATGCGGAAGCTTATAAAAGACTGTCCTTGTCAGCAGAACGTCTTGAACGTCTGAAAAGGGATAAGACTCAACTTTACGATTTAATGGAAGCAACCAGAAAAAGAACCTTGGAGACAGAGAGGGAGTTAAATATTAAAGGGTTGGATTTCAAAGCACTGGAAACAGAGTTGGCACTGCTTGTTGAACAGGAGTTGCTGCTTAAGGCAAAACTTCCAGAGCTTGAAAAGCAGGTTGAAAGCTGTCGTGAACAGTTGAGTAATAGCCGTTCACGGCTTTTGTCGCTACAGGAGCTTGAAGCAAAGTTTGCAGGATACGGGCAGGGGGTAAGGCTTTTGATGACCGATTCATCGTTACGTGAGGAGTTTAGGGGTACACTTGCTGATGGGCTTATGGTTTCTGAAGACATTGAGGTTGCTGTTGATGCGGCGCTGGCAGAAAAGGTCCAGACAATTATATGTAGTAATAAGCAGAGCCTTGTTGCCTCTATAGATTACTTGAAGCAATGCTCTGGCGGACGCGCCAGGTTTGTGTGTCCAAATAAAGAAGATATTACCACACAGCAGATCATTGACGGTGCAACCCCCCTGCTTTCACTGGTGGAGCTTGATGATAATGCATTGCTTGCAGGCAACGTCATGCTTGCCAATCTGTATCTGACAGATAGTTTAGAAAAAGCATTAAACTTGAGAAACAAACATCCAGAACTCTGCTTTGTTACGGCAGCGGGAGAGGTGGTTAGTCCTGATGGCACGATCAGCGGTGGTTCTGCTGATGCAGCTCAATCTGGCATTATTCAGAATAAACGGCAAATCAGGATGCTTGGGTTACAGGTTAAAAGCCTGGGTGATGAATTGAAATCAAGTGAATCGGACAGAGATGATTTACGTACAGAACTGTTTGATGTAGCCCAGGAAATACAGCAAGCTCGCAGTAGTCTTCATGGACTTGAACTGATTATGGCAGTACTTGATAAAGATATGAAACAGTGCCGGACAGAGGAGAATCGGCTTGATGAACAGGTTCGCCTGCTGGCTTTTGAAAAAGCTGCGCTGGATGAAGAACGGACAGGACTGAAACAGGAACTGGCAGAGGTGGAGGACGGACAGAAAAAAGCCGAACTGCTGCTCAAACAATTGGAAGAGTCTTCTGAAGTTTTCAAGAATTTGATAGAGGAAAGACGTCTTGCCTTGACTACAGCACGTGAAGCCGTGACATCAGAACGGATAAAAGTGGCTAAACTTAGAGAGCAGACAGATGCAAATCACCGAACAGTCACCTCTCTTGCTTCACAAGTGGCTGAGTATGAAATAAGAACTGAAAGTCTGACTTTTGAAAAAAAACAGGCCGAGGTTGAACTGATTGAACTGGACAGACGAATAGAGGCGGATGAACAGAAACTGAACCATCTGCTTGACCAGCAACTTCAGCAAAATGAATTGATGCTGGTTGTTCGTCAGCAGTATACTGCATTTTCAGCACAGCTTGAGTCCTTTGAGTTTGAAGAACATCAGCGTCGCGAAGAATTTGAAACTGCCCGCAGGCAACATAACGAACTTTCTTTAAGGTTGTCTGCTATCCGTTTGCAGTATGAGCATATTGAGCAGTGCCTGCAGGAACGACATCGTCTTTGTCTGGAGGATGTCAGGGAAAGGTTTGTAAACCATCAACTGGATGAGTTTGCTGCAAGGGTTCGACAGACAGAATTGGAACGGCAGGTTGATGAACTGGGTGAAGTGAACCTGATGGCCATAGAAGAGTATACAGAGATGCAGCAGCGCTATGATTTTCTTTTTTCACAAAAAACAGACCTTGAGGAGTCGCTGAATGATCTCCAGCAGGCAATTAACAGAATCAACCGGACAACCCGCAAACGTTTTTTTGAGGCATTTACGCTTATAAACGGGAAGTTTCAGGAGGTATTCCCTCGCCTTTTCTGCGGTGGACGGGCAGAGCTGAAACTTACCGACGAACAGGACCTGCTGGAGACAGGAATTGAGATCATTGTCCAGCCTCCGGGTAAAAAACTGTCAAACGTGATGCTGCTTTCCGGTGGTGAAAAGGCACTTACTGCTGTTGCGCTTATTTTTTCAATCTTTTTGATTAAACCGACACCATTCTGCCTGCTAGATGAGGTTGATGCCCCGCTGGATGATGCAAATATCGGGCGTTTTAATGAAATGGTGAGGGAGATGAGTGTTGTGTCACAGTTTATTATCATAACCCATAACAAGACAACCATGGGAGTGGCTGACACTCTTTACGGTATAACAATGGAAGAGCCGGGGACTTCCAGGCTGGTTTCTGTAAGGTTGCATTAGGCTGTTTGTTCTGCTATTTAACTGGTTTGAAAATGAAGTGCTTTAAAAAAGATAACTACTCAGTACAACATCGAAGATTGTCATTCCGGCTAAAAGCCTGCCGGAATGACACAATTTTGGACTTTTGAAAGAGGCTCAATAGATTAAGCTATTTATAGCATGATAAATCTTGATACTTTGCATCTGCAAGGAGCTTACAATGCCGTTTCTTGCTATTTTGAAGGGCTTGGTGGATTCAGTGCCTTGTGCTGTGGGTGCCATAATTGTTGACTGGGAAGGTGAGTCTGTTCAGTACCAATGCGACAGCGAGCTTTACGACATCCGGTTTGTAGCAGCACATTTGCAAATCATGATGTCAAGGCTCCATGATACATATAACACTAAATTGCCCGGGGCTATAGAAGAACTTGCAGTTACAACTGACAAGCTTATATTGCTGACAGGTGCAATCAATTCTGAATACTTCGTTGTTTTGCTGGTTGATAGGAGATGCCCTGTAGGGATTGCAAGTTATTGTTTAAAAAAGACCGTGGCACTTTTAAAGAAGGAGATATGATGTCTGAAGAGAGAAAAGGGTTCTTTCTCAATATTTTTAATAAAATTACCGGCAATACGTCGGAACTGTCACAAGAGCCCCCAAAAACTGTGGAGTCTGAACCGGTTGAAGAACTGAAGACAAGTCCCGTTGTAACAACTCTAAAAGAAGAAACCAGCAAACCTGCCGGTTTTTTTGAACGTCTCCGACAAGGGTTGAAAAAGACCACTGATAGCCTGGTGGGTAGAATTGACGCCCTGGTATTAGGGAAAAAAGAGATTGACGCCGACACGATTGAGGAATTGGAAGAGATTCTGATCACCTCTGATATCGGAGTAAAGACTACGGTAGAACTGATCCGCAACCTTGAACAACGGCTGTCCAGAAATGAGCTGAAGGACGGGGGGGCATTGAGGGAGGCTCTTAAGGAGGAGCTGCTTGCAAGGCTGATGGCGCATCATGCTCAACTTGAAATCAATAGCACAGGACCCTTTGTAATTCTTGTAGTTGGTGTAAATGGTGTTGGCAAAACAACAACCATTGGCAAACTGGCCGCTAAATTTTCAGCAGATGGAAAGAAGGTATTACTTGCTGCAGGAGACACCTTCCGCGCTGCTGCAGCAGAACAGCTTGAAATTTGGGGGGAAAGGGCTGGAGTGGCAGTTATTCGCCACCAGGAAGGGGCCGACCCTTCAGCAGTAGCTTTTGACGCCTGCAAGGCGGCCATTGCCAGAGGTAGTGAGATTCTGATTATAGATACAGCCGGGCGTCTTCACACCAAAGTAAACCTTATGGAAGAGATGAAAAAGATCAGGCGGGTAATTGCGAGAGAAATACCTGGCGCTCCAAACGAGACCTTGCTGATACTGGACGGGGCTACAGGGCAGAATGCACTTTCCCAGGCCAGGCTTTTCAAGGAGTCTGCCGGAGTAACCGGTATAGTAATGACAAAGCTGGACGGCACAGCCAAAGGGGGTATAGTAGTTGCCGTTTCATATGAATTTGCCCTGCCGATACGTTACATCGGAATAGGTGAAGGAATTGATGACTTAAGGGAGTTTGAGCCGAAGGATTTTGTAGATGCACTCTTCCAGATCCCATAACAGACACAGCAGGGTGCTTCCAGCCCAAATGGGTCTTGACTTTATACAGACAAATCAATATATTTCTGTACTTTTAGAAGGAGATACATATATGGAATCAGAACTTTTTGAGAAACTTGAGCAAAAAATCAGCGACCTGCTGGCAGATTATGCTGCTGTAAAACAGGAAAAGCAGGCGATGGAAGCCGAAAATAAACGCCTTATGGAGGAAAGAGAAGCTCTGAAAGTGCGTATTGACGCAATTATCAGTAAACTAGAAGGCGTGTGAAAGCAGGATGAAGGCCCATCGGGTCACTGTACTCGGGCGCGAGATTCCGGTCCGCAGCACCGCTTCTGATGATACCATCCGGAAAATCGAGGCTTTTGTAAACGCCCGTATTGAAAGTATCAGCTCAAGGCTTACCACTGCTGATCCACAGTTGGTTATTACTCTTGCGTTGCTAAATCTGGCCGAGTCTTACCTGGAGCTGGTTTCTCAACAGGCTGAAACGCCGGAGGTTGAAGCAAGAGTAAAAAAAATTCTTCACAAACTGGACTCGGCATTTGATACACCTTGTCTCTTCAGGGAGACTTGATATATAGCAACGAAATAAATGCATGAATTTATTTAGTTTAGCAGTTGTGCCTCGGTCTGATAACTGCAATGGCTTATATATCCCCAAATGAATGAAAGGGGCGGTTAGTAAAATCACTTCTTCTTCCCTTATTCCTCCCTGTTTGAGACCTGAAGCGAATCCATCCTGGTGAGTATTTTAAAGTTTATGTCTGGATACAGATCAAAAAAGTCCTTGCGTTCAGAGATGCTGAAACGTCGTGCCTCCCTAGAAGTGGCTGAATGGAAAACTGCCAGTATTGCAGCGCAGGAACGCCTGATCGGATTACCATTTTTCAGCAGGGCCAAATGCATAGCCTTGTATTCACCAGTTAAAAATGAGATTGGGACAGAACTGCTGTTCAACAAAGCCAGATATTTTGGAAAGAAAGTGGTTTATCCAGCGGTTTCAGGCAACGACCTGATCTTTATCGAGGTGAGTGATCTGGACACACTGATTCCCGGGCCTTTTGGCATCCTGGAGCCGGATTTGAAAAATAGCAGTTATGTTAAAGCCAAAGCGGATATTATTGTTGTTCCGGGTGTTGCCTTTGATCTGAACGGGCAACGGATAGGTTTTGGCAAGGGGTATTACGACCGTTATTTGTGGACTCTTCCGGCCGATCATTTTTTTGTTGGATTATGTCATGATTTTCAAGTGCTAAACTCCATCCCGTCAGATAAGTCTGATGTAAGGATGCACTCCATAGTAACTGACCAACGTTTAATAATTACAGGAGGACAGGAAGCAGGAACCGGTATTAAACCGGATTAACATATAGAGAAGGAGGCGGTATGACTCTAACCAGTATCGTCATGGCCCTGGTGATTATTGCAGTCGCGGGTGCAGCATATTTTGCTGGTCACCGGTTTGGGCGCAAAAGTACAGAAGGGATTGTAACCCAGGCTGAAGAACTGGCTGTAAGGTTGCTCGAGGATGCCAAGCGAGAAGCAGACAACATTGCAAAAGAAGCAGAACTAAAGGCAAAAGATGCGGCCATTGCAGCCAAAGAGGCGGCAGAAGGTGAATTAAAAGAGAAAAAGAGGGAGATTCAGGGACAGGAAAAACGTTTACAGCAGAAAGAGGAACACCTGGACAAAAAGTCAGCTCTTGTGGATCAGAAAGAGATGGATCTGCTTAAAAAAGAGCAAAACTTAACAACAAAAGAGCAGTTAATGGCAGCCAGGGAAGATGAGCTGTCAAAATCGGTCGGCGAGCAAAGGGCCAAACTGGAACATATTGCAGGAATGACCTCTGAAGAGGCCAAGAACTCCTTGATAGCAGCCATGGAGAGTGAAGCCCGACATGATGGTGCCAAACGGATTAAGATTATTGAAGAGGAAGCAAGGGAAACAGCAGAAAAAAAATCAAAAGAGATTATTGCCTCAGCTATTCAGAGGTATGCGGGTGAGTATGTCTCTGAAAAATGTGTTTCTGTAGTACCGTTACCTTCGGATGAGATGAAAGGACGGATTATAGGCCGTGAGGGCCGTAATATCAGGGCACTTGAGGCTGCTACCGGTATTGACCTGATCATTGACGACACTCCGGAAGCAGTTATCCTGTCCGGCTTCAACCCTGTCCGTCGCGAAGTCGCAAGGCTTTCGCTGGAAAAATTGCTTGCGGATGGGCGTATACACCCCGGAAGAATCGAAGAAGTTGTTGCAAAATCAGAAGAAGAGGTGGAAAAAACAATCAAGGAAGCTGGTGAGCAGGCAGCCTTTGACTTGGGAGTCCACGGCATACATCCCGAAGTTCTAAAGTTGATAGGTCGACTTAAATTCCGGACTTCCTACACCCAGAATGTCTACCAGCATTCGCTAGAGGTTGCCTTTCTGTGCGGTATAATGGCTGCAGAGCTTGGTATAAACGTAAAACAGGCCAAACGTGCCGGTTTGCTGCATGACCTTGGCAAGGCTGTTGATCACGAGATAGAGGGGTCTCACGCTACAATTGGTGCGGATTTGGCTCGCAAGTATGGAGAATCATCCAAGATAGTTCATGCCATCGCAGCCCACCATGAAGACGAGAAACCATCCACAATCCTGGCCGTACTGGTGCAGGCGGCTGACGCCCTGTCAGGCGCACGGCCGGGGGCGCGTCGCGAGATGATGGAATCATATGTGAAGAGGCTTGAAGACCTTGAACGGATAGCCACATCTTTTGAAGGTGTACAGGGGTCCTTTGCGATACAGGCCGGTCGTGAGATTAGAGTTATGGTGTCCAGTGACAGGATTTCCGATGATCAGTCAGTCTTGCTGGCGCGTGATATTGCCAAAAAGATTGAAAGTGAAATGACCTACCCAGGCATGATCAAGGTGAATGTTATCAGAGAAACCAGGGCAACGGAGTATGCCAGATAGGAGATAATCTGGGGGGCCATTTTTTGCAGTGTTACTGTTTAGCCCCCCAAATCTGATTCATGTCGGTTCGTATTCTCTTTATAGGTGATATCGTTGGCAGACCTGGCAGGACGGCCATCAGCCGTGAACTTCACAGGCTGGTTGATCGTCATGCTGTGGATCTGGTGATCGCCAATGGTGAAAATTCAGCAGGTGGGTTCGGTATTACACCAGATACGGCTTCAGACCTGTATCGTAACGGAATTCATCTGCTGACAAGCGGCAATCATATCTGGGACAAAAAGGACAACAACGGTTTTCTGGATCGGGAAGAACGGCTCCTTCGCCCGCTTAACTATCCGCCCGGCGCGCCAGGTCGCGGTTCGACTGTTATTGAGACCCCTGGAGGTATACCTGTCGGAGTGCTTAACCTTGAGGGGCGGGTTTATATGAAAAATCTTGATTGCCCCTTTCGCTGCGCTGATGCCGAGATTTTGAAGCTGCGTGAAAAAACATCAATAATACTGGTAGATTTTCATGCTGAAACAACATCTGAGAAATCATCAATGGGCTGGTATCTAGATGGAAGGGTATCTGTTATGGTCGGAACTCACACCCATGTACAGACTGCTGATGAACGTATCCTGCCGCAAGGCACAGCCTATATCACCGATGTTGGCATGACAGGGTCCTTTGATTCAGTAATTGGAGTTGATAAGGAGCAGGCGATACAGCGATTTCTGACTCAACAGTCGATAAAGTTTGACCTGCCTAAAAAGGATTTGCGGATAAACGCCGTTGTGATCGGGGTAGAAGTAAACACCGGCAAGGCTGTTAGCATTGAAAGGGTAAATATAAGCTGTTAAAGCTGAAAAAGGGGAGTTGAAAACCATGATGACCATTGCCGAACAGATTGCAATTATCAGGCGTGGCTCTGTTGAGCTGCTGATCCAGAAAGAGCTTGAAGACAAGCTTGCATCAGGACGTCCGTTAATCATCAAGGCCGGTTTTGATCCTACTGCACCGGATCTGCATCTTGGCCATACGGTATTGATACAAAAACTGCGTCAGTTTCAGCAGTTAGGGCATGACGTACATTTTTTGATCGGGGACTTCACCGGGATGATAGGAGACCCGACCGGTAAATCCGAGACCCGTAAAGTGCTGACCCGGGAAGATGTTCTTCGCAATGCAGAGACCTATAAAGAGCAGGTATTCAAGATACTTGATCCTGAAAAAACCAGGGTTGTGTTCAATTCCTCCTGGCTGAATGACCTCGGCTGTGGCGGCATGATCGCACTTGCTTCCAAATACACTGTAGCCCGAATGCTTGAGCGGGACGATTTCCACAAACGTTACACAACGCAGCAGCCGATTGCTATTCACGAGTTTCTGTATCCCTTGATCCAGGGGTATGATTCGGTGGCAATCAAGGCTGATCTGGAGCTTGGCGGTACAGATCAGAAATTCAACCTGTTGATGGGCAGGGAACTGCAGAGGGAATGGGGCCAGGCACCCCAGTGCGTTCTGACCATGCCGCTGCTTGAAGGCCTTGACGGTGTAAACAAGATGTCTAAATCGCTTGGCAACTACATTGGAATCAGTGAGGCCCCGGATGAGATATTCGGTAAGGTCATGTCCATCTCTGATCAACTGATGTTGCGTTACTATGAGCTGCTGTCAGATAAAAGTATAGCAGACATTGAGAAGTTAAAAACAGATATTGAAGATGGCACTCTGCACCCGATGGCTGCCAAAAAGGCATTGGGAAGGGAGCTGGTAAGCCGTTTTCATGGCGCTGGCGCCGGTGAGGAGGCTGAAGAGAGTTTTGTCAGGAGATTCAAGGAGAACGAGATACCTGATGAAATGCCCCAGGCAGATTATAAGAGTACGGAATGTCCGTTACTGCTGGTCAAGGCCTTGTCAGATGCAGGTCTTACCAAGTCAAACGGTGAGGCCCGCCGCTCAATTGATCAGGGTGGCGTCAAGCTGAACGGGGAAAAAGTTGGTAATACCAATCTGGAGCTGAATGTACCAGGTGAGTATATTGTCCAGATAGGCAAGCGCCGTTTTCTGAGGATTATCATCAGTGACAACTGAGCCACTTTCAAAAAGAATGTCATCCCCGAATGTTTCTATCGGGGATCCAGTCTTTTCAGTTAGTTAAAATCTGGATTCCGGCTTAAAGCCTGCCGGAATGACACAATTCGGGACTTTTGAAAGAGCCTCAACTTAGTTCCTTTAAAAAGTCTTCCGTTCATGGTTCGACAATCTCTCCATGAACGGAAGATCAGTCCAGCCTTAACCTCTGTACTGCAAAACTCTGTAACCCCTGTCTTTAAAACGTTTACCTTGCATCCATAATACTAAGGCGTTCTGCAGACGGGCCATGTCTGGGTACAAGTTCCAGAACCCGGCGATAACTTCTAGCAGCCTTGCCTGGTTTGCCGGTCTGTTCATAAAGTTCACCCAGCAGATACCATCCCCAGGGATGATCCGGCTCGTTTCTGCATATCTGCTGATACTGCTCTTCAGCCAGGTTCATCTTGCCTTCTGCTGCATATTTGTCACCAGCCTGCATTGAATTAACCGCACTGTATCCAGACTTTTTATTGATTTCAAGTAGAAGCCTGATATCGGGAGAGTGACGGTAACGCTCGGTTTTTAAGAGCATTTTTTTAACCAGCCGGTGGCCATTGTCAACAGCCAGAACTGCATCATCAGTGCATATCTCAAAGATATCAGCATCAAGTCTGTTGTTTTTAACGGACGTTTCAAAAAGCCTTGTACCCGGATAGTAGGCTAGAGGAGCTATCTGCAGGTCATCAGGCTGAATCTGCCTGATCAGGTTGATGGTCTGTTCCATGTCTGTTTCTTTTTCTTCGGGGATGCCTGTAATCAGGAAGGTTGAAAGTTGTATTCCAGCGCTGTGTATATCGCCTGATGCCTTGATGATCTGCCCGGGGTGGATCTTCTTACCCAATAACTGCAGCATTTCAGGTGAACCGGATTCCACCCCCAGTTGTATGCATTCGCAACCGGCGCGGCGCATCCAGCCCAATGTTTCAGGGTCAATGCCCTCTGCGCGCGACTGGCAGTTCCAGAAGATGTTTAAACGGTCTTCTATCAGTTTACGGCATAATTCAACAGTGCGGCGTCGGTCTGCCATAAATGTATCGTCACGTAGCGAAAAATAGATCAGGCCATAATTATCCCGGATAAAACGGATTTCCTGCAAAACAGAATCCACTGAGCGATAGCGTACCTTGCGTCCCCAGAAGCTGGGTGAAGAGCAGAAACTGCATGCAGCCGGACATCCCCTTGAACTGCTTATAAATTCTGCCTGCATGGTAACATTAAGATTAATGGCTTCATAGAGATACATTGAAGCGAATGGAAGTTTGTCCAGGTCTCTTACGGGGGGGCTTGCAGCGGTTCTTAGAATGCCTCCGTTTTTCCGGATAACCAGGCCTGGAACAAGTTCCGTAAGGCCACCTGAACGCAACAGAGCTAGCAGTTCAGGCAAGGTCTGCTCTGCCTCGCCTGTTACTACAATATCAACCTCGGGATGATTCTGTAAAATCAACTCTGCCTGATGTGTTGCATGGCCTCCACCCAACAGAACAATACAGTCAGGTATGTTTTTTTTAACAAGTCTTGCCAACGCAAGAGTTTTATGTCTGTTATGGGTCCACTGGGAAAAACCTGCTACCTGGGGTCTGAATTTTTCCAGAAGCAAAATCGTTTTTTTTTCAGACA
>DYNH01000011.1:1230-9588 GCA_020721175.1 Trichlorobacter lovleyi | reverse complement strand
ACACTACCTTTTAAACGACGCTCAAGGAGACCTTTACCGGAACTTCCTATGACAATTATATCTACTTCCTCCTGCTTGGCAAACTCCACAAGCTTGTCAGCAGGTTCACCGGCTTCAACAATCATTTCAAGGGGTACATCATATTCTGCGGCACTTTTTTCAATTATGTAAAAAATTCTTTTACGCAATTCCTCCCATTCGACTGTTTCAGTCAATGGCTTGACCGGAACAAAATCAGAGTAGCTTGAACTTTGGGCATTAGGCACAACCAGTAACGCGAAGATTTTGCTTTTAAACTGGCTCCTGTTGCCTGCTGCCATCCGTACCGCTTCTTCGGCTGCCTTGTCAGAGTATGGCGAACCATCAATTGCCACCAGAATTTTTTTTCTAAGGTTCAACATGCCTGCTCCAGTTTGTTTTATTTTTTTACTTTACAGATATTTGAAAAATTAACTTAATTTTAGAAAATATAATGCAATTATTCATACTTGACAATTATAAAACAAGATTCTATATATTATTAAAAATTGTGGGTTTTCTCTTGGGCTTTTGCTAAAAAACTGTCATGCCCTGATAATTCTGCTGAAGATATGATCTTTGTTTCAAGCAGTTATAAATCAGATTCAGGCTTTTACCTTATGGAATGACAGGATTTTTGGACTTTAGAAAAACGCTTGCCCGCATCTCAAATTTGGCTATATGCCACACCAGGAATCTAAATCATGGCAAAAAAAGAAAAATCGGAATATCTGATTCAGGCAGTATCCCATGCCCTTGATCTGCTGGAGCAGTTTCATGGGGAAACCGACGAACTTGGAGTAACAGAACTCTCCAAGCGTCTGAAATTGCATAAGAACAATGTGTTCAGATTACTGGCCACACTTGAATCCCGAGGCTATATCGAACAGAATAAGGTTACTGAAAACTATCGTCTGGGTTTGAAAACCCTGGAACTGGGGCAAACATTTATCAAGCAGATGGGCCTGTTGCGCCAGTCAAGGCCAGTGATAGAAGATCTGGTTAACACCTGTAATGAAACCACATACATTGCAGTTTTAAAAGACTTCCATATTATTTATCTGGACAGCGTTGAAACCAGCATGACTGTCCGCGTTGTGCCCAGGGTTGGCTCCCGACTTCCGGCATACTGCACAGCAGCAGGTAAGGTACAGATAGCCTACATGAGCAGTGAAGAGATAGACCACTACCTGCCTAACCGTGAATTACAGACCTTTACACGCAACACTATTGCAGATCGAGAAGAGCTTAAGAAAGAGCTGGTCATCATAGCCGGTCAGGGTTTTGCAATTGATAATGAAGAACTGGATGAAGGGGTTAAATGTGTTGGTGCACCAATCCGTGACTATACAAGACGGATTATAGGCGCAGTCAGCATATCTGGCCCTTCAATGCGTTTTTCTGATGAGCGCGTTACCAATGAACTGATACCACTGGCTATAAAGTCTGCTGAAGAGATATCTTCCAAACTTGGCTACCAGAAATAATCATTTGCTCCAAGCAATTGTAAGGCAAACGTTAAAACCTGCCTACCTTGCCCTCCAGAAGGTGGGCAAGGTAGGCAGGTTTTAACAATTTGTTAGATACCAATCAAAAGAGTGTATCCCTTTTCATCAGGCTATCAATAAACCCTTCAGACGTTGGCCCTTTATAGTCCACACATTTTGCCCAGGCGATTAACGCCAGATCAATATTTTTTCTTTGCTCAGCAGTCATGGCATCATAACCCAACTCCTTTGAAGGTGTAAGAAGCAGGCTGACAAATTGATGATAATCCACTGACACCGGTAACTTTTCCACTACGCAGTTACAATAGCTTTCAATCCCAACTACCTTCATACACTGATCTCGCTTGGCTGGAATTGACTGTTTTTTCATTTTTAATGCTGTAAGCTCAGCGATCTGTTGTTCCAGCTTTTTTATTTTTTCCAACAAAACGGACTGGTTTGCAGCATCTTTTTCAGTAGCAATTGCCTGATTATTCCAGAGCAATGCCCCCAACAATAATATCAACAGCAGTTTATTTTTCATCATGAACCCCTTTTTTAAAACCCCAAAGCTGTGTGTATTTGTAACTACTCAGCATAATCGGCAGTGCTTGTAAAAAAGACTGTCATCCCCGAATGCCTCTATCGGGGATATGGTTTTAGAACCAACACCAGATTCCCGATTACACCCTCGGAAATGACACTATTTCTGAATAGTTACGTAATATTATGATTAACTTTGCGTTCGTAGCGGCGTTGCGTTTGTAAATGCCGTTTTCAGAATTAAATTCTGCTGATCGCTTAGCCTGCCTCTCTCAGCAGTTCAAGCAGGTCATCAGCCGACACCCTTGCTGCTGATTCAGTCCCTTCTAGCAAGGAATTTGCCAGATCACGTTTTTGTGTATGCATGGCCACAATTTTTTCTTCAATGGTGTTGGCAGCCACCAGGCGGTATACCGTAACAGGGCGCTGCTGGCCGATCCTGTGGGCACGATCAGAGGCCTGGTCCTCAACTGCGGGGTTCCACCAGGGATCAACATGGATCACATAATCTGCTGCTGTCAGGTTAAGTCCGGTGCCACCTGCCTTCAGGCTGATCAAAAACAGGTCGCCTGCTCCTGCCTGAAAGGCGTTTACCCTGTTCTGTCTTTCTTTTGCAGGGGTTGAACCGTCCAGGTACTGATATTCGATCCCCTCTTTATCCAGACTTTTACAGAGTATTGCAAGATGATCAACAAACTGGCTGAACACCAGGGCCCGATGTCCGTTATTTCTGAGTTCAGCAACAATCTCAAGAAAAGCCGATAGCTTTGAGCTCGGTACATCACAGTCCGGCATTACCAGTTGTGGACTGCAGCAGGCCCGTCTGAGCCGCATGATTTCGGCAAGTATCCTGATCTGCCGCTCGCCGGACCCCTGTTCATCCTTTGTATCCAATTTTTCAACTGCCTTTCGCCTGAGTGCTTCGTAAAATGCAGCTTCTTCTACTGTTAACTCTATCCGCTGGATGATGTCTGTACGGGGGGGCAGCTCCTCAAGCACCTGACTTTTGGTACGTCGGAGGATGAAGGGCCTGATCAGTTTTTTAAGCAGAGTGCGGGCAGTCTTGCTGTTATCACGTTCAATCGGCACGGCGAACCTTTGATTGAAACTGTTTTGTGAACCAAGCAGTCCATGATTGAGAAAACGGAACAAGTTCCAGAGTTCATCCAGCCTGTTTTCTACCGGAGTACCGGTTGTGGCTATCTTGAATCTGGCTTTCAGTTGCATGGCAGCTTGAGAACGTTTTGTTGTCATGTTCTTGATAGCCTGGGCTTCATCCAGTACAGCAGTTTCCCACTGAACATCAGTCAGAAGTTCAGACTCCTGCTGCAATAGGGTGTAGCTGCAGATCACCAGATCAAATGGTTGTAGAGAAGCTATGAACTGTTTACGGTCGCCAGGGCCAAAGATGCGGGGATTTAGAGTAGGTGCAAAGCGTCTAGTTTCACTCTCCCAATTGAGGCAGACCGATGTCGGGGCAAGTACCAGCGAAGGTCCTCCGGGGGCGCGGTTAAGAAGCAGTGCCAGGGCTTGTATGGTTTTACCGAGGCCCATATCATCTGCAAGACATGCCCCTACTCCCCAGTGAGCCAAACGACAGAGCCATATGTACCCTTCCTGCTGGTAGTCACGCATTTCTGCCTGAAAGGTTGGTGGCACAACAGGTTGCAGTGACTGGGCCTTGTTAAAAAGTTCCAGGGCTGATTTCCATGACTTGTCACCTTTTATGATTTCTGCACCTGCCAGAGACTCTTCCAACAGTGGGGCAGATAATATATGTATACGTTGTTCCTTGCCATGACGGTCAAGCAGTCGGTGCAGATCATCCAGACGGCGCCTGAAATCTTCAGTCAGTGCAAGAAATTCACCTTCAGCCAGTTGGATGAATCTGCCTTTTGCGTTTGGCAGAAGTTCAAGCAGCCTTTGCAGGGAGAGTACATCCTGATCCGAAACCTTAAGTTCTCCCTGTAAACTGAACCAGTCACTGCCGGTGGTTATTGAGAGTTTAAGCCGCTGCCATGATGCTGTACCGCGCAGCTTGATACGTTCACCCTCTGGCCAGTTCAGCACAAAGGCCTCCGGCTTTTTCAAGATTAGATCATGCAGATTTTCCAGTAAGCCAACTGCCTCTTCAGGGTCTTCTATACGCCAGCAATCGTGATCATTTTCATACAGTTCAAAGGCAGGGCAGGCATCCATCAACAGCTTGTAATACTGCTTTTCAATTGTCAGATCACGGTTGCACTGCAACTTTTTGCCACCAGTTTCTGTAATAACAGTTTTGCCCCCCTGTCCTGCAAAAAACAGGGTGCCCATATCACCAAAAGGCCGGATACGAACATCAACAGAAACCCCTGATCCGGCAGGACGCATCAGTATATGTAAACGGCTGTCAGATTCGACTGTTTCAGCAGAAACACTCTTGGTTGTTAAATCAGAATGAACTGTAACGTGTGGCGCAACTGCGGTAATAGCAGCGGTAATCTGCTTTTCAGCATTAACTGGCACCTTAAGACCTTTACCAACAATAGCCGCAATTTTAAGCTGTTCAACAGTTGGTTCGTACAGAATTAATCTGTTAGTTCCTTCCCAAACCCAGAATGTATCAGTTTTGTCAGCGGGCATTGGTGAAAAATCAATATTAAGATCCTTGCCCCCCTTTTTTACCTGTAGCTGAAACTCTCCCTTGGCAATTGTAAGTGGCTCCCTGTTTTTGTTAAAGACCAGGGGATGACCTGAAAGCACCTGTAAGGTTTTGAATGTATTGAATGAATAAGTTATCTGCGGATAGTAGCTGTATGTATTGCTTTTGCTTATGCACCCGGCAGCATTAATATCCTGTCTGGTCAGAAAATCCAGTTTTACTGCATCTTCTGTCAAGCGTCTGAGGGAGATATTTCTTCCGATTGTCCAGCCCTTGGCAGTCTGTTTTTGTTCAAGTGGCTGTATGTTGATGTACTTGTTGTTGCCTTCTATAATCCAGATCAGACGGGTTGCCTTCTGAGTGGCATTCTGTGTCTGTGTATTTGTGCCAAGTGACATGAGTGCATTGAGGGAACGCTCCCATTTGTTAAGATTATCAAGGGAGGAAGTGCTGATACATTTTAGTTTTTCCTCTTCAAAGAAACTAGTGGCCCATGTAAAAATCTCGTTTTCATCAGCACCGGCAGCCTTTGCAAGCAATGCATTTTCGGCAGCAATCCAGTACTGACCGGCAGCCCGGGCCTTTTCTGCTGTATTCACAATGGATAAAATGGTCTCTTTTGATAACGGCTTGTCAAGCCATCGAGTAATAATGTGGCAGATCAGATTAGCCAGCGGGTTAAGGCTGTCCCGTTTTTTTCTGCTCAAGTCTGCAATCTCTTTTACGACCAGACTGTTTCCAAGACGGTTTTCAGCAAACAGCTTCAAAATATTATAGCTTAAGCTCAGATTTTCATCTTTGTAACTGTCTTTAATAGCAATTTCGGAAAGTTCCACCGCCTCTTTTAGCTGATGTGGAAGTCCACTCATTATAAGGGCAAGAACATGCATCAGGCCCGTAAGCCCGGGTAAGAAAGCTTTACGTCTGCCAATTTCTTTTTTGTAGCTTGTTAAACCGATTTCAAACTGTGCAGCGGCAGTATCAGAATCTCCGCGCATTTGTGACAGAGTGCCTTGCAGAGTGTTACATTGTTTCAGCCTCGATTCTGCTATAAGTTTTTCGGTCTGCTCCGGCATTCCCTTCAGCAGCAGATAAAAGGCATTTGTGCAACTTGCTTCAAGATTTTCGTCAGATACAGATGGAATCAGCTCGCATAAAACTGTGTATGCAGTTGTTGGCTCCAGATTTGTGAAAGAGACTTCGATAATTTGATGAAGAATAGTCAAAAGTATTGTGGAGTTCCTTGTAAGCAGCCATTCCTTGTCAAGAGGTTCAGGAAAAAGCTGTCGAAAAGGCGCTGATTTCTGCTGTGAAAAGTAGTTTCGACGATAGGATTTAAGAAGCTCCACAGTACTGCTGATGTTGTTCTGATGGACTGCAAGGCGTAACGCAGCCAGGTGCTGCTGTTCTCCTTTATTGACGTTATTGTAGATAATTTCTGCAATCCGGGCATTGAATGCATCAAAATTACCTTCTTTGTACGTGTCCACCATTAATGTCTGCTGTATCTCTGGTAAGCAGTAATAGCTGCCATTTTTCTGTAGTAACAGTCCCGAATTATACATTTCTGCTAAAAATTCGTTTAATTCCGGAATATTAACCGTGCGTGACGGGTTTAATCGTATTTTCAGGTCTTCAATGATTGATGTTAAAGAGCTTCTTGAAATCGGTGTGGCCAAAAAGGCAAGCAGTTGTAAAATCTGTCGTTTCTGTTGTTCAAGAGAACGGTACGTTGCCAATAATTTATCCAAGTTTGAACTGGTCATGCAGACTCCCTGGGGCCAAACCTATACTGCTTGTAAAGGTTCTGTACTGTATTGCAAACAGCCGTTCATGGTTCGACAACCTCACCACGAACGGAAGATTAAATTTTACCATTCACCGTAACTACTCAGCATAATCGGTAGAGCTTGCCCAAAAAAGTTCTTAATCCCCATATTGATTCTATCGGGGATATGGTTTTAGAGCCAACACCAGATTCCCGATTACACCCTCGGGAATGACAGTATTTGATGGCGTGCTGAGTGGTTACCGTTCGCCTTACATATCCTCGGCATCCTCAAGGTGAAGCTCTTTGATTGTCATCTCCCGAAGTTTGAACTTTTGAATCTTGCCGCTGGCGGTCATTGGATAACCTTCAACAAACTTGACATATTTGGGTATCTTGTAATTGGCGATCCGGTCTTTGCAGTACTCACGTACCTCTTCTTCAGTCATCTCTACACCCTTTTTCAGGATTACTGCCGCCATTACCTGTTCGCCATATTTCTTGTCAGGCACGCCGTATATCTGAACATCAGATATTTTGGGATGGGTATAGAGGAACTCTTCAATTTCCTTTGGATAGATGTTTTCACCGGCCCTGATGATCATCTGCTTGATACGTCCTGTAATTTTGCAGTAGCCGTTTTCATCCATAATGGCCAGATCACCTGTGTGCAGCCAGTTATCACTGTCAATCACCCTGGCTGTCTCTTCCGGCATCTTGTAATAGCCTTTCATAACCATATAGCCACGGGCACATAATTCGCCCTGTTTTCCCGGTGGCAGGGTAGCTCCGGTTTCAATATCAATAATCTTGACCTCAGCGCCAGGCAGGGCGCGTCCAACAGTGGCAACCCTCAGTTCAATCGGGTCATCGGTGCGACTCTGGGTAATACCAGGAGATGATTCTGTCTGTCCAAAGACAATAGTAATCTCGCTCATATGCATGTCTTTAACCACACGTTTCATCACCTCTGTCGGGCAGACAGAACCGGCCATAATGCCGGTACGCAGACTACTGAGATTGAATCTGGAAAATTCCGGATGCTCCAGCTCGGCAATAAACATAGTTGGAACTCCATGCACAGCGGTACATTTTTCTGCTTCAATTGTCTGTAGTACCTTAAGCGGCTCAAACACCTCTACCGGAACCATGGCAGAGCCGTGGGTGACGCATACCATAGTGCCCAGCACGCAGCCAAAACAGTGAAAAAAAGGAACCGGTATGCATAGACGGTCTTTGTCGGTAAACTTCATGCACTCACCGATCTGAAAGCCGTTATTGGTAAGGTTGTGATGAGTCAGCATAACTCCCTTGGGAAAACCGGTTGTGCCTGATGTATACTGCATGTTGATGGTGTCGTGACAATCAAGTGTAGCCTCAACAGCAGCCAGTTCCTCATCAGAGACTTCCTTGCCCATTTCTGCAATGCTGTCGAAATTCAGCATACCTGGCGGAGTGTTATCGCCTATGTAGATCACATTTTTAAGGAAGGGCAGGTTTGCATTGTTCAGCTTGCAAGGTTCGGTATCATGGATTTCAGGGATGACATTTGACAGGGCCTTTACATAATCGGTGTCCTTGAACGAACTGACCATGAACAGTGTGCTGGAATCAGACTGCTTCAGGACATACTCCAGTTCGGATGACTTATAGGCGGTATTGACTGTCACCAGCACGGCGCCGATTTTGGGGGTGGCAAACTGCAGTATCACCCATTCAGGAACATTGTTAGCCCAGATTGCAAGATGATCCCCTTTTTTGATGCCCAACCTTAACAGACCTTTGGCCACCTGCCTGCATATTTCATTAAACCGCGAGTAACTGTAACGCAGCCCGCGTTCCGGGTAGACTAGTGCGTCATTGTCCGGAAACCTGGCAGATATGTCATCCAGAAGACT
>DYNH01000011.1:0-1130 GCA_020721175.1 Trichlorobacter lovleyi | reverse complement strand
GCCTTGTACGTAAACCTGCCCCATCAGGAGTTGCAAGATTTGCTTGCCACTGTTGATCCACTTGAACGACTGAAAAAGGTTTACGTTAACCTGACAAATGAGGTGCAGAAACTACAGGTTCATGCGGATCTGAAGACAGAACTGAACAAGCGTGTAGGTAAAAATCAGAAGGATTATCTGCTGCGTGAACAGATGAAACAGATTCAGGAAGAACTTGGAGAGGAAGACCCTCGTAACGCGGATCTGGTTGAACTGAGAAAAAGGATTGAAGAGGCTGAACTGCCTGAAGATGTGTTGAAGATAGCCATGAAGGAGTTAAAGCGTCTGGAGCGGATAAACCAGGCTTCACCGGAGTATAATGTAAGCCGCACGTATCTGGATTACCTGGCAGGTATGCCCTGGAACATATCCACGACAGATTCTCTGGATATAGCAAAGGCAGAACAGGTTCTGGATGAAGATCACTATAACCTGAAGAAGGTAAAGGAAAGGATTCTTGAGTTCCTGGCTGTAAGGTCTCTCAAGGATACTATGAAGGGCCCGGTACTCTGTTTTGTTGGCCCCCCTGGAGTTGGCAAGACATCACTCGGACGCTCTATTGCCCGTGCACTGGGACGCAAGTTCGTAAGGGTTTCGCTGGGTGGGGTACGTGATGAGGCTGAGATCAGGGGGCACCGGCGCACCTATATCGGCGCCCTGCCTGGCAGGATTATCAAGGAGATTTATCGTTGCGGCTCAAACAACCCGGTGCTGATGCTGGATGAGATTGACAAGCTTTCACACGACTTCCGTGGAGACCCTTCATCTGCCCTGCTTGAGGTGCTTGATCCGGAGCAGAATTTTTCTTTTCAGGACCACTATCTTGATGTCCCCTTTGATCTGTCAAAGGTAATGTTCATTACAACAGCCAACCAGATGGATCCTATACCCGGCCCCCTGAAAGACAGAATGGAGATTATCAGGCTTGCAGGGTATTCAAGTGAAGAGAAACAGCATATAGCAAATAACTTCATCATACCCAGGGAGATTGAAGAGAACGGTCTTGCAAAATTTTTCCCTGTATTTACAGAGTCAGGACTTATCAGGATTATCAGGGAATATACCCGCGAGGCCGGTGTTCGCAATCTTCA
>DYNH01000130.1 GCA_020721175.1 Trichlorobacter lovleyi | reverse complement strand
CTTGAAGGGGGAGGAACTATACTGCAAACGGCATGAAATTTTCATCGTTCCCACGCTCCAGCGTCACGTAATCGGCATGGCAAGAGTCAAGGCAACACCGGACGCAGGAGCGTCCAAAAACCGGTTCCCACGCAGGAGCGTGGGAACCATAAAATTTTTTTTCGGGGGAATCCCGCCGATTGTCCGTATAACGATATACACACTATTGATGCAGCACATCCAACAAGGAGGATTAAAGTTATGAAAAAGATGATTGCAGGGCTGGCAATGATGCTTGTGGGAACAGCGCAGTTTGTTGGGGCGGCTGGCATAGAACCGATGGCTGACAGCCAAAAGGCTATCGTAGTTGAGGGCAGTGACACTGCCGTGGCAGGCAAACGGCTGATGGTGGAGGTAAAAACTGAAAAAGGTTCCTACAATCTAAAAGAGCCGATTAGCTTTGTTGCCCGGACAAACCGCGATGCCTATCTGTATCTCTACACTGTTACCGATTCCAACAAGATCATCCAGATTTACCCCAACAGGCATGAAACAGCCAACAGGGTGCAGGCCAACACCAGGGTTTCTTTTCCCAAAACAAGTAAAATATTTGGTGACAGCCCGGGCAGAGAGAAGTTTATTCTGATTGCAACTGCCGCAAAACTGACCGTGCCGACACACGATTTTGGCGACCAGTATTTTGAAATGGATCGCAACGAGATGGAAGGGCTGCGTAAAAGTATTGTTATGGAAGGGCCTTCCGGCTCCTCGTCTGCTACACACTCAGCCGCTAAAGACCGGGTGCTTAAGGAGTTTGAAGTGGTAATTAATGGCGAAGGAAGTGGTTTTATCGGCGAAGAGGTGTTTTCTGCCCCTGCCGCTGCCAGGCCGCTGGTGCTGGTAACTACTGACAAGTACCGCTACCGCCTGAACGAAAAGGTAACTTTTGGCTATGCTGTTGATACCAACGGATATCTGAAGGTCTATCAGCTTTCCCCAGAGCGTAAACGTACCCTGGTTACTGAAGCCAGGGTTGAACCGGGCAAGGTTTATCGCTGGAGCGGCAAGGCCGGAGCCCCATCCGGTAGCTATGCCCTGGTGGCGGTTTTCTCTAAAAATCAGGCTGATGATAACTTTGGAAATGATGGCTTTATGAAGAACATTGAAACCATGCCAGGCAACTCCAAAGGACTGGTTCCCCTTGATACACCCGAAATATTTACTGTGCACCGCTTTGAAATCGAATAAACCTTTCAGAGAGATGAGGCAACCATGAACCAGTTATATGCAATAGCGGCAGTAATCTGTGGTTTGATACTGGCTTGGACAACGCCGGTAATGGCGGAAAGCCGGGCGCTGATCATCGGCATCGGTGAAGGGTATGAAGGTCAAAACAAACTGAAAGGTCCGGAGACAGACGCCCGTCTGGCTCAGGAGATTGCACGCAAAATAGGCATCTCGGCGGACAGTACCAAGGTGCTGCTGAACAAGCAGGCCAACCGCGCCAGTATTCTGGCCGGGTTCCAGTGGTTGAAGGAAGGGGTAGGCAGCGGCGACAAGGCGTTTATCTACTACAGCGGGCACGGTTATCAGATGGAGAGTAAAAGTAACGACCCTGATGATGATGGTTGTGATGAGGTGATTGTTCCGGTTGATCTTAAATTTGTTGCAGACAAGGAGTTCAAGCAGCTTCTGCTGGGGCTGGGCAGTGCTGATGTTATTATGATGGCCGATAGCTGCTTTAGCGGCACCATTCATAAAAACCTGTACGGTGGCAGCAACAGGGCAGCCAAGGTACTTAAAGCAAAGGGCGCCCCGCCAAACTGCGGGGTAGCGGTTAATCAAAAGGGATTCAGGCAGCACAAATCACTTGGCGTGGATAGCGATACCGTAAGCGGTAGCGGCAAGCTGATTGTGTTGTCTGCCACCAACAAGCATGAGGTGGCCTACGCCAGTTTTGACGGCAGAGGGGGTAGTCTGTTTACTCAGGCGGTTTACGACATACTCCAGGCAAAAGGGTATAAAACCAGCTTCCAGGATGTTATAGCTAATGCCCAGGAAGAAGTTAAACGTCAGTCAGAAAAGCGCAATGCCATCAAGCATACCCCGCAACTGGATGGTAATCCGGCATACTTTGATTTGTCGTTTGATCTTAGCGGCAAGGCATCCGGCACATCCGACAGGCCGGCAAGTGTTGAAGACACCAATAGCCAACGGGAAATGATCGAGTATCTGGTAAACAACAGCATGTTTGCCGTTAGTGTGGTGGCCAACCGCAAGCAGATAAAGATGGGGGAAAAGATCGGTTTTGAGGTATTTTCCAGTCAGGCGGGCTACATCAATATCGTTGAGCTGGATCCGGAAGGGGTGGTAACGGTGCTCTACCCCAACCAGTACAAGTCAAACAACAGCATCATGGCAAATGCCAGGCTGCGGGTACCGGAAGATATCGGCGGTTTTAAAATTACCGGTCAGGGTACGCCGGGGGACAGCCGTATCATGGCAATAGTCACCACAGATCCGCTTAATATGTATTTGGAGGGTGGCGGCAAGTTCCAGAAGTTCAAGGTGTTTAAACGGAATGAATTCAGATCAATGAGCAAGCTTCTCAGTAAAGGGGTTGGCCCTACTCGCAGTCTGAGGGTGCAAAAGGATGATGCAACGGTTCCGGGGTATGGCGCCAATGCCATCACTATTACGGTAAGCAGGTAACAGGAGGCATTGATGAGAACCTTGAACAGACTTTTTCTTTTGCTGCTGGCTTCGCTTCTGCTGGCAGGTAATGTTATCGGGGCCGATGAAGCGATGGTAGCGCAGCAAAAAAGCCCGTCATTTACCGGAATGTTTGATCTTTACCAGGACAACCGGGCGCAGGGCGCAGGCAACTTTATCACCACTGATTTTCTGCTTGCATCCTATAACCTGCTGCTGGAGAAGGTTGCCGCTAAAGCGGAAGAGCAGGAGCTGCTGCCACGCCTGCAATCCCTTGCCAGTACCTTGCAGAAACAGCTTGTTGCGTTGCCTCCCCACCAGCCGGGACGTAACTGTGCGCTTGGTTTTATTTCAGTGGTAAACAGTCTTGCCGGAACAGACGGTCAATTACCTGCTGATGTTGCCGACCAGGTGAGAAAAGAGCTGAAGCTGATTGCGGATCACTCCTCTGTGGCTGTATCGCCGGTTAGCGGAATACAGGAGGATTATACCCAATATCTGCCCCGTGGCCGCTATACCCGCAGCGAGGCTCTGGGGCGCTATTTTCTGGCCTCGCTTTATGCTGGCAGAATCGGGTTTGCCCTTAAAGACAGCAAGGCCACCGGCGTTACCCCGGCCATGGCCGATGAGCAGACGGCTGCAGCGCTGCTTATCTCCAGAACCATTATGGAGCATGAAGAGCTGTCAGCAGCCTACCAGAAGCTTAATCGTCTGCTTACCGTTATAGCCGGTGAAGCTGATGATCTCTCTCCGGCCGAACTTCTGGTCTTTGCCGATGGCGAGTTTGAAGAAAAGGCCAGCCTGGCGGCAACACGCAGCCGTATTGTTGCCGCAGCCCGCACAGCAGGGCGTCTGCCTCGCATACTTGGCGGTATTGTTGATAAAACAAGGCTGGAGCAGGGGGTAAGCCTGGCAGAGGCAACCCTCTCTTTCCGCCTGCTGGGCCAGCGTTTTACCCCGGATAGCGCTGCCATTCAGGGATTGGTCTTTGACCGGGTTACGACCTACCAGGGTAAAGGCAATCCGTTTACGCTGGCTGCCATTGGCGGGGATGCTGTGCGCGGCTTTCCCACGGTGTTTGATCTGATGGCCGCCCTGGGCTCGGCTCAAAGCCGCCGGATTCTGGCAGAGGGCGATGAAACAAACTTTAAGGGCTATGCAGCAGGGCAGACGGAAGCAGGCAGGATGATGCGCCGGGCCGCCCATAATCCCCGCTCGCTTGCTGATATGAATCTCCGTCTGGCCTTCCGTCTGGCAGCAATGCCGGGCAGTGATTCGCTGAACAGCGCCATTGGCGCATGGATACAGAACCGGCACGCCATGCTGCTGTATGCCAAGCAGAGCTATACTGCTGTAGCCAAGGCTATCCGGATTGAACCGGCATACCCGGAGCGCAGCAACGCCTATCTGGAACCGGCCCCGGATCTGTACGGCGATATGATCGAAAACCTCTACCTGCTGGGCAGCGTTCTGGAGGCCCCGGCTCTCAGGCAACAGGTAGAACAGTTTACCGCCATTATCAGAGAAGTGCGGGAGGTTGGCTACCGGCAGCAGGAGGGTGAAGGCAGCGCACGGGATATCGCCTTTCTGAATGACCTGGACATCACTATCAAAGAAGTGACACAAGAAAAGGACCGGCCCCTGGTGGCGGATATCCACACCGAACCGACCAGCGGTCTGGTACTGGAAGAAGGGATCGGTTTCCCCCGTACTGTCAACCATCAGGGGTTGCGGGGAGGCCGGTTTACCTGCTATGAGTTTAAACAGCCGATGGACAAACGGCTGACTGATGAAGCCTGGCATAATCTGCTGAAAACCGGAAGCCGTCCCCGCTCAATCACGGCTATCATCAGCGGCATCTGAATAATAGTTCCTCCCCCTTCAAGGGGGAGGTTAGGAGGGGGATGGGTTTGTGTTGGTAACAGTCTGAAATTATTCAGTCTACCCCATCCCCACCCCAGCCCTCCCCTTGAAGGGGAGGGAGTATTGGAATAGTTGATTTATGCCGTTCGCCTTAGTTGCAACATACACCAACCCCAGGAGGAATAACCGATGAACGCACGTCTGTTGAGAAAGTCTATCCTTGCCCTTGCCCTTGTCTTTGTTGCCGCCTCTGCCATTAATGTACAGGCAGCCGGAAAACAGAAGGAGATCCGCGTTGAAGAGGGCAGCCAATACCAGAATGATGATGTTGAAAGACTGAAGGTTGATTTTAAGGCCACCAAGGCCGTCTTTAGAGTTGATGAGCCGATTTCGTTCAAAATCAGGTCCAATCGCCAGGTCTACGTCTATGTGTTTACCATGCACGAAGACCAGCAGAAGGCGGTGCAGATATTCCCCAACAAATATGACAAGGCCAACTTGCTCAGGCCGGGCAAAGCTGTCACCATGCCATCAAGAAAGAGTGTTTTCAAAAGTGATTCAGTGGGCACCGAACAGCTTATCCTGATTGCCAGCGAAAAGAAACTGAACCTGCAGCACAATGATCGTTCCGAGGGCAGTTTTTACGACATGGAATGGAAGGGGCTTTCCTCTGCTGTCAAAACTATCCGTGTGGAATCTGGAGAAGGCGCTTCCACTGGCCGTGGCGGCAAGATTGTCAAGGAACTTGATATCATCATCAAGTCCAACTGAAAGGGAGCGGATCTATGAAAAAACTGATCATGCTGCTCTGCGTCGCTACCCTGTTCTGTCTGGCAGGCTGCGCCCAGTATGTGGCTGTTGGACCCAACTGGCGGGCCTTGTATGATGCCCCCGATGGGGGAGCAGCCAGGGTCAGCCTCTCCACTGCAAAGGAACATCTGACCGTTGGAGAGAAAATGGCCTTTACCGTAGAATCGGACAAATCTGGCAAACTGTGGCTGATAACTGTCGGGCCGGATGATGTCAAACGACTGGTATTTCCCAATCGTTATAGCAGTGATAACAGTATAGAATGGGGCAAACCGGTTCAGCTTCCCGATGGCATGGAGTCATGGAGTCTCAGGGCGAGCGAACCGGTGGGCAACAATCTGGTGGTGGCGATTGTAACCGGCCGCGATGCCGGGGTAGAGGATGTCAGAGAGCTGCTGATGAGTCCTGATTTCAGCAAATCAATGGAGCTTCGACGGGAACGGTTTAAATATGGATTGTCAAAACTGGTTGTTACGGTAACAAGGTAACAGGCAGCCAGAGTTATTGACAGGAAGTACCACTATGGTATCATTCTACCATGCCAAAGAAAATTAGAGAACTTATTGCTATTATTGAACAAGCAGGCTTTATTAACAAGGGTGGTAAAGGTAGCCACCGTAACTATTTTCATCCATCTGGAGTCAGGTTGACCATTTCTGGCAACCTGGGTGATGATGCTCTCAGGTACCAGGAACATGAAGTGTTATCCAAGTTGAAAGAGGTGAGTAAATGAAACCTGCAGACAAATACATTAAGCTGGTCGAATGGTCTGAGGAAGACCAATGCTATATAGGCTCTTGCCCTGGCTTTATTGGTCCTTGCTGCCACGGCAAAGATGAAGCGAGCGTATATAAGAAACTTTGCAAAATTGTAGATGAGTGGGTTGAGATTCATCAGCGTGATGGCTTACCTCTTCCTGTGTCTATTTCTGAAAAATCATTTTCTGGTAAATTTGTTATCAGAGTAGGAAAAGACCTCCACAAGGCACTTGCCATTAAGGCCGTTCGTGCTGGAGAGAGCCTAAACAATTTTTGCACATCACTTCTTAAGCAATCACTTGTGCACAAAAACTGACAACCGGTGAGCCTCTTGCAAAAGTCTGAAAATTTGTCATTCCGGCAGGGTTCAGGCCGGAATCCAGGTTCTAACTTCTTGAAATGCATGGATGCCGGATAAAACATT
>DYNH01000129.1 GCA_020721175.1 Trichlorobacter lovleyi | reverse complement strand
TTTCAGATTTCTGAAGAGAAAAAAACATATCATATCCTTCGTTGTCACTCAAAATATGGGGCGGTGTTCTTTCAACAGAGGGTAGTAAGTTCCAAATTGGCAGACCAGCAGGTCAAAAATACCTCAGTTGTTCTTTCTTCCCTTTCAAAATCCCGTAAAATCACCTCAAATGAAGTTGACTATCGCCTGGTTCGGGTGGTGCCGTCACAGCCGTGAAAAAACAAATTTCTATCCTTTTTACACAACTATTACATCGTTATAATGTTCAGTGTTGTATACATTAATAAGAAAGAACACATCAAGGAGGATGCCATGTTCAAGGAATTGAAGATTGGTAAGCATATCGCTCGCTTTCCCCTGATACAGGGTGGTATGGGTGTGCGTATTTCAGGGGGCAGACTGGCCGGTCATGTTGCAAAATGCGGTGGTATAGGTCTGGTTGCGGCGGCTGGCATAGCCCTTAACAGTGAACATTATTCCGGCACTAACTACTTTCAGGCCGAGACAAAAGCCTTTCAGGCCGAGCTGTACAAGGCACGCTCAATAGCGCCAGATGGAATAATAGGTGTTAATGTAATGGTGGCGCTGTCTGATTTTGAGCCATTGGTAAAGGCTGCAATTGAAGCTGGAGCACAGGTGATTGTCTGTGGCGCCGGATTGCCGCTCTCTCTGCCGGAGTTGACATCAAATGCCCCGGATGTGGCATTGCTGCCCATCGCTTCTTCAATCAGGGCTGCCCAGTTAATCGCCCGTACTTGGGAAAAACGTTATCATCGTCTGCCGGATGCTGTTGTTGTAGAAGACCCGGATACTGCTGGAGGGCACCTTGGTGAAAAAATGGAAAATATCGGTACCGGTGACTATGACCAGTATGCGACAGTGCGTGGCATTAAGCAGTTTTTTCTTGAAGAGTACCACACATCCATACCGGTAATCGCTGCAGGTGGTATCTGGGATAGGGCTGATCTGGAACATGCCCTGGCAGAAGGGGCTGATGGAGTGCAGATGGCTTCACGCTTTGTATGTACCGAGGAATGTGATGCCGCTGATGAGTTCAAGCAGGCCTATCTTGATTGTAAAAAAGAGGATATTGGTCTTTTGATGTCACCAGCAGGTTTACCTGGCCGGGCTATCCTTACAAACACTCCCAATATCCGTAAGTATGATCTGGAACATGCCACACCATGCAGGATGGGTTGTCTGAAAAAATGTTCTTACAAGGAATCCGGTGAGCGATTTTGCATTGTAACTGCTCTTGATCGTGCACAAAAGGGTGATGTCGAAACAGGTCTGGTTTTTTGTGGTACAAATGCATGGAAAGCTGACAAAATTACTACGGTGCAGGCTATTTTTGATGAACTCTTTGGAAAAAAACCATGAAGGTTTTGTAACTATTAAGGATATCTATGTTAATGGTTCGACCAGATCAAAACTAACTGTTTCTCAGTAGGTTACATAAAAAAAGACAGCTTGATTTGTGACACGAACTGGAATTCAGGCGTTTTTATTCTTTCAGTTCCCTTATAATCTCCGCCTGACGTTGGGCAATATACATTCCGATAACATTTTCACTACGCCGATCATGTTCAAACAGCATGATACAGCGAAAAGGTTTTTCGTTTGTTTCAAAACGAAGCAGGCGAGACATAACACGCAGTTTTTGGGGTTCAGGGTAATTTTTTATATAAAAAGTAAAATTCAGGTAGAAATATAGAAAAGTTCCCAAAAGGGCCTTGTTGTCAACATCTATGGCGCATCCCCCCAGAGAGAGGTCTTTCAGGACAGCCGAAAAGCTGGATGTGCCAGCCTCGACACTAATAGGAAAAATACCGCCAACCTTGACGCGAAGTGCATTGCGCCGGTCAGGAAGCACCTCTACAAACGAAAATTCCGAAAGCGTAATTTCATCGGTTTCGACACTGTACTCAACAGCAGCATATACGTCATTGCTAAGTTTTGGTGAACGCAGGATTGTATAATTGCTTTTTTGCAGGATACCGGTATGTGCAGGATTGGCCCTGCATATCAGGTTATCACCAAAAACGTAGAGTATTTCAACATGTGACGAAATTGGAACCTCTTTATAAAAGTTAAATATTTTAAGTTGGTTAGTTGGCTTGCTTGAAATCTGGAGTAATATATTAAGTATCTCTCCAGGCTCACCACGCCCCAGTAGCTTCAGATGCTCTTCGCACGACGTCTTTTCCATCATTTCACCTCTGAAGTTACTTTACACGCTGTTGTTGCCGTCTGCAAGCGTACAACAGTTGTGTTCTTGCCTTAAGGTGCAAATCGTGACAAGATAACAAACCTGAAAACATTGTCAGAGGCAGCCTGTTTATGTCTCAATTTCTCTTGACTTTCGTTCTTGCCCAGGAGTTCAAATGAGCCTTCGTATTTACAATACCCTTTCAGCAGAAAAAGAACCGTTTGTCCCCCGTGAACCAGGCAAGGTAGGTATGTATGTATGTGGAGTCACTGTTTATGATTTCTGCCATATTGGTCATGCCCGTGCCGGTATTGTCTTTGACATGATCTACAGGTATCTTCTTTTTTCCGGTTATGATGTCAGATACGTCCGTAATTACACAGATATTGATGATAAAATTATCAATCGTGCAAATCAGGAAGGGACAGACTACAGGACCATTGCAGATCGATATATTGCAACATTTGATGAGGATATGGACCGACTTGGTATGTTGCGGCCTACGGTTGAACCCAAAGCAACAGACCATATTGATGATATTATCTCTATTATCAAAAGTTTGATTGAAAATGGCCACGCATATACTGCAGAGGGAGATGTCTATTTTGCCGTTGAGACATTTCCCGAATATCTGAAGCTTTCCAAACGAATTCTTGAGGATATGCTGGCAGGGGCGAGGGTTGACCTGGATGAGCGCAAACGTAACCCAATGGACTTTGCGCTATGGAAAAGTGCCAAGCCAGGAGAGCCGTTTTGGGAATCGCCCTGGGGCATTGGCCGTCCTGGCTGGCATATAGAATGTTCTGCCATGAGTATGCGCTTTCTTGGGCCTTCTTTCGACATACATGGTGGTGGCAAGGACCTGGTCTTTCCACACCATGAAAACGAGATTGCACAGTCAGAGGGGGCCAATGGCTGTCAGTTTGTCAAATACTGGCTGCACAATGGGTTTGTTAATATCAACAGTGAGAAGATGAGTAAATCCCTGGGTAACTTTTTTACAATCCGCGAAGTACTTACGCTGTTTGATTCTGAGACGCTGCGTTTCTTTATATTGCAGGCCCATTATCGCTCTCCCCTGGATTATTCCGATCAGAATCTTAAAGAAGCCCAGGCCGGACTTTCAAGGATTTACGAAGCATTATCCTCCCTTGACACTGCGCTTTCAGGACCAGCAACTGTTGCAACCGATTTCCCTTCTTCTTCAGAGATGACTGAAAAGGCAGACTCACTGATGCCCCGCTTTATTGCAGCTATGGATGATGACTTTAATACGGCACAGGCACTGGGGATACTTTTTGATGCTGTTCGTACGCTGAACCGTTTTTTGTCAGAAGGTGGAGGGAACTCCTCATTATTCCGTGAAAAACTCTCTGTTCTAAGGGCAGACATACATAATCTCGGGTATGTGTTGGGTCTTTTTCAGGTCAATCCATCTGACTGGCTTGCTGCTGTAGAGGCAAAGAAAAACCAGCAGCTTGATATAACTACCGATGAGATTGACGGTTTAATTTCTGAACGGTCAATTGCGCGCAAAAACAGGGATTTTAAACGTAGTGATGAAATCAGGGATTATCTTTTGTCTAAAAACATTCAACTGATAGATACACCGAATGGAACCAGTTGGAAGGCAAAATAATACGAAACATCAGCCTCTTGTAAAAAGTTCTGTTTTGCTTTTCTACAGGCCTGGGGTAAACGGCATTTATTCTTGTATACATACTGATATTACGTTCATATTGAACAGAACCGGTCGCGTCATAAACGGAAGTCCTTTGAAGGAGGCTCATATCCTTGTTTAATCTGCTTGCCCCTGGCACTACGCTACATCATGTTATAATTGGAAACACGGAGATCGTTTGAATGAAAAATATTGAGGTTACAGATTGGGAATGTTGTTGGGACCGTGACAGCATTGCCATGGGTGACTGCCCACATATTCAGCAGGGAGAGGAAGAGTTTCTTACATCCCGCAGCCGCCGTATTATAGAAAAATGCTCAAATTGTGACAGATTCAAACGGGATATAATCCGCTTTCGTGACAGCGATCACCCATTGTCCGCTATCTTCCCTGTAATTTGCGAAGAGTGTAACCGTCAAAAATTTCAGATTCAGTCCCTGACCAGTTTTCTGGATACCAAGATACTTGAAGTTAGCTTTCTGCATGAACTAGGAGCAATCCTTCAAAGTTCAGTTGACCTGGAAGAAGTTCTGTCTGTGGCCTTGACAGCGATAACTGCCGGTAAGGGATTTGGCATGAACAGGGCGTTTCTGTTGCTGGTAGACAAGGAAAGACAAGTCCTGAAGGGGCACCTTGCAATAGGCCCGCGTTCTGCTGAAGAGGCTGGTCGTACCTGGCATGAGATTGAATCGGGTAATCAGGATCTGCAAGGACTGTCCCAAGTGTTCAGAAAGCATAAACTGAATGCCGAACGCGACAAGTTTCACGATATACTTGATCGTCTGACAGTGCCTCTTGATGATAGCCACCATATTATTGCCAGGGCGTTACAGGAGCATAAGCCTCTGCTTGTTACCAATGCATTCAACAGAAGTGATATTGATGCTGAATTTATCAGTATCATAGGGGTTGATACCTTTCTTGTGCTGCCACTTATTGCTAGAAATCGTCGAGTTGGAGCCATCATTGTTGATAACTTTATAACCAGGCGACCAATTTCAGAGCAAGACGTAAAGTCAATTGAAAATTTTACTTTCTTTGTTGCTTTTGCCATTGAACGGGCTTCACTTTATGAACGGGTTCAGGAAGAGGTTGATAAACTGCGTCAAGCCAATATTCTGCTTCAGGAACAGCAGGAACAGTTGGTGAGGATGGAAAAAATGGCTCTTGTGGGCAGAATTACATCAAGTATAGCCCATTCAATCCGCAACCCTTTAATGGTGATTGGAGGTTTTGCACGCAGTGTGCTGAAAAGCACTCCGGAAAGTGACCCCAAGTTGAATTTCATTAAATCCATAGTCACAGAAACCCGTCAACTGGAAGATGTGCTGACTGAAATTCTTACATATTCCGATGCCCTGTTTCCAACCTGCGACTTCTGGGATCCAAACCAATTGGTAGAAACTGCCCTGAGGGAGGTTCAGGAACGTCTGGTTTCACAGGACTGTGCCTGTCACTTTCATGCAGGAGAACGCCTGCCTTTGGTATATATTGATTTTAAACAGACCACATATTGTATCCGCAACATCCTTTTAAGTACAATTGACGGCATTTATGATGGTTGTATTGATATCAACACCAGGACAGAAGGTTCTCATGTGGATATAAAGATTTTCGATCACAAAAGAATACTCTCTGAAGATGAACTTGAGGCACTTCTGACACCTTTTACCGAGACAAGTGAGATGGGGTCTGGTCTTAATATGGCTCTTTCCAGAAGTATGCTGGATAAACAGAATATCCCTCTGCTGGTGGTTGCTCCGCCAAACGGAGGGGTAACCTATACAATCAAACTTCCAACAATCAAGGAGGAATTAAACCATGAACAGACTACTTGTAGTTGATGATGAAGCAAATATTCGCCTGCTATACAGCGAAGAACTGTCAGATGAAGGCTATACGGTAGAGACTGCCGCCACCATTGCCGAGGCAACTGCAAAGCTGGAACAGCAGTATTTTGATCTGGCTGTGCTTGATATCAAGCTTAAAAACGAGAGTGGAATTGATCTGCTGCAGAAAATTGTAAAGGAACGCCATGACATGCCGGTGATCCTCTGTTCTGCCTTTTCATGCTATAAGGACGATTTTTCAGCCTGGCTTGCTGACAGTTACGTTGTCAAGTCAGGAGATTTGACTGAGCTTAAGGAGGAGATCAAGCGGGTTCTGGCCAAGAAGGCCCAACGCAGGGCTTCCGGGCTGTAAGATGCAGAAGCAAAAGAACCGATTATTGGAAGAAGAGAAGAATTGACGTTGTACCAAGTTTGGGACGATAGTTTTTTTTGCATACTGTCTTGTAATTTTAAAATGTTACAAGGAAGCCGTAATGAAAGGATATGATTTTTCAAAGGTAGAGCAAGGCAAGTTCTATTGCAAGCCTGAAGAATTACGATTCCCTGTGTATCTTGATGGCCCGATTGAAAGTTTTTTCAGCCAGCGTGCCCGCAGGTGCAAGACTGACGTTGGAACCTTGATAAATACGGTGCTGCGAAAGGAAATGGAGCTGTATAAAGAACTTGGGGCTTGAGGTGACAGCTTGACAGGTTACGTATGATGTCCCAGAAATTCGCAGATAATCAATCCTGTTAATTTTACATATTCTCTGGAGGTAGGTAATTATGACCCAACTGGCAAGTGATGCGGCAATAAGAGAAAAAGGACTGAAGGCTCTTTACTAGC
>DYNH01000128.1 GCA_020721175.1 Trichlorobacter lovleyi | reverse complement strand
ACTGCTTTAAATGCATGGATGCCGGATAAAACATTTCCGGCATGACAATCTTTTTTAAAGAGCCTCACATTTAAATTCTGATCTATCAAGCACTGGAAAATTTTTAGAATTAATCCGGAATATCTGATGCATGATGATGTCTTATAACAGAGAAGGCCTTATTCTTGAGTTATTCAAGTTCCCCAACAGGAGTTCAAATGTACCGCGAAGAAACAGCATTGCTTGAAGAACTGTCCAATCGTATCTTCTCTCTCCGGAGGTCACTTTGACCTGGATAGTAAAAGGGAAGAATTGCAGGAACTTGATTCCCGTATAGCAGCACCTGGGTTTTGGGACGATCCATCAGGGTCTCAGGATATACTGAAAAAACGTACCGTGCTTGAAAAGATGCTTCAAAACTGGGATATGCTTAACAGACAGGCAGATGATGTCAGGGTTATGATTGAACTTGGTGAAGAGGCTGAAGATGATGCCACACTGGTGGATGTCCATAACATGAATGAACAATTACGCCTGGGGGTGGAAGCTGCTGAATTCCAGCGGATGTTGTCCGGCTCCCATGATCGTAACAACTGCTTTGTGTCTGTTAATTCAGGGGCAGGTGGCACAGAATCCCAGGACTGGGCAGAGATGCTTTTGAGGATGCTGCTGCGCTATGTAGAAAAGAAGGGGTGGAAGGCTGTAATTACTGATTATCAGGATGGTGAAGAGGCCGGGCTGAAGTCAGCCACCTTCAGTGTGTCTGGCGAGTTTGCTTACGGTCACCTTAAGGCCGAGGCTGGAGTTCACCGTCTGGTACGACTTTCCCCGTTTGACAGTAATAACCGTCGTCATACATCATTTGCCTCGGTATACGTATTTCCAGAGATTGAAGAAGAGGATATTGATATCAGGATATCTGACTCAGATCTGAGGATTGACACCTACCGTTCAAGCGGTTCAGGTGGACAGCATGTCAACACCACAGATTCCGCTGTAAGGATTACACATATTCCCACCAATATTGTTGTGGCCTGCCAGTCTGAACGAAGTCAGATACTTAACCGCGCCACGGCCATGAAAGTCTTGCGGGCCAAGCTGTATGAAAAAGAGATGGATGAACGTAGTGCCAAGGCCTCGGAACTAGCCAGTGAAAAAAAGGATATTGGATGGGGCAGTCAGATTCGTTCATATGTGCTGCACCCTTACAAAATGGTTAAGGACTTGCGTACAGGTGTGGAATCAGGTAATCCGGATTCAGTGCTAGATGGTGCTCTTGATGATTTTGTAATACCGTATCTGATGGGAGTCCGAAGAGATGTCAAAGATGATGACTAAAGCCATGAATATACGTGGACTGATTCTGATATTGTCTTTTATTTTTCTGACATCTTCCCCGGGTTGTGCCACTCCAAAGGTTAAGTCAGATATTTTGCCATCTGCGTATTCTGGCGGTGGCGTAAAGTATGCCAAAGGTATCAGCCGACTAGGCTACGCAATCCAGATGGGGGCCTTTTCCGATGTAAAAAACGCCGAGCGGTTTGCAGCAAGGCTGCAGGACAAGGGGATTGATGCGTTTTATTATCGCAAGGATAACGGGCTCTATGCGGTTCGTTTTGGTGATTTTTCAAGCAAGTATAAGGCCAGGACAGCAGCAGATCGTCTGGTTTCGGAGAGGCTGATTGACAGCTACTATATAGCCCCCCCCAAAGAGGTGGTTTTTGCTGGCACAGACAGGCCGACGATCAGCAAAAATCAACCGGAATTGCGCAAACTTCCCAAACCATATCCTCAGCCGACTGATGAACTGGGGCTGCCTGTTGAAGAACCTGTTCCGGCAAAATCATCACGGACAACTCCCACCAGGCAAGGAGAGCGAGAACTGGGCTATATAGTTGCCCGCACAGCAGAGCGTTTTGTTGGCATCCCTTACCAGTGGGGAGGTACAACTGTTGTTGACGGCATGGATTGTAGCGGATTTACAAAGGCGGTATATAACCTTTGTGGTGTCAATATTCCACGCACATCGCGTGAGCAGTATAATGCTGGTAATCATGTGTCAAAGGGTGATCTTCAGGATGGAGATCTTGTCTTTTTCGGTTCATCTGAAGCATCTATAAACCATGTAGGTATATATACAGGCAACGGTAAGTTTGTCCACGCCCCCAAGAGAGGTGAGGACATCAAGACTGCATCTGTTGATGAATCCTATTTTGAGCGCCGTTTTGTAGGCGCAAGACGCTACGTACAGTAGGCAGGAGGAAAGAATATGGCAGTTATCAGACCATTTAAGGCGCTGCGCCCCCCGGTTCACCTGGCTTCAAGAGTGGCAGCCCTCCCATATGATGTAATGAATGTTGAGGAAGCCCGCAGGATGGCAGAAAATAATCCCGATTCATTCCTTCATATCTCCAGGCCGGAGATTGACCTTTCCCCCCTGATTGATCCGCATTCCGAAGAGGTACACCTGAAAGGCAGAGAGAATATGCTGGATTTCATCAGCCGTAAGGTGCTGATTCAGGATCCTTCACCATGTTACTATATCTACCGGCAACATCTGGGGAAAATAGTTCAGACCGGATTGGTTGCCTGTGCCGCTGTGGATGATTACCAGTCAGGAGTAATTAAAAAACATGAGCAAACAAGGGCGGACAAGGAAGAAGACAGGGTCAGGCACAGTGACACGCTTGACGCTAATGATGAACCTGTTTTTTACCTCTTCCGTTCACATGCCAGGGTTGAAGAGATACTGGCAAGTGCCGTATATGAACAGCCGGACTATCATTTTTCTACTTCTGATGGTGTTTCTCATACCTTCTGGGTGGTTGCGGATCCGTTCCTGATTGATGAGTTGACCTCTCTTTTTAGTGATATAGCAGGACTTTATATTGCCGATGGGCATCATCGCAGCGCAGCAGCAGCCAGGGTGCGTGAACTGCGCAAGGCAGCCAACCCGGGCCATACAGGAAACGAAGAATACAACTTCTGCATGACGGTAATGTTCCCTGAGAGTCAGTTGAATATCATGCCTTATAATCGTGTAGTCAGAGATTTAAACGGTCTCTCGATCGAGTCTTTTATGGAAAAGCTCAAGTTGATCTTTGATGTAATTCCTGAAAGCGAGGCAGTCACTCCTGTGTCAAGACATACCTTCGGGATTTATCTGGATGGAAATTGGAGTCTGCTTCAGTTAAGGCAGGGGTGTGTTGATGAAGAAAATACTGTAGAACGTCTGGATGTGTCGATCCTTCAAAACAGGCTTTTGCAGCCTTTGTTGGGGATTGATAACCCCCGTACGGACAAGCGGATTAGCTTTGTAGGGGGGGTTAGGGGGAGTGAGGAGCTGGAGCGGCTTGTGGACAGCGGGGAATACTCGGTTGCCTTTTCCCTGTTTCCAACCGGAATCAGTGAACTGATGGAGCTGGCGGATGACAATAAGATAATGCCCCCAAAATCTACCTGGTTTGAACCCAAGCTGCGCAGTGGACTTTTTGTCCACCTTTTGAGTTAGTATATGCGTTACTGGCTCTTTAAAACTGAACCGGGCTGTTTTTCATTCCGGAACCTGCTGGAGTGCCCCGAACAGACCGAACATTGGGACGGGGTGCGGAATTTTCAGGCCCGTAATTTTTTACGGGATGAGATCAAGGCAGGAGACAGGGTGTTGTTCTACCACAGCTCGATTCCTGAACCGGCAGTTGTCGGGCTTTGCACTGTTACTCGGGAAGGATACCCTGATCATACTGCGCTTAACCCTGCAAGTGAGCATTTTGATCCAAAGTCAAGTTTTGAAAAGCCAATCTGGTACATGGTTGATATAAGGGCTGATCTTATCCTGCCAAATGAGGTGCCACTGGCTGTAATCAGGGAACATCCGGTTCTTCTTTCCATGCCTCTGGTAAATCGAAGCCGACTTTCAATACAGCCGGTGACCGAAGAACAGTTTCTGATTATTACACAGTTGGGAGGTGTTTTATGAGCCCGGGCAAACTTTTTGTACTAGGCCTGCTATGTCTAGTCCTTACAACAGCATCTGCTGCAGCGGCCCAGCGAGAGCTAACGGTTTTTGCTGACGGCATACTGATGGAGCTTGAAACTGTATCAAGAAAGGGACTTGCTGAACTGCCCCTTCCGGCTCAGATCAGGGAGGGTACACTAAGGGTCAAGCCTTTGGATGGCGGAACAGTGCATCAGGTAAAACTGTTGCCTGCCAAGGCGACTGAAAGGCAGCAGAAAGAACGCGATGCACTTGTTGAGCAGAGGAACAGGTTGCAGGATCGGATGAAGGCCCTTCAGCATCGAGAAGGGATTTTTTCGGCTGCAGCAAAATCACAAAGCTCAAAAGCTCCACGCAAAAGCAAGACAAATCCCGACCCGCTTGCATCTGTCCGCCAGGGAACGGAATTTGCCATTGCCCAGTTGGAATCTGTATATACAGCCCGCCGCAGAACAGAGCAGGAGCTGAAACGGATTAATGAGAAATTGGCAGCGCTGGATACAAAGAGAGCAACAGGGCCAACTTTAAGGGTAACAGTATCACCTGCTAATGCACGAATCAGAATTGCATCAGTGCTTAAAGAAGGGGGATGGATTCCCCGTTATGAAATCAGACTTCAGGGCAATGCTACTGCTCAACTTGTTCTTAATGCGGAGATTTCAGCGTTACCTGAAGGTTTTACCGTCAAGGTGGTGCCGGCAGAAATGTCAGCGGGATTACCTCAAAATAGTTACCCGGTGCCGTCTGCAAGCAGTTTTGCACGGTTGGCAACCTGGCAACTGCCTGTAGAAAAAGAACAGATAACAGTAGTTCCAATGCCTGCATTTTCTTTTGGCATCAAAAATATCAGCGGTTCTATGCTTCAAGTCGGCACTGCTGATATCTATCTGAACGGAGAATACCTGGGGGTTGCTGCTTTTCCTGCCACCGCTGCTGGAGCTGTTGCCACGGTGAGTAGCGTAAGGTAGCTAATGTAACATCAAACATTTAAAAAAACAGGTGGTTGATTCGTAATATAAATTGTGAGGTACCCCTGATATGATCAAACGTCAGACAACCATCAACCGTGTCTTTAAACTTTCCGGCATCGGTCTCCACTCCGGTCACCCGGTGAATCTGGAATTCCTGCCCAGACGTGAGCAGGGCATTGTCTTTGTTATGCAAGGAGTGCATATACCTGCACGTTATGATCATGTAAGTGATACCCGTCTCTCAACGCTTATAACTGAAGGTGGCATCTCCATATCCACAATTGAACATCTGATGGCAGCCTTTTATTATGCTGGCATTACCAACTGCCTTGTCTATATAGACGGCCCGGAGGTGCCAATTCTCGACGGCTCTGCATGGGAGTTCTATCAGGGGATGTGGAAGGCAGGTGTATACGAATTTACTGAAGAGCAGGTGTATCTGAAGGTAATGCAGCCTGTTGAGGTCAGGCAAGGGGATGCCTGGATACGTATCAGGCCGCTTAATACCCTTGATATTACCATGACCATTGAATTTCGCCAGCCAGTGGGCATGCAGCGACGACGTGTGACAGATGTTGAAAACACCTTTTCAATCCTGAATTCACGTACCTTTACCATGCAGGAAGAGATTGAGGCGATTAAAAAGATGGGGCTGGCCAAGGGGGGATCATTGGATAATGCTGTTGTAATTGGCGAGGACGATGTTTTGAACCCCCAGGGGTTACGTTACCGTAAGGAACTTGTGAATCATAAGATATTGGATCTGATTGGAGATCTTTATACCAGCGGCTATCGTATTCTGGGAAAGGTGGAGGCCCATAAGAGTGGTCACCAGCTTAATAACCAGTTGCTCAGGAAACTGTTTTCAGATCCTGCCAGCTATCAGATATACTGATTTTGCATTCAGCTTCCCCCTGGCTGCACATGCAGGGATTTCCAAATCTGGCGCAGGAAAACAGATTATGCACATACTGTAAATCTGAACCAATCCATTCTTGTCGTTTGGTCTCTATGGCCAGGCAGTTCGGCAGGTGGATAACAAATTTTACAAGAATATTTTCTGTGCCACATAAGAATAAGCGTGAATATCTGCGATTGTCTGCGTAAAGTTTGTGCAAAAGATTTTTGTCACTACGAACCACAGTTGGAACAGATATGATGTGGCGTTGCATTGCCGGAATTGTCTCAAGCAGATCTGATGTAAGTATATCGGCAGCTTCACCCAGGGCGCTGAAAAGGTCATTTTCTGATAATTCTTCGGTTGCTTCAAGCATGTTTGATGCTATTAAATATGTCAGTTCTTCGCTACAGTTGATTGCCAGAAAGCCATGTTTTACCCCGTCAAATTTGACAATAACGGTTAAACCCGGTTTGCATCCCGATGGTTTTGTAACTGTATAAGCAGGCAAGATGTAGATACCGGCTAAAGAACTGAAAAATGATGCAATACGTTTATCAAGTATTTCTTCATACTCCCGGTAGCCAATTTCTTGACTGTTATCTGTTATTTCCAGCATAGCTGTTCCCTCATTATAATCCGATAAAATCATTTGAATCGTAAATACGCAAAGAACGCCAAGTAAAATCAGGCCCTACTGAGCCTCTTTCAAAAGTCCCGAATTGTGTCATTCCGGCAGGCTTTAGGCC
>DYNH01000127.1:2534-6633 GCA_020721175.1 Trichlorobacter lovleyi | reverse complement strand
ATTTATGCATAAAATAGGCCAATATACTGTTTTTACGAGGATTGACTAAAATATGGGAGGGAACATCCGTTCAAGGGATGAAAAAAGCGGATGTTAGGGCGGTCCTGGGACAGCTCGTGAATCTGGCCAGCAGGTGCTGTGAGCGCGTTTCAGCGGTGAAGGAAAGGGTCGTGATATCCGTGTGAAAATGGTCAACTGACGCGAGGATTTCACTGTTTGGCATCATTTTATTTCTCTGTTATACTTAGTTTTGACAGACTCTGTAGCCATTCTTGCAGCATAACAAGGAGGTTCTATGGCAGTGCCATCTTCTGCTCCATTTCCACTCACCGGTAACCCATTGCTGGACGTCACTGAAAACGGCTATGTATGGTACTTTAACGGTAGCAGTCATACCATCAACTGGTCAACCTCCGGCTCGGATAACTGGAACTCCTCATCATGGTTTACCACCTCCAAATTAAATAACTTCAAGGCTGTTTTCAGTAGTATTGCCTCTGTTGCCGATGTTTCCTTCAATTACCTTGGTTATTTTTCAACGACTGCCAGTAACCCCGGTTACGCAAGCGCCTACTACGAAGGCTCTGATATGACCATCAGCTTTGCCTATACCGGCGATAATGTCTTCCCTACCATAACATCAACGGCATTCTGTTACTTTCCAACAACAAAGTATTCAGACTATGCAGGAGCCCCCGGTGATATGTGGCTGAATGCCGGTAACCCCTTTATCTGGTCTCAGGCAAACTATGCCCCGGGAGGGAACGGATTCTACCTTGTCTTGCATGAAGCTCTGCATGGTCTGGGTCTCAAACATCCCCATGATGACGGCGGTACGGGAAGGCCAACCTATACAGAGCTTGGCTTGAAATATTTCGACCGACAATGGTTCAGTGTCATGTCATATGACAAGGCTGAAAATGGTGGTGATACTGCCTACAGCGGGTCAATGCCGAAAACGCCGATGTTATTTGATGTGGTGGCCCTGCAGGATCTGTATGGTGAGAGCCAGAACAATTCTGATAATGACACCTACGATATGAACATCCATTTGGGTAACTGGTATGAGACCATCTGGGACAGCGGTGGGTACGATCGGCTGGATTTCAGTAGCTACAGTGACGATGGAATCTCTGTTTTTCTGGGGGGATTCAACCTGCTGGAGCTGCCTCACCAGGCAGGATATTTTACCACTGTCACTGATGAGCTTGCCATGACGTCCGCTGACCAGCAGGGCATGGCAATTCCCAATCCAAAGCAGTTTGGCTGGTTATATGGCGAGTTTGATGAAGTTATCGGTACAGTATACGATGATATGATCGGGGGAAATATACTGGATAACCTGCTTGCAGGCCTTGATGGAGATGATCTGCTGGATGGTGATGCCGGCATTGATTCTGCTGCATATCTGAGTATTAGCAGCAACTTCAGCATTAGCTCCGCTGGCGATGACAACTGGATCGTGCGGGACAGGACCGGTTATGAAGGCACCGATGATCTTTTTAATATTGAACGTCTGCTGTTTGACGACAAGAAGATTGCCCTTGACCTTAACGGCAGTGGCAACGCAGCGCAAGCCGTCGAACTGATAGGCGCTTCAATCGGAACGGCATATCTTAATCCTGCCATTGTCGGTCTTTTTCTGGATTTTTTTGACTCAGGTTACAGCATGTCTGAAGTGGCAGCGGCCATTATAAGTACTGATTTTTTCATATCGCTTGCCGGTGGTTCAAGCAGCAACAGCAGTTTTGTTGCTACCATTGCCAGAAACATCCTCGGCACCCCAATTGATGCTGTAACGACAGATGTTTTGGCAGGCTATCTGCAAGGTAGTGGTGGCAGTCTGACCCAGGCTGATTTCTTGTCCATTTTTGCTGTTTCTGACATAAACCAATCAAATATAAACCTGGCAGGATTACAGCAGACCGGAATTGAGTACATCTGATTTAGTCAATGGCATTATTGTGAGCCTCTTGCAAAAGTATTCCGTTCATGGTTCGACAAGCTCACCATGAACGGAAGATATTACCGGTATTCCTGATTTTTGACTCCAGCTTGCTACAATCCGTCATCTGTTACCAGTACAGTGCTGTAACCAGGAATTGTCACCAGCATACTTGTCTGGCTGGAATCCTGAATACTGGCGCTTGCGTCACTGATGACCCGAATTCTGATCGGCGTTTTTAAACCGGTTAAAGTGGCAGACAACTTGTTTGTATTAAGATTGGCCAGCAACAGTGCCTTTTGGTCAGAACCGTTTCTTCCGGCCAGAAGATGGAGTTTTGTAACATCAAGATCACTTGATGTTGCAGAGGCCGAAAGCCTGTATGGATAGGCACTAATTTGGCCCCAGAGAGAAAATGTATGGGCATTCCGTTTATACGTGCCATCTGCATAAAATAAACCGTAAAATGTTGTTAATTCCATAGACGTGTCATTTCCTCTGAAAAACAGGGATTGTTGTATCCCGTTGTTCATCAGTGCAATCCAGGAACCGGTAATAATGGCAGAGCCTTGACCGCCGAGGCGCACATCTACAGGGGTACCGGTTCTATCATCACTGTTCCATTCGGAGATATGATTTTCTGCAGCAGTGAAACCGTTGGTATTCAACTGCTCTCGAATGTAGACAGCCCCTGTTGTATAGTCTCCAGGCTCATTTGAATACTGGTGCCATGAAAAGAAATCAAGGGGTGCACTCTGTGCCTTGATGTATGAAAGGAAATCACTGAGCTGGGTTTTTCCGTCACTGGTTTTAAAACAGTTTTGCGTAAAGCCTGGTCCCCCGACTTTTAGTGAGGGATGAGCGGTTTTGATTGCCTTGCTGGTACGTACGTAAAGGTCGTAGAATTCCTGCATAGTGCGCGGAGCAGGCCAGAACTGGTTATAATCCGGTTCATTTCCAACCTCTACATATCTGAAATTTCCTCTGCCAAGATATCGTCCCACGATGTAGGCTGCTGCTGCTGCCCAGTTTGCGCGTTCTGTTGCATTCACTGGTGTTTTTACGTTGTTGTATGAGTCACCGATTCTGAAATACGGCTCAAACCCTCCTTGTATTATTGCGTCAAATGCTTGATCACTGGATGTAAAGTTATATGACGAGGCGGTTTCAGGATTTTTACTCCGGTCAGGGTACATGATGCTCATATCAAGAGGCCCATACAGGTCATGGGTTCTTACCAGGTTTACACCAATTGCCTGATACTGTTTTGTGACATCCGGATTGATTGCATCCCCCTGTGGTGTGGGACCGGCATTTACACCCAAGAGTGGCCTGATTGTCTCTCCAGAGACGTTGCTGCCGATATTTATGGAAATAGTCACTGGAGCCTGGGCATCTATGCGGGCTTTGGCTGCTGTAACTGTTCCAGGATCGTAGGTAACTGACGCTGTAACTGCCTGCAGTGTGGCCAGATCAGATGAAGGAATCGCCTTTGTTACTGAATAGTAGTAGGAAACATCCAGTCTGTTGTTCAGTTGGGCAGAGGCGTTGCCCCATGTTGGATCAGTAGTTGGAATGTTTGATAAGGCTGACACAAGTAACCAAACCAAATCTCCACGCTTCCAGCCTCCATTCAGGAGCTCCCCCATTTGCGAAGCTAGTCCGGTCTTGTTTGCCTCTGAAACGGTAGGCCCGAGCAGGTTATTTAAAAACTTCAGGGAAAAATCGTAATTTGAAAGACTGGTTGGGTATAGTGTATCAATCTGAAAAAGTGCTGTACCTGCCAACAGGTTTGCCAGGTCTGAATCAGCCATGCCGTTAGCAAGAAAATCAGCACAAAGATTTAGCAAATCAACCCCTGGCGCGGCATTAAACATGGCCTGAAACAATTTGATGACAGTAATCTTCTGCGCTTCGGTGGGAGTTGTTGCCGCTGACTTGATAACTGACTTTTGTGCAGTAAGTGCTTGATATACCGACGTCATAGATGCGTCTGTTCCGTTGTTTGTCTTAATACCTGAACCGCATGCTGCAAGAAACAGCACCATAAGAACGGAAATCGCTGTATTCAGCAAATGTCTTTTCATACCTGACTCCTTTCAGTTTCTGACAAATCCACCACCCTGGTTGATTCTTCCCCAAACTGGCTGATAA
>DYNH01000127.1:0-2434 GCA_020721175.1 Trichlorobacter lovleyi | reverse complement strand
TTTCAAAAATCAACCAGCCAGTGCTCTGCTTCCTTGCGCACGGTAAGTCTGGCTGGCGGCAGTTTTTTTACCCGCTCGATCAACTCATCAGCACGTTTGCCAGTAAGTGGGGTAGCCTTAAACCCAACATCCTTATGCAGTATATTGATCGGCAGCAGTTCTGCGCTTCGTTTGTCACCATTAAAGCGAAGACGCACCAGCAGTGTCCGATCAGCTATCCTGCTTTTATGGGCAAAGGCAAAGTTTCCCAGGCTGTAAAAGATGATCCCCCGTTTGTACGTTTCAACACCTTGCAGGATATGGGGATGGTGGCCGATCACTGCATCCGCTCCGGTATCAATCATTAACCTTGCCAGTCTTGGCTGATACTCACGCAGCCGGGTTGTCCCCTCTTGCCCCCAGTGGGTGGTAACAATCACAATGGCTGCCTGTTTGCGTGCAGCGGCAATGTCTTCCCTGACCAGCTTTTCCAAAAGCGGGGCTGTACCGGCCCGCTTTTCACCAGCCCAGAACTCCTGAGGCAGGGTCAGTGAATATCCCAGAATTGCCACTTTGGCACCACGAATGTCATAAACCACAGGCTTGCGGGCAGCAGCCAGGTTTTCTCCGGCACCAACATGACCGATACCAGATTTGTCCAACTGCAGCAGAGTGTCCCGCAGCCCTTCTGCCCCGTAATCCATACTGTGATTATTGGCCAGCGTAACGGTGGTAATGCCAGCCTTCTTTAATGCCGTTGCAGCCGAGGGCCTGACCCTGAAGCGGTACTTTTTACTGGTAAATTCTTTACCGCGGACTGTCAGTGGCGCCTCAAGGTTCACAAGCGTGACATCTGCCTTACGCAGCTCAGGAGCTATCCGTTCAAACGGGTGAAAGTAGCCATCCCTGGCCACCTGCTGCTCCCACCTGCCACCAAGCATCACATCCCCAACTGCCTGAATAACGATCTCGGTCCCGTTTACAGTCAGTGGTAACGCCACTAGAATAAGCAGTACCGGTATGCACAAGTACCACCTGTCCACCTGTAACTGGAAATATAACCAGAGTTCTCTGCAGGCGGCAAAACCACTTCGACTACGGTCATTCCAGCAAAACTTGAAGGGCAGAATCACTACTAAAGGACTCACTTTCAGATGAGGCTCTTTCAAAAAGATTGTCATGCCGGAAATGTTTTATCCGGCATCCATGCATTTCGAGCAGTTAGAACCTGGATTCCGGCCTAAAGCCTGCCGGAATGACACAATTCGTGACTTTTGAAAGAGGCTCTGCTCAATTTGATTTTTTTATCGGATTCTTTGTGTCCATCAGCTTAATTAAATCAGAAGTTATATCAACAGTTTCTGCATCATTACTGATAAAAAGCATCTCACGATTTACAACAATGGCTGTCAGTTCTTTGGTTTTAACAAATTCATTAGCAGCAAGACCAATATTTTTAATTAGCTCTTGCCCCAACTTCTGTTGGTAATCCATAAGTTGCTTTTCTGCGTTTGATGCAAACTTTTGTAATGCCTCTATCTTTTTTTGAAACTCTATTGATTTTGATTCTCGCTGCATCGCTGATAGATTTGGAAGTTGACGTTCTGCATCCTTTTTAAATTTTTCAATCTGTTTTTTTTGAGCTTCTATCTGTTTTTGCAGCCTGGATTGCCTGGCCTTGATCTCTTTTTGCAACAATTTGCCCTGGTTTGATTCAATCGAAACCTTGTTGATATCCAAAATGCCAATCCTGGGTTTTAAAACCGGTTGCGCTGTTTTTTTAGTATCAGGAATCTTTAAAAAATCAGGATTTACCTTTAATAAAGAGGTTTCAGGGACTTCCGGTAACTTCTGCTCGGCAGCCTGAACTGGAAAAACGCAAAAAAACAGAATACAGCAGAGTGTGGCACAGATAAGGTAGCGCATAACATCCTTTCACAACATATTTATTTCATTGCTTTTTGTGAAGCATTTACAGAATAGCCACTCCTAGATGCAGGATCAGTTCCCAAATTTCAAGGCACCATGCGTATCTACCCCACGGTAGAAGCTGTTTCCGGTAATACCTGGTCCGGGTAGTTTAAGTTCATGTTTCCGATCCATGTACCTCAAGCCAGGACTTCTGCCATAATAGCCGCTTGGAGTTCGATCTCCACTCGCAAATCCTCTATGATGATTTCTGCCATGGCTGTAGCTGTTTCTGTGTGAGCTGTAACCAAAAGACCTGTGACCGTTGCTGCCTGAATACCCGCTTGAATATCCGCATTGTCTCCGTGCATCACAGTTTACAGAAAAAATCAGCAGGATGATTAATACAATGGCTGTTTTCATGCTCCCCCCCTTTGTGTGGAAACTGTAACAAAAGAGCCTCTTTCAAAAGTATTCCGTTAATGGTTGGACAAGCTCACCACGAAAGGATGATGTTAAGGTTGTTAATGCAAGCATGTTAAGCTTG
>DYNH01000126.1 GCA_020721175.1 Trichlorobacter lovleyi | reverse complement strand
GAATCCACATTAAATACCAGTTCAAGCCCCTTCTGAACGGCGCGTGTCGACAGGGTTTTCAATATCTGGCCCAGCGTACTGCGCAGCATAAAAGGAACCTCTTCGGTATCCATTCTGCCCATTTCAATCTTTGAAAAATCAAGCAGATCGTTGATGATCTCCATCAGATTTTCAGCAGATATCTTGACTGACCTGAGATAATCATGCTGTTGAGGGCTAAGCTCTGTATCCATCAAAAGATCAGTCATCCCAAGAATACCGTTCATTGGCGTCCGGATTTCATGGCTCATATTGGCCAGAAATTCGCTCTTGGCCCTGCTGCTGGCCTCGGCCTGCTCTTTGGCACTGCGCATTTCATAACCGGCTTTAACCAGATGACGGTTGACATCGGTTAACTGTCTGGCCAGCAGTATACCAATTCCCATCACAAGAATGATAATGGCAACACCCAACCCCATCTGCACCTTTTTATAAATAAGCCGTTTTTTTGCCAGTTCATCCTGCAGCAGAACAATCCGGTTATTGCTTTCATAAAAAAGCCGGTTTGCATTTTCGTTAAGCCTTATAAACAGGGAAGGTATATTTTTGAAATAGGCATTAACCTGCTCTTCTGTCTCAAAAAGGCGGGATGCCTTGCGGTCCTCACGGGCATCTTCCCTTTCAGCAAGTAGCTTGGCAAGCTCGTCTGACTTTTCTCTTAACTTGTCCAGGTGTGGCCCAATCTCAATCAGTTCCAGCAGATTATGTGGATCATCCGGATTGGGTTGGTATTCAACCTGATGATTAGTCTCATCCACTCCTTCAATATTCAGATCAAAGGTACGTTCAACCTTTCCGCCATCTTTAAGCACCAGCATGTCATGCTCTAGTTTTTTGATATCGTGCTTGATACCGGACTTGATCCGTTCATGTTCAGCCGTGCTGATTGATGCAACCATCCGGTTAAAATCCAGCTCAATCCGCTTGATGTTTCTTACAAGTTCGTCGCCGATAAAAAGCCTGGATTTCTCGTTTTCACCACGAGCACCCAGATCATCCACCAGTTGACTGATCACAATATTTACAGTGATGATGGCGGCAAAGCCTGACATGAAAAGCCCCAACAGCAAAAGCAGTAGCCGCGAGGCACGCGATGTTGTAAGCAGATGACCACCTGTTTGTTCCTCAGCAGAATACATTAAACTGAACCTCAACGCCTTTATCTGGAGACCGTTGCAAAGCCGTAACGATTAAAAACCGCCTGACCTTGCGGGCCCGAGGCAAAATCCATAAACTTGCGGGCCAATGACTGATTTTTTGAAAAGGTAAGCAGGGTCAACTGCAACTCCTGGACAGGGGCAATTTGCGGAGAGAGGTCAATAACATCCACAGAAGAGACGTTATCAGGGAAATAGCCGCTGGCGCGCCAGCTCATGGTCAGGTCTGCCTCGCGACGTCGCATGGCATTTATGATTGAACGAGAATCAGGCAGCATCTGTGCCACCCTGGCAGCAACCTTCGGATAAAGTCCGGCAGCAGCCAGTATTCTTTGAGCTTCCACCCCTACACTGCCGCTCTCACTACTGCCCAGAACCACAACCAGGTCCTTTCGCAGCAATTCTTTCAAAGCCGGCTTTACCCTTTTGGGATTACCTTTCTGCACCAGGAATGCCATCTGGTTGTAGCCCAACCGGCGGTACTCGCCAAGCAGTCCTTCCGACTGGTGTTTGATACGGAAGATCGGCTCGCCAGGCAGGTACAGATCACCCTGTCGACTCTTTTTGGCGCTCTGGTAAAGGTCTTCCGACCCACCCTGGGCAATGGCTATGGTAATCTTTTCCTGGGCTTCAAACTTGCGGGCAAGCTCAGTTACAGGCCGCACCATAGTAATCCCGCAGTATATCAGCAGGTTATTGGCCGAAGCTGCCCGAGATGAAACCGGCAGGCTAAAAAGCAACAAGAAGATCAAAAAAAAGTTGATTAAATATCTGGTCATCATATCGGAAATCCTCCTGTCAGGAATCGGAATAATATAAACAGGTACAACTGCTACAGCCTGAACCTCTTTACCAGCATTTCAAGCTCTTGAGCAAGACCGGACAAACTGTTGGCTGCCGTTGCGGTTTCGCTTGCTCCACGGGCCGCTTCCTGGGTGATATTTGTCATACTGTGAATGTTGTTGGTAATTTCATTAGTTGTGGCGGTCTGTTCTTCGGCTGCTGTGGCTATCTGGTTAATCTGCATGGTTACCTCGCCTACCTGAGCCAGTATCTCCTGCAAAGCTTCGCCCGAACGCATGGCAACGGAACTCTCTGCTTCAACCTCATGTACCCCCTGTTCCATCTCATCTACCGCCAAACGTGTTTCGGACTGAATAGCCTTGATCATATCTCCAATCTCGCGAGTTGCCTTGGTGGTACGTTCAGCCAGGGCGCGCACCTCATCAGCCACCACTGCAAACCCGCGTCCCTGTTCTCCTGCCCTGGCGGCTTCTATGGCGGCATTCAGGGCAAGCAGATTGGTCTGATCAGCAATATCTTCAATGGTTGCCACAATGGCGCCAATCTGATCTGAACGTTCTCCAAGTGATGAAATAGTACCTGCTGCCTTGCGTACCCGCGTTGCAACCCTTTCCATGCCTGCAATGGTAGAAGAGACAACCTCCGAACCTGTAACAGCGGCACGGCTTGCCTGATCTGAACTGCTGACGGCATGTCCACAATTCATTGCGATATCCGAACTGGTTGCAGACATCTCCTCACTGGCCGTGGCAATGGTAATGGTCTGACCGGCGGCAGATTCTGTGCCAGTTGCAATCCTGACAGCCGCCCTGTCGAGCTGCTGGCTTGACATGGTTATTCTGGCTGCTGCATCATAGACCGACCTCAGTGCCTGCGTCATATTGTCCAGCATTGCGTTTATACTGACCGAAACCCGCTCAATTTCATTAACACCCGCACCCGCTGCAAGCCTTACTGTAAGATTACCGCCGGCAACATCTTCCATTAACCTTGCAACATCCCTCAAGGCACCCAGTTGAGAACGTACAACCCATGCTGACATGAAGACCGCTGCCAGCACACAGACCAGAGCAACCCCCACAACAATAAATAGCAACCGGTAGAAAAAGCTGAAGTACTCACTTTTCTTAACTCCGACATAAAGAACCCCGATGGTTTCACCCTTACTGTCTTTAATCGGATCATATGCTGTAAAATAAGGAACTCCCAGAATCTTTGCCTCACCACGATAGCTTTTACCCTGCTTTATAACGGCTTCAAGGGCTGCCCCCTGCAACTTTGTACCTACTGCCCTGCTTCCGTCCGGTTTCATTACGTTAGTGGATACACGGGTATCCCCCATAAAGACAGTAGCAGTGCCCCCGCACAACTCCTTTACCTTGTCCGGCAGTTCAAAATTATTGTTGACAATGTAGTCACCTATCAGCAACTTGCCGTCCACAACTTTAAATTCCTTACCTTTTTTTGATGCAAGCTCCCAGAAGGTCTTCATCCTGCTTTCCTGCATCTGAACAGCCTGACGCCCCAATTCCCGATACGTTATGACCAGGGTGATGGTGCTGGTAAGAAGAACAGCAAGCACAAGCAGGATACCGGTAAGCAGGGACAGTTTAGTGCTGATTTTCATAATTAATTAACCTTTCTTGTGTATAATTCCAGACTATTACTTCCGAGATCTGTAAGGGATCAGGTAATGGAGAGCAGGTCCAGCAGCGGGTCAGCCTCCTCTTCATGATCCTTCAAAGTCTCCCTGATCTCTATAAACTGTTGCAGGTTATCAAAAAACAACTGCAAAAGGCGCGGTTCAAAAAACACGCCACGCCCCTTTTCCATAATCTCAATTGTCTGTTCAATCGGAAATGCCTTTTTATAAGGACGATCCGAGGCCAATGCATCAAAGATATCGGTTACCATAACGATCCTGGCAAAAATATGGATGTCTTCACCTGCCAGCATTGAAGGATAGCCGGTGCCGTCCCATTTTTCATGATGCTGCAAGGCAACCACCATGCCAGCCTCCAGAGCCGGATATTTTTCAGCGTCAGAAAGAATGCGTCCCCCGATTGTGGTGTGCAGTTGCATAATCTGCATCTCTCCAGGATCCAGTTTACCTGGTTTCAGCAGTATTCTGTCTGGTATGCCAATTTTGCCAACATCATGCAGTGGAGAGGCAAAACGGAGCAGCTCGGCCTGTTCCTGGGACAAACCAGCCAAAAGGGCCAATGCCTTGGACATCTCGCTGATCCGCCGTGTATGCATACCGGTTTCCATATCCCGAAATTCTGCGGCACGGCCAAGACGAAGACATATCTCGTATTCAGCCTCCTGTGAAAGGGCCAGGGCTTGACGAAGGGCGGTTGTCTTTTCTGCAACCTTTTTTTCAAGCATCGTGTTCATGCTGTTAATCATATCCTGATAACGCTTGGTGCGAACATGATTCATTACCCGCAAACGCAATTCTTCCGGATTAAAAGGCTTGGTCAGAAAGTCGTTTGCCCCCAGCGCCAGCACCCTGGTTACCTCCTGCTGGTCTGCGGTTATAACTATCACCGGTATGTTCATCAGTGAAAAATCAAGCTTAATCCTCCGCAATGCCTCAAAACCATCCATGACCGGCATCTGCAGATCCAGCATGATTATATCAATATCCGCTACAGCCCCCAGCAGATCAAGCGCCTCCTGACCATTTCTGGCAACATGAAAGTCAGAAGAGACCCCTTGCAGCATGGCCCCTATAATCTGCAGATTAAAGTTATCATCATCAACTGCCAATATTTTAATATCTTCAAACATTTTTCCCGCCTGTACAGATTTTAATGATTATAAACGGCCAATGTCCAGTTATGACGGTTTTCGTAGAGTAACGGCAATAATCAAGGTGCAATCTGGCCCAATGTATTGGTACCTATTTAGTTTACATCACGGGCTATATTCTGCAACCCCGCTCGGATTTTATAATTAGAACATCCCCATTCAAAGAGGAAGTCAGGAAGGGGATGGACTATTTAAAACAGTTAATTTATGCTGTCAGCCAAGTAGTTAAATTTCAAGAATCAAAGACGTTTTTTATCATCTAAGATGCCTTCGCAAATTCTCGATTTTGAGTTTTTGAGCTTCAGTAATATCAGTATGTTACGAGGCAAAAAACAGGCGATTTTTGAGTTTTTGCGAACGCATCATCTAAAACAGATATGCACAATGGTGTGATTACACCATATAAAAAAATCTGACTTACATGCTTGACATACTTGTTCTAAAAGCTAAGCTATTAACAATAGAATGAGATTACTGCAGAGAGGTGCTAATCATGTACAGCAACAGTTTAAACAACATTGGCGCAAACACAATTGCAATGGTTCTTGCTGGTGGAAAGGGAGAAAGGCTTAGTCCCCTTACAATGCGAAGGGCAAAGCCAAGTGTAGCTTTTGGAGGCAAATACAAGATTATTGATTTTGTACTCAGCAACATGTTCAACTCTGGCATCAAGCGTTGCTACATCCTTACCCAATACCGAGCCTACTCCCTGAACAAGCATATCAGGGAATCCTGGGGAAAATGGACCGGACTGGGTGAATTTTTTGTTGCAATATCACCGGAAACCAGCAGCGACAGCGAAGAATGGTTCAAGGGCACTGCCGATGCCATCTTGCAGTATCTCAGGTTTGTAGAGACCGCCGATGCTGATTATGTGGCGGTCTTTGGGGGAGATCATGTCTACAAGATGGATATTACACAGATGATTGAATTCCATCGGATGAACCGGGCTGATATTACGATTGCAGCCCTGGAAGTGCCCAAAGAAGATGCCAGCCGTTTTGGTGTATTCTCGGTTGATGACGACAATCGCGTTACGGCCTTTAACGAAAAACCGGCCAACCCGGAGACAATACCGGGCAGAAATACCTGTTTTGCCTCCATGGGTAACTATATCTTCCCTACAAAAAAACTGATTGAGGTGCTGCTGGAGGGTAAAAAAAAGCACGAAGACCTGGACTTTGGCAAACATGTCATACCGATGATGCTTGCAAATAATGAGCGACTTTTTGCATATAACTTTAATGACAACCAGGTGCCTGGCATGAAATCCGAGGAGCGTGGCTACTGGAAAGATGTGGGAACCATAGATGCCTACTATGAGGCCAATATGGACCTGATCCATGTCAGCCCCCAACTTAACCTTTACAACTACAAGTGGCCTATTTTAACCAACCAGGGCAATCTGCCACCTGCCAAGACCGTTTTTGACGAAGATGGCCGTCGCGGCGTAAATATTGACTCATATGTAACCGGTGGCTGCATCACAAGCGGAAGCACTGTGCTGCGCTCAATTCTGGGGCCGATGTGCAAGATCAACAGCTACAGCCTGATTGAAGACTCGATCCTGTTTGACAGCGTCACTGTCGGAAGGCATGTAAAGATAAAACGGGCTATTATTGACAGGGCAGTAGTGATACCGGACCATTCAACCATAGGTTATGATCCGGAAGAAGATCTCCGCAATGGATATACGATCACTGATTCAGGAATTGTAGTAGTACCACGTAAAGAAAAGTAAGTTGTGGGAGGGCCGGGGTGAGGATAGGTTAAATCATGTCTGCGTCTCAGCATGTTACCAGAATCACCCCCCCCATTCTAACCTCCCCCGGTGGAAGGTAACAAAGGCCCCA
>DYNH01000125.1 GCA_020721175.1 Trichlorobacter lovleyi | reverse complement strand
TGGTTCAGGGTCGTTATCTGAAAATCCGATTTTCATTGCCGTCAGCAGCAGATTACATACCAGCGGAATAATGTTAGCCATAATCAGTGGCATATTATGAATAAGAATACCGTAGCATAGCCATAATGCAACACCCACCGATAAAAGAACAGGTTGCCAGATCGAGATATCCCTTACATGGCGGCTTTTTCAGGTTTTTATAACCTGTGGCAGTGCAGCTACACTGGTGAGAAATCCGGCAATCAGGCCAATCAAGGTGATATTCATAATGTCTTTTTCCGTTCAGTAAAATTGCATGTGGCCCAATCTATCTGTGAAAACATTCCCCTTAGTATTGCCAGCTCACGCGAATCAAGTCCGGAACGGAAGAGTATCCTGCGTAATGAACGCATGATATGGTCAGGGTTCTGTGGATTCAGATAACCTATTTTCAGCAGCATGTTTTCCATCTGACTGAACAGCGGCTCTATCTCTGCAGATTGAACAGGAAGACGGGATGCCGTAACGCATGTTTCTGTTTCCTTTGCCTTAAACAGCTCATAGCAGAATACAAGCACAGCCTGGGAAAGGTTGAGAGACCCGTATTCTCTGCTGGATGGAATGGTCGCATGAATACTGCACATTGAAAGCTCTGTAGTGGAAAGTCCATGGTCCTCTCTGCCAAAGACAAGCCCAGCAGTTCCAAAACCCTTTAAAAGCTCACTGGCTGCCTGCGGCGGCAAGAGCAGCTCCTGACGATATTTGCCAAAACGTCGAGTGGTTGCAACGGATACACTAATATCAGAAAGTGCCTCTGGCAAGGTATCGAACTTTTCTGCCTGTTCCAGAACGTCTCTGGCGGAGACAGCAAATTTTAAAGCCTCCTGATCCAGATGATTACAGCCAGCCACCAGCCTTAAACGCGATAATCCCATATTTTTCATGGCACGGCAGACCATTCCGATGTTACCTGGCGATTGGGGTTCCACCAGGATGACGGTAACTGCTTCAAGTTCTCGTTGCATAATGGCTGTAATACTGCTGAATTTCAGCTTGACTTGAGTAAGGCATAACCTAGACACAACTTTCATTAATTTGATGTAACGGCAATGACTGACACTTTAAATACTGCATTTAAAAGATGCTGTCAAAGTATTACAGAATGGTTTACGTACAAAAAAATATATGTAAAGTTGAAGAGATACGCCTTGACAGTCTGTTATCAGTATATTATGTTTACACAGTTTAAGAGCAAATTTAATTGATTTTTTGTCAAGAGGTCACAAAACAGGTGAGTAAAAAGGAAAAACTTATAGATGATGCCCAGAAGTTACTTCAGAAAGGGCAAACAGACAAGGCAATTACCTGCTATCAAGAGGCTCTGGCAATAGATCCTGGTGATATGCGTTTGCGGCAGCGCCTTGCAGAGCTGCTTGCAAAAGCCAGACGTCTTGATGAGGCGCGGGGAGAATTTGAGGCCATTGGTAAAAATATGTCTGCCAATGGCTTTTATATGAAGGCTATTGCAGTTTATAAACAGATCGAAAAGCTTTTTCCTGAAGATGTAAGCGTTGCCATTAAACTAGCTGAACTAAATGAAAAACATGGGCTTATTGCAAACGCACTTTCTGAATACAAGCGCGCATTTGACTATTTTGAACAACAGAAAAACAATTTCGAGTCTCTTAAAGCGCTTGAGGCGATGCAGCGTTTAGACAAAAAAAATCCCAATATCAAACTGAAATATGCAGAGGTATTGTTTCAACAGGGAAAAATAGAACAATCTCTTGAGGCCTTCAAATCCCTCGCTCTTCTGCTATTGGAGAGGCGAGATGATACCGCTTTCGGAAGGCTTTCAGATCGGATTCAACAACTCTTCCCAGAAAATACTGATTTCAGTCTTTCTGTTATTGAGAGAAAAATACAGGAAGGCGGCTACGAGCAGGCTATTACAGTTCTTCAGGAACATATAAAGTTAAATCCACACCAGTTGAAGGCCTGGCAACTGCTTGTTATGGCATGTCAGGCAGCCGAAAACCTTAGCAGACTAAAGGTAGTTTGCAACCATTTCATCAGACTGTTTCCTGAAGAACCCTATCCCAGGGAGGCTTTGGTGCGTTGTCTGATTGCCGAGCATGACCAGAAGGCTGCCCTGACTCTGCTTGAAGAAAGTGAACAGGTCTTTATTGTATCAGGTGCAGCCGCAATCTTGAAGGCGTTGTATATTTCTCTTAATGACCTCTCACCGTTAAACGACAAGGTTCTTAAAGGATGTTATCGCGCCTGTGAAGCAAATGGAAACGAGGAAGAGGCTGCGGCATATTTTTCCAAAAGCAACTCTATTTCAACCCTTGCAAGCTCTCCATTCAGCCAGGATACAGAAGCAGAGGAAGAACTCCTTTCAACAGAGATAAATGCTGACATTGAAATTGAAGACCTGCAAGGACTTCTGCCTGAAATAGAAGATATTGATGAAACAGTTAACATAAGGTCTGAAGAGCAGCTTGAAATGGAATCCACAACAGACGTCACTCAAAAAAATGTGACTGACATAGCCGATTCCTTTGACAATGATTTTTACGAAATTGAAGTTGAACTTGATGATGACTTTTCAATTACAGAAATTGCCAAGCCAAACACATGGTTTGAAACCGTAAATGATATATTTGACAATATTCAGACCGAAACCGGCAAGGTGCGCTTTGGTGAAGGTATTGATAACGGTGATGCCCAATCTCAGTATGATCTTGGATTGGCCTTTTATGAGATGGGTCTCTATGACGAGGCCATAAATGCCTTCAGGCAGGCAGCAGAACTTCCAGGCCGTCGCATTGCATGTCTTATCCTTCAGGGTGCGTGTCTGAGGGACAAAGGAGATTTCCAACTGGCCGAAAATGCTTTAAGGGCACTATTGGCTTCTCCTGAACTGTCACTGGAAGACAGTTGCGCACTGAAATACGAGCTGGCCTTAACCTGTGCTGCACAGGGTAATCATAATCAGGCCAGGATTTTTTTTGAAGAGGTTGAACTGCTTGATTCTGCCTTTAGAGATGTTGGCAGACGTTTGAGACTTTCGTCAGAAGAAGAAGGGAAGGGTACAGACCTTGACTTCAGCGAAGAAGAGCTGCTTAATTTTGAATTAAAATAACCCTGGTATACGAAGTTAGCCTGCGTACACCAGGGTTTAATTGAAAAGCATCAGTCTGCCGGACTGTACTGTGCATCAACCACAGCTATTGCTGCCATATTGACTATATCATTTACATCGTCGCCACGTTGAAGGACGTGGATCGGCTTATTCATTCCCATCAGTATCGGACCGATGGCATCTGCCCCACCAAGTCTGTGTAGCAGCTTGTAACAGATGTTACCAGAGTTGAGATCAGGGAAAATCAGCACATTTGCCGGTGACTTCATCTTGGAGAACGTAAAACCTTCCAGTATTTCAGAAACCACTGCCGTATCAGCCTGCATTTCGCCGTCAATCTTCAGTTCAGGGCAGCGCTCCTTAACTATCTCAACTGCTTTGATCACCTTGGCAGTCTGTGGACTCTTTACTGATCCAAAGTTTGAAAATGAAAGCATCGCTACAGAGGGCTCAACATCAAGAATCCGTGCTGTATCGGCTGCAAGAATTGCTGTTTCAGCCAGTTCAGCAGGTGTAGGGTCAATGGTTACCGTGGTATCTGCAAGGAAATATACCCCCTTCTTGAATACCATCATGTATAGACCGTGTACACTATTTAACCCTTCACGTTTGCCGATAACTTCCAAAGCAGGCCTGATGGTTTCTGGGTAGTGGGCGTCAATCCCTGATAACATGGTATCTGCATCCCCCATTCTTACCATCATTGCACCAAAATGGTTGCGTGATTTACGGCGGATAATCCGACGAGCCTCGGAAAGCGTGACGCCCTTACGTTGGCGTAAACCGTAAAGTTCCTGGGCATAATCTTCGGAACGTTCATAATCATCAGGTTCCACAATATGGACATCAGGCAGTTCTATGTTCAGCTCTTCCATCTTTTGAATAATCTTGAGGCGATTGCCGATCAGAATCGGGTGGGCTATCCCTTCATCAACCAGAATCTGTGCTGCCCGCAGTATTTTCTCATTGTCACCTTCGGGGAATGCCAGGCGTTTGGGATCACATTTTGCCTTGTTGATGATCGTCCGCATGATCTCTTTTGATTTGCCCTGGCTTGATTCGAGATGCTCAATATATTTTTCCATATCTTCAATAGGCTGGCGGGCAACACCGCTATCCATGGCAGCCTGGGCAATGGCTGGCGCCACGTGGAGCAGCACCCTCGGATCAAACGGTTTGGGAATAATGTAATCCCGTCCGAATGAAAACTTGACATTACCGTAGGCCTTGCTGACGGAATCAGGCACCTCTTCGCGAGCAAGTTTGGCAAGCGCCTTTACTGCGGCAAGTTTCATATCTTCGTTAATGCAGGTTGCCCTGACATCAAGCGCCCCTCTGAAGATGAAAGGAAATCCCAACACATTGTTAACCTGGTTTGGATAATCTGAACGACCTGTGGCGATGATAACATCAGCGCGAGCTGTATGGGCCTCCTCAGGGGAAATTTCTGGATCAGGATTGGCCATGGCAAAGATGATCGGGTTTGGAGCCATGCTACGGATCATGTCTATAGTAAAGGCCCCTTTTGCAGAAAGTCCGAACAGGACATCAGCCCCTTTGGCAGCTTCTTCAAGGGTACGGAACTGTGTATCAGCGGCAAATTGCTCCTTGTAACGATTCATCCCCTCAATACGCCCCTTGTAGATCACCCCTTTGGTATCACACATGATCATGTTATTGGGCTTAACCCCCAGAGCTATGGCTAATTTGGCGCATGAATTGGCAGAGGCCCCTGCTCCGTTAACTACAATCCTGATATCCTCAATTTTTTTACCAACAAGCTCAAGAGCGTTAATCAGGGCTGCGGAAGATATTATGGCAGTACCGTGCTGATCGTCATGGAAGACTGGTATCTTCATTGTCTTTTTAAGCTCTTCCTCAATGTAGAAACATTCAGGCGCCTTGATATCTTCAAGGTTGATTCCGCCAAAAGTTGGCTCCAGTAATTGACACGCCTTGATGATCTCATCAGGGTTTTCTGTATCAAGTTCTATATCAAAGACATCTATATCGGCAAAACGCTTGAAAAGAACCCCCTTGCCCTCCATAACCGGCTTGCCAGCCAATGCCCCCAGATTTCCAAGACCTAAAACTGCGGTACCATTGGAAACCACCGCTACCAGATTTCCCTTTGCAGTGTACCTATATGCGTCATCAGGGTTTTTCTGAATTGCCAGGCATGGTTCAGCCACTCCAGGTGAATAGGCAAGTGACAAGTCAGCCGCAGTCTGACACGGCTTGGTGGAAATGACCTCAATCTTACCCTTGCGACCACTTGAGTGATATTCAAGTGCATCTTTAATCTTTGCCATAATCTGCTCCCCTCCGATAATTTTAGTCTTGATAAAAAGCTTTTATTTATTACACCTATTTGAAGATAACGGCATTTATTATAACTAAAGTCTTATATTCCCGTTACATCTTTACTGTCAAGAGCTATCCGGGGGTCTTAATAAAAAATTATGCCTGGCATTTACTGCGGGTTAAAATTCTGCATGTTTAGGTGTTCTTGGAAAAGGTATGGCATCTCTGATATTTTCCATACCAGTAAGGTGCATAACCAAACGTTCAAACCCCAGACCAAAACCTGCGTGCGGGCAAGAACCCCAGCGTCTGCTGTCTAAATACCATGATAATGACTGCTTGCTTATTTCCATTTTTGTCATCCGGTTTTCAAGAAAATCCAGCCTTTCTTCCCTTTGAGAACCGCCAATTATTTCACCAACCTTTGGCACAAGCAGGTCCATGGCAGCAACAGTACGGTCGTCATCATTTTGCCTCATGTAAAATGCTTTGATATCTTTTGGGTAGTTAAGTACAAATACCGGACCGTTAACTATTTTTTCTGTAAGATATCTCTCATGCTCAGTTTGCAAATCCAGTCCCCACGAAACAGGGTATTCAAAACTGACAGATGCCTTCTCAAGTCTCAGAATAGCCTCTGAATAATCCATTCTTACATAATCCGAATCAACTAGCCTTTGTACACGCTCAATAACTCCAGATTCAACATGTTTATCGAAAAAGGCCATATCATCAGAACATTCTGTTAATGTGAAGTTACAAAGATATTTTATAAAATCCTCCGCAAGATCGGCATCATCATAAAGATCAGCAAAAGCCATTTCAGGCTCTACCATCCAGAATTCAGCAACATGGCGAGGTGTATTTGAATTTTCTGCTCTGAAAGTAGGCCCGAAAGTGTATACAGATGAAAGAGCCATTGCCAATAGCTCGCCTTCCAGTTGACCACTTACTGTAAGACCTGTTCTCTGACCAAAAAAATCATGGCTGAAATCAATCCCCCCACCTTCATTACGCGGAGCACCATTGGGGGGCAATGTTGTAACCCTGAACAGTTCTCCAGCTCCTTCACAGTCATTAGCTGTTATTACAGGGGTGTGCACATAGACAAATCCATGCTCCCTGAAGTAGCTATGGATCGCAAATGACAGAGCGGATCTCATTCGGAACACTGCGCCGAAAGTATTAGTTCTTGGTCGCAGATGAGCAATTTTTCGTAAGAACTCAAAGCTGTGTCGTTTTTTTTGTAATGGATAATTTTCATCAGAAAGTCCATAAACAATAACTTCCGTGGCCTTTAGTTCAACAGGTTGACCCGATGCAGGTGATTCTACAAGAACGCCACTTGCCTTTATTGCACTGCCAGTTCCCAATTGAGATACAAGATCATATTCTTTCATTTCAGGCTCTATAACAACCTGAAGGTTAGCAACACAAGAACCGTCATTAATG
>DYNH01000124.1:4557-6969 GCA_020721175.1 Trichlorobacter lovleyi | reverse complement strand
TCAAACATGATTTTCACCTTTATTTATTAATCAGATATTTTACGCAAGGTATGCGTAAACATTCATCCCCATATCCCTGCAATCTGCTTACCGCAACTGCCACAAGCCCCATCCTTCATATTAATCCTGGTTACCCTGTAGCCATTTCTGCCAATTACAAAGGCACCGCAGGAAGGGCAGATTGTATGTTCACGCCCCCCGGATATGTTACCCTGATATATATACTTGAGTCCGAACTGGTCTCCTGCCTCCAGCGCCACTTCCATAGAATCAAGAGGGGTAGGCGGGTGATTTGTCATCTGATGGCAGGGGAAAAATCTTGATACATGCCAGGGAGTTTCAGCTCCAAGCTCCTCTGAGATAAATTTTGCTATTCCTTGCAACTGCTCTGGTTCATCGTTTTCTCCAGGGATCACCAGTGTGGTTATCTCTATCCATATACCACGTTTCTTATACTCTCTGATTCCGTCCAGAACTCCCTTTAACCTTGCTCCGCATACACGGTTGTAGAACTGTTCTGTGAAGCCTTTCAGATCAATATTTGCTGCATGAAGTACCGGCGATATCATTGAAAGAGCTTCCGAAGTAATGTAACCGTTGGTAATAAAAATGTTAAACAGCCCAGCTTCTGCCGAGATCCTTGCAGTCTCAAGGCAGTACTCGAACCAGACTGTAGGCTCTGTATAGGTGTAGGCTATTGAACTGCACTTTGTATCAAGTGCGCGATTGACAACTTCTCTGGAAGATACTTGTGTTCCTGGCATGGCGCCTGTGTTCCGGTCATCATATTTAGCTATCTGGGCATTCTGGCAGTGCAGACAGTGAAAATTGCAACCTACCGAGGCAATCGAGTAGGCTCCAGTTCCAGGCATTACGTGGTAAAGAGGCTTTTTCTCTACAGGATCAACATGTTCAGCCACAAGAATTCCTGATGACAGCGAATATAGTATTCCATTTCGGTTTTCACGTACCTTGCATATCCCTCGAGAGCCTTCTACTATGATGCAGTGATGCCTGCAGAGGTTACAGCGGACTTTGCCATTATCCAGAGATTCAAAACAGACTGCCTTGTACATAAAAACTCCTGCAATTTTAGAAACCAAATAGCTGACTGGTTGTATTTAACCTGAATCCACTGAGTCTCTTGAAAAAGACGCTGTAGGTCGGGTTAGCAGTTTCATCGCGTAACCCGACAGCCTTTTCTAACAACATATGATCAGCAATCCACTGATAGCCCTTTCACTGCAAGCTTGCCGAACCATGAACGGAGTGCTTTTAAAAGGGTCTATAGAGTGTGCTTATTCTGTTCTCGCAACAGAACCGATATTGAATCCCTGTTGTCCTGCGCGTTGCAAGATCGCTTCATACAGGCTGTTGTCGATTGTCTGGGCCCTACTGAGAATCCAGAAATACTTGCGGTTTGGTGTCCCTACCACTGCGTATTCATAATCACTGCCAAGCTCGATAATCCAGTAATCACCACGAAAAGGCCAGAAAAAAGAAACCTTAAGCCGTGCGTTAGTTACCGGATCCACCACCCAGGCTCGACCTTTGGATTGCCTCAGGCTGCCATCATGTATGTCCTGACAGGAATTAAGCACAGTGATGTCACCATCATCCCTGAGTGAATAATCTGCACGGCTTTTTTGGCATTCTTTCTGAAAGCTGTTAGGCAGGCGTGCTATTTCATACCATCTGCCAAGATAACGCGACAGCTCCACTTTTTCAACTGTACGGAGCGGTGGCAGGCTGGAAGACTCTGAATATACCTTTAACGGTATTTCAATCAAAAACACGATGGCAAGTGTTATAAAAATACGTGTGGTCATGCAGAGCTGAATCCTTTCATCCATAAAACGGCCTTTACAATAGTCAGATATACAAAATATACTTATTAAAATTAGACTTTTACAACGAAAAAAAACAAGTAGCTACTCAGTACTGCCTGAAAAACAGTTCAAAGTGTCATCCTGAACATAGTGAAGGAACTGTTTTCAGGTTTTTGAAGCGAAAAAAGCCACATCAAATCCTTCGTTGTCACTCAGGATGACAGCAATCTGGAATATGTAGAGCAATTACAAAAATTGTATTTGAAGAAGTAATAAAAAACGGCTCGCTTGACAGTTACTTTCTGCCAGGGAGCCGTACATTTGCTAATCAGCAAAGATATTCAGAATGCATAATTAACTTCTTGCCATCATTAATTAATTATCAGTTACAGTCGTCACGCCAGAGACATTCTTCTTGTCCACAAGCAGAAGATTTACCGGTATCAAAGCAAGGTTCATTACCCTCTGCAAGTTGTATCTGATGTATCAGATCTGCCTTACGCATCTTGCCAGCCTTGATGCCATATTCCTGGGCTATTATTTTTATATCATTCAGCTTCATAAAAACTCCTTTCTTTCATAT
>DYNH01000124.1:0-4457 GCA_020721175.1 Trichlorobacter lovleyi | reverse complement strand
ATCAAAGTTTGATTCCTGAAAGTTTAAACAATGCCTCTTTATACTTTTCACCGGTCTTGATGATAATCTCCTCCGGCAACGGAGGGGGCGGCGCTGTTTTTCCCCAGTCTAGTGTTTCAAGATAATCACGAAGAAACTGTTTGTCAAAACTGGGTTGAGGCCCGCCTGGTTTAAACTGATCTTTAGGCCAGAAACGGCTTGAATCTGGTGTAAGACACTCGTCAATAATAATCAACTTACCATCATAAATGCCAAACTCAAACTTTGTATCTGCTATGATGATACCCTTCTGATCAGCTATATCCCGCGCACGACAGTAGATCCTTATTGCTGTTTCACGAGCCTGTTCTGCCAGTTCACTACCACAGAGCCTTTCCATCTCTTCAAATGAGATGTTCTCATCATGTGCCCCCAGTTCAGCCTTGGTGGCGGGAGTAAATATCGGTTCAACCAGGCGCGAGGATTCCTGCAGACCTTCAGGTAATCTGATACCACAGATAAGGCCGGTGGCCTTGTAGTCCTTCCATCCGGAACCAGAGACATATCCCCGAACAACACACTCGGCAGGCAAGGGTTCTGCCTTTTTTACCAGCATGGAACGGCCATCCAGTATTTCTGCAAACGGCTGACATGCTGAAGGGAATTCAGATACATCAGTAGAAATGATATGATTGGGAATTATATCTTCCATCTGGCTGAACCAGTATTTTGAAATCTGGTTCAGCACCTTACCCTTATCCGGTATAGGTTCATTCATTATTACATCAAAAGCGGAAATCCTGTCTGATGTAACCATAAGCAGTGCATCACCCATATCGTAGATATCTCTGACCTTACCGCGATTGACAAGCTTTAGTCCGGGAAAATCAGTCTGTTTAACTGTCTGTGACATTTCATGTCTCCCTTTTACTGGTTATCGGCTGTAAATGCCGGATTGATGATGATCTTTGCCTTGCCACGCTGCTCCTTCAACCAGTTACGTAGAGCCTCCTCCTGTCTGGCTGGCAGTAACAGTTTTCTTATATCCTCCTTTTTTGCAGTAAAGTCATTAGCAGGTGCAACCGTCCTCTGTTTAAGACGAACAGCAAACCAGCGGTTTCCAACAAACATAGGCTCTGGTAGCGAAGCTGAGGTTGCCGACAGTTCAAAAACCTTTTCCATTAAAGGTTTTGAGTTGCCAATGGCAGGAATATCGCCTTTTGAATTGTAGTTGAATGCAGGAGTGACCAGCAATTTAAGACCAGCACCACCTCCTGCCAGTGCCTTCTGTGCATCAACTGCCTTCTGTTTTGCAAGTTCAGCAGCCTTAAATGTGCGCACCTGTTGCTCAACTTGTCCCCTTACCTGATTCAGAGGGGGCAGTTCTGCAGCCTTTTTCTCCTTGACTTTAAATATATAAATCCCTTTTGCAGTTTCTACCGGCCCGCCAAGTTCTCCCTGTTTCAGATCAAAGGCCTTTTTTATCAGTGTGGCTTCACCAGCCAGAACAGCAGGGGCTGTACCTGTGCTGAATAGCGGAGTATCCTGAATCTTTGCCCCAAGCTTGCCTGCCACCAGAGCCAGATCGCCGGACTTTATATTCTGAAAGAGCGTATCTGCTGCCTTCTCATATTGAGCCTTGGCTGCCTTCTGACGCAGCGCATCAACCTTCACCACATCTTTTACCTGCTCAAATGGCAGTGGTGCATTATCCTTGTCAACATAACGATCCATATTTTTTCTGTAGAAAGACTCCTGTTCCTCCTGAGTTAACTGGTACCCTGCTGATGCTGTCTGTGTGGCTGTATCAAGAAAAATCCAGGAAATTGCTATTTTTTCAGGGGTCTTGAACTTTTCTGCGTTTTTATTCAGATAATCCTGTAGTTCTGCTTCAGTAACCTTGACTTCACCTCCAAGTTCAGAGGCGTTGAATGAAACATACTGAAGCTCTATTCTATCCTGCTCCTTGTGGTACTGTTTCAGCAGGTCTTCATCTGTTATAACCACCTTATCCATAACAGCCTTGCGGGCTTTTTCAATCAGCAGTTCACGCTTGCGAGACTCTTCGTAATCCTTGGGGGTAATCCGGTTAAGTTTCAGCATCTGTTGATAGAGGCCAAAATCAAAATTCCCGTTCTGCTGAAAGGCAGGCGAAGCAGCAATTGAGGCAGCAACATCATCTTTGCTTACAGAAACCCCCAGGCTCTTTGCTGATTTCAAGATCAGGGTGCTGTCAATCAGCCGGTCAATTGTCTGCTGTCTAAGGTTTAACTGTTTTTCCAGTTCAGGTGTAAATGCATCTCCGAATAACTGACGGTAAGTTTCAGCCATGTTATGGTACGCATTCTGATATGCCTCAGGCGGGACGACTGTTCCGTTAACCTTGACAACATAGCTCACCCCGTTGCCAAATCCCTCTTCACCTTTTCCCCACACAAGAAAAATAGTGCCTATGAAAGAGAGTACAATAATGATGAAAACAGCTTTAATAACAAAAGATTCCTTCTTTTTTCTAATTATATCAAGCATCTAGTTACTACTCCTGTCTTGTTTTTTCATAAATGTGTCCAGTCTTGAATAGAATTAAAGTAGATGCATACTACACTAGCAGTTTAGCTAAAATCAAGATGTGATTCCCCTTTGCAACGGTTTACATCGTGTATGAACTATGGTAGTTTGCCAAAATAATTAAACTGTTGGCTCAACAAGTTGGGGGATATATGGATTTAAGCTTTTCCCATACAAATGAAGAGGTTGACAAACTGATTGACCGTCTTACAACCGCTGCGGGCGGTATTACTCACCCCCATTTGATACGAGAATTAATCATTTCTTCACTAAAAATCGGGCAGGAAACCGAATATATTCCTGATCTGAAACTGATTAACCGTACCCTGCGTGAAATGCGCTATACAGCCCGTGTATTTGGACCTTACCGGAATCGTAAAAAGGTTACTATCTTTGGTTCGGCCCGCACCACACCAGATGAGCCGATATACCAAACCTGTGTCAATTTCAGTCGTCTGCTGGCCCAACACAACTGGATGATCATTACCGGTGGTGGCCCAGGTATTATGCTTGCCGGTAATGAAGGTGCGGGAAGTGACAACTCTTTTGCTGTAAATATCAAGCTTCCGTTTGAACAAAGCGCAAACTTAATTATGCAGAATACGCCTCGCCTTGTAACCTATAAATATTTTTTTAACAGAAAAGTTGCCTTTGTAAAGGAAACCGATGCTGTGGCAGTATTTCCAGGTGGCTTTGGCACTCTTGATGAGGCTATGGAAGTTTTTACCCTGGTACAAACCGGCAAGACATCACCAAAACCTCTGGTTCTGGTGGACGATGAAGAAGGATTCTGGGAACAGTTTTTCGATTTTATAAAGGAACAGTTATTAACTAAAGGCCTTATTTCAGGGGAAGATTTTTCAATTTTTACTATTACAAAAGACGAAAGGGAAGCAGCAGCAGTAATTGAAAATTTTTATAAAAACTACCATTCAATCCGTTTTTATGATGAATTGGCGATAGTACGCCTTAACAGAGAGCTGACTCCTGAAGAAATCCATATACTGGAGCAGGAATTCCCTGAACTGATTTTACCAGGAGGACGGATCGTCTGCTGTGAGGCACTTGACTGTGAGGATGACGAACCGGAACTGGTTCTACTGCCCCGGATCAGCTTCCCATTCAACCACTTTCACTACGGTTTTCTGATCGCCTTTATTAATCGTATAAACATGTTTTGACTTTTATACAGTCGCTGTGTTAACCATTGCCATTTTTTTACTGAATCCCGTTTTAACGGATATATGAATTGTCTAAAGGAGATTGGTTATGAATCATTTTCAGTATAAGGAATCCGAACTGTTTGCAGAGGATGTAGCCATCAAGGATATCGTTAAAAAAGTCGGCTCACCTGTATATATCTACTCTCACGCCACACTAACCCGTCACTTCAAGGCCTTTGACGATGCATTCAGTGGCCTGCCCCATATCATCTGCTATTCGGTAAAGGCAAATTCTACCCAATCTGTACTGAAAACATTCATTAATCTGGGTGGTGGCGTTGATATTGTCTCTGGCGGTGAACTGTTTCGTGCTGTCAAGGCTGGAGTTGATCCTGGAAAGGTGGTTTATTCCGGTGTTGGCAAGAAGGATGAAGAGATTGAGTACTCCCTTAAAACAGGAATATTGATGTTTAACGTCGAATCAGAGCAGGAACTGACCAGAATCAATGATATTGCAGTAAGAATGGGTAAAAAGGCAGGTATTGCTATCAGGGTAAATCCTGATGTTGATCCGGGTACACACCCGTACATTACTACAGGTCTGAAAAACGCCAAGTTTGGAATTACCATTGATCGGGCCATGTCTGAGTATGTACGTGCCGCAACTTTGCCTGGCATCAACGTAATTGGCATTGATATGCATATCGGCTCACAATTGACCAAGGTGAATCCGTTTGTTGATTCCAT
>DYNH01000010.1 GCA_020721175.1 Trichlorobacter lovleyi | reverse complement strand
TAAGAAAAAACTGACTGATAGAAGATAAATTATTGATATAAAAAATGAATACAGGGTAGTCTTGCAAATTTTATAAGGGAACATCCGTTGTAGGGGCAAGGCATGCCTTGCCCCTACGTAAACCTCATAAAGATACAGTTTGCAATATATCGGGGATATAATTTTAAAGCCACCACCAGATTCTCGATTACACCCTCGGAAATAACACTATTTTATAGCGTGCTGAGTAGTTACAATTTCTAACAGAATATCTCTGAAAGTGTCTGATTCGTTATACAAAGCAGGAGTGCTTATAATGTTCTGCCATCGGCCTCTGCAAAAAGACGCAGTTTCTGCATCATTGCTTCAAACTTCTTTGGTTTCAGAGATTGTGGTCCATCGCTTGAGGCATGTTCAGGATCCGGATGCACCTCAACAATCAGTCCATCCGCGCCTGCCGCCACAGCCGCATAACACATTGCTGCCACATAATGATAATTACCAGTGCTGTGAGAAGGGTCTATGACAACCGGAAGATGGGTCTTGGTCTTTAAAACCGGAACAGCCGCCAGGTCAAGGGTATTCCGGGTGGCTGTTTCAAAGGTACGAATTCCCCTCTCGCAAAGGACAACCCCTTGATTTCCTTCACTCATAATATATTCGGCACTCATCAGAAATTCCTGGATTGTCATGGCCATACCACGCTTTAACAACACAGGCTTTCCGCATTGTCCGACTTTTTTAAGCAGAGCGAAATTTTGGGAGTTTCGAGCCCCTATCTGGAGCATATCAGCATAATCAGCCACAAGGTCAACTGATTCAGGATTTATTACCTCGGTAACAAAGGGTAGTCCGGTAAGTTCACGCGCCTTGGCTAGCAACTTGAGACCTTCTTCTTCAAGACCCTGAAATGAGTAGGGAGATGTTCTGGGCTTGAAGGCACCACCACGTAATATTACAGCACCCGCCTCCTTGACCATTTTTGCAGTTTCTATTATCTGCGTCTCATTTTCAACAGCACAGGGTCCTGCCATCATTACCACTTGCGAGCCACCTATCAATACTGAATCACCTACCCTTACACGACTGGGCTCTCTCTTAACCTCGCTGGATGCCAGTTTGTAAGGTTGAAGAATCGGAACAACATTTTCAACACCATGCATGTTTTCCAGAGATTGCAGAACCAGTTTGCCACGCTCATCCCCGATAGCCCCGATAACATCTCTGGTTGTGCCGTGAATAATGTGGGGCTTATAGCCAAGCTCCTTGATCCTCTTCACAACATCATCCCTGTCTTTTTTGCCTGCACCTGCCTTCATTACAATAATCATTCTTTCTCTCCTGTTCCCCAAAAAGAACAAGGCCGGAAAATATTTTCCCGGCCTTGCTGATTTAAATACAATAAATGTATATAAAAAAAGCCGTGGGAAGACATTTTCCGTCTGCCCCGGCTTTTTGGTTTTGTAATCGGTTTTTCCCTAAACCATGTACATCAAAACCCGGGCAGACGGCTAAAATAAAAGCCGTACCAGAAAAACCCGAAGAAATATGCATAATGGCAAGAGGAATTCATGGATTGAAAAAATACACGAAACGCAGACTGCTTGTCAAGGAGTCATCACTAAAATAGCAAGCTTAACGTAACTACTCAACATAATCAGCAGAGCTTGCCAAAAAGTCTGTCATCCCCGAATGCATCTATCGGTGATATGGTTCTAGAGCCTACACCAGATTCCCGATTACACCCTCGGGAATGACACTATTTGATAGCGTACGGAGTAGTTACGCTTAACCATCAACTGAAACCTTTTGAGAATACCTGGAAACAGGTTTAGGTCTGACAGATAATTCTGCCTGCGAGGCACGCAGGTATGTCGGTTGAAGGAATTCCGGTGCAACTGATTTTCCACCTTTAAAAGCAACCTCTGCCAGCAGGCAACCTGCAGATGGGCGTAGCACATTGCAGTTGTAAGGCGTAAAAAAGGCTTTATCCCCCAGTATCTGACTGATGATCTCCTGATACCTTAAGGCACCATCTCCCAAAAAGATAACCGGATCGGTAATATTTGAAAGGAAATCCTCAAGGTTTACAACTGTATCCGCAATCAAAGGCTCAGGATGTTCAGTAACCCTGTAAAGTGCGGCGTATACCTCGCTCTTGCGGGCATCCAGCATAGGACAGACCTTAAATGCAGCAAAAGGAAGGTTCATTGCAAGCATGGCCAGGGTTGAGACCCCTACAGTTGGCCTGTCAGTTGCCAGTGCGAGACCCTGTACAGCAGCTACACCGGTACGTACACCTGTAAAGGAGCCTGGCCCGGAGGCGCAACTGAAAAGGTCTATCTGGCTAACAGTTATTCCACATTGAACAATCAATCGCTTGATCTCAGTAAAAAGCAGTGCATTCTGATGCTTGCCTGGTGCCTCAATCAGTGATTCAGCCATTAGCCTGCCATTATTTGTAATGGCAATACCCGCACTGGCTGTACTGGTTTCAATACATAACGTAATCATGGTTTTCCGGTGAAGAAAAAACGGATGATATCATTATAGAAAGCCAGAACCATCATGCCCATAAGCAGCAGCATTCCTGCCTGCTGTGCATATTCACGAACTTTTATCGGTACCGGCCGACGAATAACCGCCTCTATGGTATAGAAAGCAAGATGCCCGCCATCCAGCACCGGTATCGGCAGCAGGTTAAGAATTCCGAGGTTGATTGAAACAACTGCCAGCAGCATGAAAAAGGTAGCTCCACCTGTCTGGGCAGCCTTATTGGCCATATCAGCAATCATCATTGGTCCTCCCAGGCTGTTGAGCGGGACCACACCCTGAAACAGTTTAATCAGAGACAGACCAGTCATTTTGGTGACTTCAACGGTCTTGGCTGTCCCCAGTCTGAAGGCCTCAACCAGCCCAAAACGCTGTGTAACAAAATCATATGCTGGCGACACACCAATAATCTGCTTTTTGACAGCCTCACCAAACATGTTCTGGGTTTCACCGGACTGGGGTTTCAGCTCAATGTTCAGCAATTTGCCAGCGCGGTCAATTGTCAGGCTCACACTATCCGTAACAGTCGCCATCTTGATTGAGAAGTCTTCCCATTGAATTATCTTCTCTCCGTTTACAGCGGTTATCAGATCACCTTTACGTATCCCAGCATTAGCCGCTGGTTTGTCTGGAAAGACATCTCCTACTGTCGCCTTCAGGATTGGCATGCCGGTCAGATAGAGCAAAATCAGCAGGAACCAGGCAAACAGCATGTTGAAGAGCGGACCTGCAAATACAATAGCCATGCGCTGAGAAATGGTTTTGTGGGCGAAGGAACGGGCCTTTTCAGCCTCGGTCAAAGGAGCGGCACCTTCTTCAGAATTTTCACCACTCTGCTGTTGAACACCATCCTGTTCAATCATCTCAACCTCGTTAAAGCCCCCCTCACCGAACATTTTTACATAGCCACCCAGGGGAAAGGCTGAAATCAGGTATTCTGTTTCTCCTATCTGACGACCAAACAGTTTGGGTCCAAAGCCAAGTGAAAATTTCTCAACCTTTACCCCCATCCATTTGGCTACCAGAAAGTGACCAAGTTCATGCACGAATATCAGGATTCCCAGAACGATAACAAAATTCAAGACTATCATATAAACCTGCCTGTCTTTAGCGTTTTGCAGATTTCACCTGCTGTACTGCGACCCCAGCGATCAGCCTCCAGAGCCTCTTCAATGGAACCCAGCCTGTGTACCTGATGGGCATCCATAGTCTTTTCAATCAAAGATGCAATCTGCAGATAGGTTATCCTGCCAGACAGAAAGGCATCTACAGCAACCTCATTTGCTGCGTTCATTACCGCTGGCATGCTCTCACCCTCTCCCAGTGCGCGATAGGCAAGCCCCAGACAGGGAAAACGTTGCATGTCCGGTTTGAAAAAGCTGAGGTCAGAGAGGGTTGTCAAATCCAGCGGCTTAACCCCGGAGCTGACTCGTTCCGGATAGGACAGTGCGTAAGCAATTGGCGCCTTCATATCAGGTGTGCCCAACTGGGCAATCACACAACCGTCAATATACTCAACCATTGAGTGGATAATACTTTGGGGATGGATATTAACACTAATTTTATCAGGAGGAGCATCAAACAGCCAGCGGGCCTCAATTACCTCAAGCCCCTTGTTCATCATGGTAGCAGAATCTATGGTAATCTTGCGCCCCATATTCCAGTTGGGATGATTCAATGCATCCTGTACAGTAACTTCTTTCAGCCTGTCAATCGGGGTCTCACGAAACGGACCGCCAGAAGCTGTAAGAATAATCCTGGTGATATCCTGGCAGCGGTGTCCTTCAATTGATTGAAACACAGCGCTGTGTTCGCTATCCACAGGATACAGCCTCACCCCGTAGTTTTCTACCAGGTCCATGAATATATGACCTGCCGTTACCAGTGTCTCCTTGTTTGCCAGGGCTATATCAATTCCAGCCCTGATTGCTGCAGCGGTTGGCAACAAACCAGCAGAACCTACAATTGCAGCAACTACCATCTGTACGCCTGAAGCGGTTGCTGCTGCACAAAGGCCTTCTTCACCCGCTGCAAGCTCTACATCAACACCTGTAAGCAGTTTTTTTAACGCCGGAATTTCTGCAGGATCGGCAACAGCCGCAAGTTTTGGCCTGAACTGGCGGATCTGGTGCGCAAGCAGTTCAAGATTTTTTGCGCCGGTAAGTGAGATGATTCGGAATTTATCAGGATGGGCTGCTACTATCTCAAGTGTGCTGACTCCGATTGAACCGGTTGAACCCAGTATGGCAAGTTGCTTCATTTTTTCAAAACCTCCCGAAGAGGTATACAGCATAATAGTATGTGACCGGAGCTGCAAAAATAATACTGTCCATTCTATCCAGAACCCCGCCATGTCCGGGAAAAATCGTTCCAGAATCCTTCACACCGAAACTCCTTTTTAACAGGGACTCAAAAAGGTCTCCCAATTGCCCGACAATACCGATTACAAGAGCTGTGACAACGGCATCGGCAAGGCTCAATTGAGTGAAAAAAGTATATTTAGCCAGCATAGTGCCGCATATACTGCCAAACAGGCCACCAATTGCACCTTCAACACTTTTTTTGGGGCTAACCTTTTCATAGAGCCGGTGTCTTCCAAAGGCACTGCCAATATAGTAGGCAGCAGAATCATTCGTCATTACAATCAGCATAATCAGCAGTAGCCAGTTTATGCCCTGTGGCAGCAGCCGAATCATCATCAGGTGGGTCAACATCAGTGGAATATAGATAAAAGCTGTTGATACAAGTGAAAGTTCCTGGGCAACCCTGACAATATCCTTTAACCGGAACAGAAAGTGAAGACCGATTATCATAAAGGTTGTGACCAGTGCCATCAAAAAGATTCGGTCATTACCAAACAGCGGTATCAGCAGAAATGAAGAGGATAGCAGGCTGAATGGAAGCAGTTCTCCTTTGCTGTCAGGCAGGGCCATTCCAAAAAATTCCTGCATAGCAATCAGGCATAAAGACGCAACTAAAACGCCAAACATCCAGGGAGTACCGATGGTGATGGTGACCAGTACCAGTGGCAACAGGATTAATGCGGTTAACAGGCGTTGTATGATTTAACTCCTTTGAATAATCTGCGCACTTGTCTTTCCAAAGCGCCGTTCACGAGCCTGATAATCCCACAGGGCTTCGTGCAGAGAATTTATAGTCAAATCCGGCCAGTTTATATCGGTAAAATAGAGCTCTGTATAGGCAAGTTGCCAGAGCAGAAAATTGCTGATTCTCATCTCTCCACTTGTGCGAATCAGCAAATCCGGATCAGGAAGGCCGCTGGTATCAAGGTAACTCGCAAAGATATCTTCATTAATCTGCTCCGGTAACAGTTCGCCAGCCTGTACCTTCTGTGCAATTTTGGAAGCTGCCCGGGCTATCTCCTGACGGCCTCCATATGAAAGGGCAAGCGTAAGTACCATTCCGCTATTCCCTGCTGTCTTATCTAATGCATCTTCAAGTATCTGATTAACTTCTGACGGCAGATCGGCTCTGTTGCCAATCACGTTAAAACGGATATTTTTTTTAAGCATTTTTTTCAGTTCATTACGGATATACTTTTTAAGCAACAGCATCAGCGCCTGGACTTCGCGCCGTGGACGTGACCAGTTTTCAGAAGAAAAGGCAAACAGGGTAAGGTATTTTATTCCCAGGATCACTGCCTGATCTACCACCATCTGCACGGTCTCGGCCCCACGCTGGTGACCGATAATCCGATTCAGCATCCGCTGCTGCGCCCATCTTCCGTTGCCATCCATTATAATCGCAAGGTGACAGGGCATTTTTCCCGGTTCCAGATCAGGCATATCAGACTTCCATTACCTCTTTTTCCTTGTGGGCCAGAATCTCGTCAAGTCTCGTAATCAAGCTGTCCGTGACGGTCTGAACCTCTTTTTCCGCTTTTTTAAGCTCATCCTCTGTAATTGCCTTGTCTTTCTCCAGCTTTTTCAAGTCATCAATCGTCTTGCGACGGATATTTCTTACAGCAACCTTGTGTTCTTCATCCATCTTTTTCATGCCTTTAACGATTTCCTTACGGCGTTCCTGGGTTAAAGGTGGCAGATTCAAACGAATCTGCTTGCCGTCATTGCCTGGAGTCAACCCGAGATTGGCATTAAGAATGGCCTTTTCTATCGGCCCGATCATCTTGGATTCCCACGGGGTAATGGTGATGCTGCGTGGTTCTGGTACAGCCAGGGTTGCAACTTGAGAAAGCGATGAAGGGTTGCCGTAATAGTCAACTTTTACTTCATCCAGCAGGGAAGTGCTGGCGCGCCCTGTACGAATCCGCTGATACTCTTTGCGCAGATCTTCAACTGTCTTCTCCATATGGGATTTCATCTCGGCAATGATGGTCTTGTACATAGTTTTATTCTCCTTGTACGATGGTTCCAATGATCTCACCGTTGATAACCTTTTTGATGTTTCCGGGTGTAGTCAAGTCAAATATTATGATTGGAAGATTGTTGTCCATACATAACGAAGTAGCAGTTGCGTCCATCACCTGAAGTCCCTGCTGAAGCACTTCAATGTAGGACAATTCTGCATAACGGATTGCCGTGACGTCCTTACGGGGATCGGCAGAATATACCCCGTCAACCTTGGTACCCTTTAGTATCACCTCTGCACCTATCTCCATGGCACGTAGACTGGCAGCAGTGTCAGTGGTAAAATATGGATTGCCAGTGCCAGCACCAAATATCACAACCCGCCCTTTTTCAAGATGCCGTATAGCCCTGCGACGGATGTAAGGCTCCGCAACTTCCTGCATGGCTATGGCAGACTGAACCCTGGTTGAAACGCCAAGTTTTTCAAGCGCATCTTGCATAGCCAGCGAATTGATTACCGTTGCCAGCATCCCCATATAATCGGCGCTTGCGCGGTCCATACCTTTGGATGAGGCTGCCAGTCCGCGGAATATATTGCCTCCGCCAATGACAAGGGCCAGTTCAACACCTGTGTTTACAACTTCCCGTATCTCAGCAGCAATTGTCTTTATGATTGACGGATCAATACCATATCCCTGAACGCCGGCAAGCGATTCACCGGAAAGCTTCAACAATACGCGTTTAAACGGTGTGCGTGACATGCTTTCTCCTGATACAAAAACGCCGGCTTCACAGGCCGGCGTTTTCTGTCTTATTTCAATCCGGCTGCAGCCGCCACCTCGGCGGCAAAGTCCGATTCCTTTTTTTCAAGGCCTTCACCCAGAACAAACTTGGTAAACCGTTTCAACTGTATCTGACAGCCAAGTTGTTTTGAACATGCATCAACATACTGCTGTACTGTCTTGTCAGTGTCCTTTACATATACCTGCTCCAGCAGGCAGATGTCACCGTAGAACTTGTTGACTTGTCCAGCAATAATCTTCTCGATAATATTATCAGGCTTGCCGGTTTCCCTGGCCTTGGCACGGTAGATATCCTTTTCCCGCTCAAGGACATCGGTTAAAACATCTTCACGGCAAAGAAACTGGGGAGAAGCTGCTGCGATGTGCATAGCAACATCCTTGAGTACAGTGGCAAATGCCTCACCTGCAGATACTTCTGCCTTGTCACAACCTGCTTCCACCAGCACTCCTATCTTGCCACCAGCGTGAATATAAGAACCAACTGCCCCTCCTGCTGCACTAAAACAGACAAAACGGCGAATCTGCATATTCTCACCGATTACAGAAATCGCTTCAGTTAAAAGTGTCTGAACAGTTTTTGAAGGGTCTCCTGCAAATGCTTGTGACATCAGTTCATCAATATTCTCAGGTTTTTTCTGTAGTACATGGTCTGCAACCTGTTTTACAAAATCCTGAAATTTTTCATTTTTTGCTACAAAATCAGTTTCACTGTTAATTTCTACCAGAACGCCGCTACCAGCTCCCTGAGCTACAGCCGCCGCTACCATCCCTTCAGTTGCAGCGCGTCCAGCCTTTTTGGAAGCTGCTGCCAGCCCTTTTTTACGCAGGTAATCAATTGCCTGCTCCATATCACCGCCGACCTCTTCAAGCGCCTTTTTGCAATCCAGCATACCAGCCCCGGTGGTCTTTCTAAGTTCATTAATATGTGCTGCGGAAATCGCCATCTTTTCATCCTCCAAGCCACATAAATTTGTAGCTGTCATATAATTAATTTAGTCAGCAGCAGCCTCACAGGCTGTTTCACCATCCAGGGCCTCTTCCAGCTCCAGATCGTCAGCACCCTCTGCATCACTTTGCAGAGTGACATTGCGAGCCTGGTTTCCCTCAAGCACTGCATCAGCGATCTTGGCTGAAAGCAACCTGATGGCTCGGATAGCGTCATCATTGCCTGGAATAACATAATCAATGAGATCAGGGTCACAGTTTGTGTCTACAATTGCCACAACAGGAATGCCCAGTTTTTTTGCTTCCTGAACAGCAATTTCTTCATTCTTGGGGTCAATTACAAACATCAGTCCAGGCAGTTTGGTCATGTTTTTTATACCGCCAAGAACCTTCTCTAGTTTTTCACGCTCCTTATCCATCTTCAGCGCTTCTTTTTTGGTATAGGCTTCAATGGTGCCATCTTCAAACATGGAATCAATTTTCTTCAGTCGCTCAATACTTTGCTTGACAGTGGAAAAGTTGGTCAGCATACCCCCAAGCCAACGCTGGTTAACATAGTACTGGCCACAGCGGGTAGCCTCTTCTGCAACTGAGTCCTGAGCCTGCTTTTTAGTTCCTACAAAAAGCACTGAACTGCCCTGTTCAGCAGTTTCTCTGACATAGTTGTAGGCAGACTTGAAATAACGGACAGTTTTTTGCAGATCAATAATATAGATACCGTTCCTGGCCCCGAATATATAGGGCTTCATCTTTGGGTTCCACCGCTTTGTCTGATGACCGAAGTGGACACCTGCCTCCAATAACTCCTTCATGCTGATACTAGACATAGTGCTAATCTCCTTTGGTTTTTCCTCCGCCCTTTTGAATCCCCCGGTTTTAAGGGACACCTCCGGTTAAATTGAGGGCGTGCGAATTAAAGTGTAAATATCTATCACAGTACATAAAGTTAAATCAAGGCTAAAAAGCGCCAGATAAGGCGGATAGAACCAAGCGGTTTTTAAACAGCACTTTTTGGCATATATCCAGGCGACTTTAAAACAAGGGTGGTCGGAGTCTCGGCATTCTCCTTTTGCCAGGGGTAACGTGAGGGCGTAGGCAAAGTTGTCATCCACGCTTACATGGGTAGAGCTGCTGCCGGTCAATATCCTGCAACGCGAGGTTGGCTTTCAGCCGACACTGCTAGCTGGGAAAAAGAAGATGACCTGATTGGTGACAAGTTCGATTCTGGTTTCATACTGGCTGCCCACTCCAAATAGCCTGGAACCTTTTTAAATCTTCACCAGTTCGCATTGGACGGGCTTTTACTCCCCTTAAAAAGTCATAATCTGACCAGCTCATAACTTCTGCTGCCCAAACCAACCTTTTCACCATGTTCCAACTGCACCTGCCAGGGTATGTCTGGCCATACACCACGGAACTTGTCTCCTCCTGGCTCATGGCCGCATTTAAGGGCTGTGTTATGATTTCCTGTCGCCTTGTTGACCAGATCAGCGCAGGCCTGGTCAATTGCAACCGGATCTGTGGAGGTACAGATGCCGATATCATTTACTATCGGTGCATCACAATGCCCGTAGCAGTCACAGGCCGGTGAGACCTGGGTAATAAAGTTAAGGTATACGGTTTTGTCCTGCTTGCCTGAAACAGCACCAAGTGCATATTCAGCCATTTTTTTCATCACAAGATCGGCAGCCTCATTCCACTGGATGTTAATGGTTTTGGTTGGACAGATTGTGATGCAACGCGAGCAGCCAGCACACCTGACTGGATCTATTATAGCCACATTATCAACGATTTTGATGGCATCGTGGTCGCAAGCCCTGATGCAAAGTCCGCAACCAGTACAGTATTTCCCGGAAACTACTGGTGCCACGGTGGAATGCTGCACCAGTTTACCCTTGCGCGAAGCGCATCCCATACCCAGATTCTTGATTGCCCCTCCAAAACCGGTCAGTTCATGGCATTTAAAATGGGATAGCACCACAAGCGAGTCAGACTCGATGATCTCTGTCCCGATAAAAACCTCTTTTAGCAGGTGGCCATTGATCTTAACTGTGCTTTCTGTAACCCCCCTTAGCCCGTCACTGATGATCAGCGGGGCATTAACCACTGCGTAGGCAAAGCCGTTTTCTATAGCGCAGACCAGGGCTGATACCGCCTCTTTACGCTCTCCGGGGTAGAGGGTTGATGAATCTGTCAGAAAGGGTCTGGCACCCAGATTTTTGATCTCATCCACTACCCGTCTCACAAATACCGGCCTGATAAAGGCACTGTTTCCCTTTTCTCCAAAATGCAACTTTACAGCAGTCAGATCACCTTCAACAACACGATCTTCAAGACCGCAAAGACCCAACAGCTTGCTGATCTTGTCAAACAGGTTTTCCTTGTGGCTTGCCCTCATATCTGCAAAATATACCTTTGACATAACATCTCCCTATACCTTTTATTGAGGTTTAACCCTTGTAAACAAGGAGTTTAATAACTGTGCAGGAATATCAGGCATAAATATCACATTAATGAGCAAAACTCACCATTACAGTTGATTAAATCTGCACTTCAATGTTCCCGACCTGTATCTTGTGTATTGCGATTACCATCTTTGCCCCTTGACCCCTGACCCCTGACCCTTCATAATATCCAACCTATCCCTTACAAATAAGGAGTTATATCATGGACAAAAACTGGAAAATCGAGACACTGGCTATACAGGGCGGTTATGAACCAAAGGCGGGTGAGCCCCGTATCGTCCCGATAGTGCAGAGTACAACCTTTAAGTATGATGATGCTGATTATGTGGCAAAACTGTTTGATCTGGACGTGCCGGGATACTTTTATACACGTCTGGCTAACCCGACTGCCGATGCCTTTGAAAAGAAGATAGCCCAGATGGAGGGAGGTTCTGCTGCGCTTGCCACGGCCTCAGGTCAGGCGGCTATCAGCCTGGCGATCCTGAATATCTGCCAATGCGGACAGCATATAGTGTCAGCCAGTACCCTCTATGGTGGCACCTACAATCTCTTTTCCGCAACCTTTCCAAAGTTTGGCATAGAGGTTACCTTTGTAAATCCGGACGCATCGATTGAAGAGATGCAAGCTGCATTCCGTCCCTCTACCCGCGCCCTGTATGCCGAATCTATTGGTAATCCTGGTATGAATGTGCTTGATTTTGAGAAGTTTGCCGAGGTTGCAAGTCAGCAGCAGGTTCCGCTGATAGTTGATAACACAATGGCCACCCCGTACCTCTGTCGTCCGCTTGAACTGGGAGCTGATATTGTGGTTCATTCTGCCACAAAATATATTGATGGCCATGCCACCAGCGTTGGCGGTGTAATAGTGGAAGGTGGGAATTTTAACTGGGATAACGGAAAATTTCCTGAACTGGTTGAACCGGACAGCAGTTACCACGGTATGCAATATCTGAAAACCTTTGGAGCTTCAGCCTTTACGGTTAAGGCAAGGGTGCAGTTGATGCGCGATCTGGGGCCAACTGTAGCGCCAATGAATGCGTTTATGTTTTATCAGGGTCTGCAAACCCTGCCTTTAAGGATGCAGCGTCATAGTGAAAATGCCCTGGCTCTGGCCGGCTATCTTGAAAAACATCCATCTGTTTCCTGGGCCTGTTATCCGGGCCTCAAGAGTCATCCAAGTTATGAAAGGGCAGGAAAATACCTGTCAAAGGGGGCAAGCGGAGTCCTGACCTTTGGTATTAAGGGGGGCGCGACGGCAGGCAAGAAATTTATGGAGGCATGCAGGCTGATTGCCCTTGTTGTGCATGTGGGTGATGCCCGTTCCTGCGTACTGCATCCGGCCAGCACAACCCACCGTCAGTTGACAGAACAACAACAGATATCTTCCGGGGTCAGCCCTGATCTGATCCGTCTTTCTGTTGGTATTGAGCATATTGATGACCTGATTTCCGATGTTGAACAGGCATTGGCAGCAAGCCAGAAGTTATAGATTTCATCTGTTGGCGAACAGCATCTTAATTCGGTCTATGTAGGGGCAAAACATGCTTCATCTGCTTTGTCCGCCTTTGTTCTTCGTGGCAGCAAACGCGAAGCGCTAATGCCTCATCATATACACGGCACAGCGCGCCATAACTGCGTTCCCACGCAGCACGTGGGAACGAGACATCAAAGGCCCGGACAACGCTGATAAAATTTACGAAAGTATCGGAAGTGATTAAAAATGCTTGATATAGCTGTTGGCACCTTTACCATGCGGCCATATGTATTTGCTTTTTTTGCAGCATTCCTTTTGGCCTGCGTACCGCATATCGGCTGGAAAAAAACACTTGGCTTTACTATTACCGGTTACCTGATCGCATTTGTCTCTGAAAAACTCTCCATAACCACCGGTTTTCCCTACGGCTGGTACTATTATATTGACAAAACCAGCAACAGGGAACTCTGGGTTTGGGGAGTTCCTTTTTTTGACTCGCTTTCTTACGTGTTTTTGACCTATTGCAGCTACACAACAGCACTCTTTATCCTTTCCCCCCTGGCAACCCGCGGGATGGACCTGATTACCCTTGAAACCCGCTCTATACGCAGATCACTTGCTGCACTGGTATTGGGGGCTTTTTTGCAGACCTTCCTTGATATCATAATTGATCCTGTTGCGTTACAGGGTAACCGCTGGTTTCTGGGACAAATCTACGGATACAGGGAAACTGGCCTGCATTTCGGGGTACCGCTTTCCAACTATGCTGGCTGGTTACTGACCAGTTTCGTGCTGGTGGCTGCCTTCCAGTTTATTGACCGGCGCCAAGAGACCGGAACACCATTTGGTATCTGTAATATCCCTTTCCGTTCACTATTGGGGCCGATACTGTATGTTTCTGTGCTGTTTTTCAACTGGGGAGTCACGTTCTGGATTGGAGAAAAACTGATGGCAATGACCGGCATATTTATCTTTACACTGCCGGTTGTAATGGTTTTGGTACTGGCAATGCAAAGGGTTAACCGCTATCGGGAAGAAGAGTTAAGGGAGCACCTGAAGGATTATCCCTGGTCACCATTGGGCAAGTGGTAAGGAGATTTGCAATAATTACCTGAGCTTGTTCCGTTCATGGTGAGTTTCTTGAACCATGAACGGAATACTTTTGAAAGAGGCTCAGAGGCTATTCTTTATCCCAGTTCTCTGGCAACCTTTATAACAGAATCGGTGTCAGGAAGCCCGGCCAGTTGCATCAGCATATAATCTTTTACAAGCGACAGTAACTCTTCAAATTTCTCTTCAGTAATATCAAATTTTTCTGCCATATTTTTTACAGCTTTCAGCTCATTATCAGACATCACTCCATCTGCAAAGGCAACCATTACACAAGTTGCCATCAATATTTCTCTCTGTTCTGCTTCAGGGAAGCTGCCAGGCAAGGGTGGAGAGGCCTCTATGGTTCCAAAGGCAGGCAGGTCATCACGGAAGCCGTCATAGAATTTTTGGATCATGGCAACTTCTTCGGCTGTCCCTGCGACATCAACATTTGCAATGAAAAGCATTGCCGCAACAAGCTTAAGTATCTGCTCAGAACTGAACTGTACATCTGTTTTAAATGGAAACATTCGGCTTACTCCTTTAACGATTGATCTGTAGTCTTAATGTCAGAAGCTGTTCCTGCACCTGCTCTGGCGATAATGAACGAAATCTCTGCGGCAAAAGCGAACGACGCGATGTTTCAAACACCGCCAGCATCTCCATATAACGCAGCATTGCAATCTCCCTGGGTGGCATAAAATCATCAATTGCCTTTGCCATCAAATCTTCGTCAATATTCCTTTGTTCCCTTTCAGCAAACTCCATTGCTAAAAGAGCAAGCGCTTCAAGGTCTGCATTGGAATATCCCTTAAGTGGTTCACACAGCTTTTCAAGCTGCCCCGCCTCTATTTGTGAATCTGCCTGATAGCGGGTTAATATTGCCTCTATGACAGCAACTCTCTCCAGACCATTCTCAGCGTAAAAAAACGGAATCTTCCGATCCAGCCGACCTGGTCGCTTGATGTCAGTATCAAGCTTGTCTGGCCTGTTTGTCATAATGATAAACAGCACCTTGCCACGGTTTTCAGTATCGGACATGAACTCCTTCAGACGGGCAATCACGCGGGAACTGGTTCCGCCATCAGAATCTTCACTCTGGTTGCCAAAGCTGCGGTCCCCCTCGTCAATAACCAGCGCAATTGGTCCCATGGCCTTTACCGTAGCCAAAACTCTTTCAAGGTTGGCCTCGGTGGAGCCGACCCACTTGGAACGGAAATTTTTAAGGGCAATGCCAGAAAGGCCTGCTTCCTTTAGAAACGCCTTTATGACAAAGGTCTTACCTGCGCCCATTGCCCCGACAGCCAACAACCCCATGGGAGCACGGCTTCGGTCACCGGTTTTGATAAGGCGGGCTATTTCCATCAACTCTTTCTTGATATCTGCATTACCGCCAACAGCTTCAAGCCCATGCCTTGATTCTATGAATTCTATCAGGCCAGAACATTCATTTTCAATCAACTCCCGTTTGCGTCTGCGCACCACCTCAACCATCTCTTCGTAGGGATCTTCAGTGTTCGGCAGGTTACGGGATGGATCAATCAACTGCCTGATTTCATCTGGCGTCATCCCGGATGTGATTGATGCCAGCTTTGCGGCACGCTCCCCCGCATTCGGGGTGCCATGCAACAATTCGTTTATCAGGGAAACCCGTTGTTGCTCATTAAGTCCCTGGTGTCTGTCACCTGCAACAATGGCAGCCAGTTGAACGACTCTAAGTCCGGCTGTCTGTTCTGCAAGCCTGGAAGCTTGAGCTTCCGGCATGGCCGGTGCATAGTGACGGATAGCCTGCCATCGTGAGATTTGATCAGGTATAGGCACCTCTACGGCAGCAACACGGGGATTACTCGGCAGGTTTGGGTTCAACTGGGCCAAAGATTCACTGATCAGTATAACCAGATTGTCCTTTGCAGAAAAATCCTCATCAAGTGACCAGCGATGCAGAGCGATTGAGACGCTACGCTCATCCATTGACAGAAACTGCGGCTCCGCAGCAGGAAACAGGCTGTCTGAATAAGGTATTATCAGGGCGTTTGATGGTGTGGCCAGCATCCTTCGCTCAAGGGATTCAAATATGCCGGCAAGTCCTTTACCTTCAAGATGCCGGTACAGCTCTGTCTTGTCATCAAGATTAGAACCGTGAAGTACCTTCAGACCCCTGTCAATGGAAAGCTCGTATATCCGTTCCTTTTTCCCGGCCAGCATAACATCGGCAAGAAAATGAACAAGCCCGTAACTTTGTCCTCCTGTCAGGGTGCGATCAAACACGTTTCCATAAAGTATAAAGACAGAGGCCTCTCCAGCAAGGTACTTTTGACGGAGGGTTTCAGCCCACTGTGGCAGTGTAGTTTGTCCGGTTTCTTCAGGTCTGGTATCCATTTTATGTCAGATGCTCTTTGCTGTTGCGGTCTGGGCAGCCCTTGCGCGTTTCATTTCTTCAAGCTGCTGTTTTGCTGTCACAGCTCCGCTGCTCTGCCTTAATCTTGCAAGCTGTACATCAAGGTCCGATTCTCTCAATTCACTGCCCATCTTTGCCTCGGCAACGGTGTTTTTTATATGCTCACGCACATTATCAAGGGCACGAACTTCGGCATCAACTGAAAGACCTTCCAGTTGGTTCTGAATCTTCAGTCGGGCCTGGGCGCTAAGCATCTGGGCAAGCATCCTGTCCTTTTCGTCCTTAAGCTTCTGTATCTCACTTTTAACCTGTAAAAGTGAGGATTTTGCCTCCTCAGCATCTGTTCTGGCCTGTTCCATATCCTGTTCCAGCAGCTTAATCCCAGCCTCAAGGGCATTCTTTTTCTGGATCAGCACTACTCCCAACTCATCCTGACCTGTGGCCAGGGCAGCATTCAGATCAGCATTAACCGCTGAAAGCTCTGTCTGGTCTTTAGATAGCCTTGCATTAATCTCTTCGCGACGACGCATGATAGAAGCCGTTGCTGATTTGAGCTTCCCGTACTTGTCTATCATGGAATCAATAGCATTCTGGTAAGCTATCTCGGGATGTTTTTTCTCAACATCTGTAATCCAGAGAGACACAAAGCCTGACCAGAGATTTGCAAGCCGATCAATCAGATTGATAGTTGACATGGGTATGTATTCCTTTCATATCGCATTTTGCGAACTTTAACTGCTCTATTTTAATGGCACTGCCTGTCTGGTAATACCCTGGTATTGTCGTTGCATGGAAAATGAGACACCAGGCAGGGCCGCTTCAATTTCGCCGGATAGTTCGGCCTCGATATCCTCCTGTAGCCTTAATTTATCGGACATTTCATCAAGCCTGGAACCAAATCCGGCAGACGCAGGGTTTGTAATAATACCCTGATAAAGCTCTTCAAGCTGATCCGGCATTGAGAGCATGGCCGCTTCAATGGCAGTCTTCCGGCTAAGCATCCGGTTATGGCGCTCTACAAGGGCGACATACTCAGCCCTTGCCCTTTGCAGTTGCCGGATATCCACACCAGGTTTGGCAGCAGAAATTTCCCTGTCTATAAGGGCTATCCGCTGTTCAATCTCTTTGGGGTTTACAGATGCCGCCCTGTCCTCAATAACCAGTTTTGCCAGCCAGATATAGAGATATTCAACGGTTGTATCATGCAGACGTTCTACATCCTGGACGGATATCTTTGTCCTGGTGTCTTCTGCATGGCGATAAAGAGAATCTACCCTTTCCCGCATTCGCAGCCAGATCTTATAGGTCTGATCAAAAAAAGTCCTGTTTTTTATCCTGGTCTGAATCTCTTTTAGCAACCTGTTACGGGTTGTTTCACGATTTTGGGCCCTGAACCTGCTGTCTACCCTGTTACGAAATCTGACAGAGGCTGGCAGATACATGGCGGCAATCGCCTCACCGGCTGCAAATCCGATAATCGGGATCATTCCTATCCCAAATCCAAAAGGGATTGAGAGCATGGCACCGACTGCCAATGCCCCCAGGGCAGCATACAGGTTCCCCTGGCTGACAAGCATCTCCTTCAGATATGACGGCTTGTTTTCAGACAAATAATTAACCTCAAATTGTTACACGTACAACGCCCCTGCCCGGGGCGGTATGTAAACTGGTAAGAATCCGCTTTTCCAGTTGTCTTGCCTCATCACTGCGCTGCCAGTCAGCAGAACGGGGGCGCATTGCAGTAATTGTGAAGTCGTCAGACACCTTTGCCGGCTGGGATGAGAGTACAATCACCCTGTCTCCAAGCATAAGAGCCTCTGTAACATCATGGGTAACAAAAACTATCAAACAGGGATGTTCATTGTAGAGAGATATCAGAAGCCGCTGCATCTCTTCGCGGGTCTGTGCATCAAGGGCACCGAAAGGTTCGTCCATCAGCAATATGCGCGGTCTCAAGACCAGCGCCCGTGCAAGGGCAACACGCTGGTTCTGCCCACCGGAAAGTTGTGCAGGACTCAGGTCTTTCTTGTCCTTAAGGCCGGTTTCTTCAAGCATTTCCGCAACCCGTTTGTGCCATTCTGCTTCAGGCACCTTTTTCTTCCATAGGTTCAGCCGGAAAGGAAAGGCCACATTGTCATAAACCGACAGGTCTGGCCTGTTGGCGTATCTCTGAAAGACCATTACAGAGTCGTCATGGGCATCATTACATTCAATGCCGTTAATCATGACTTTGCCAGAAGTGGGAGTCTTGGCATTTATGGGACGTACACCGCCCATCATCTGTAAAATGGTACTTTTACCGCAGCCGGAAGGTCCAAGCAGCATATTTATACCTGGTTTTGAAAACGCAAGGGATATGCCATCAACAACTCGCGTAACACCTCCTGATGGAGATGGATATTCCTGGATAATATCAATGAGTTCAACGGAAATAGATGCAAGAAGTCTGACCTGGCCGGAATCGCTCATAGCTGTGTCTCCCAGGGATAGAGCTTGCGCTTTATGGCAGTCATCAGTTGATAGGTAAGCAGCGCAAGGGCCATGATAATGAAAATACCGGCAAACACCTGATCCCATGCACTGAAACGGCGTGCGTTCTGGATCAACTGCCCCAGGCCAGATTTTGCGTTAACATATTCTGCAACCGTTATGTATGTCCACATAACCGAGAATGCAACTATAACAGCATCAGTAATTCTTGGCATAGCCATCGGTATAACTGCCCTGATGATGCATTCCCATTGGGTTGCGCCAAGGTCCCTTGCGCTTATCCAATAATTCTGCGGAACAGCCTGGATTGCATCCCTGACCATCGGTATCAGGTAAACCACCGCTCCGATAAAGAGAAATGCGATCTTCATCTCTTCGCCAACACCAAGCCACATAACTAAAATGGGCAGCAGGGCTACAACCGGCGCAGACCGGAACGGATCGACAAGTGGCGATACGGCTGCGTTAACTCTTGGGGATGCGCCCATTACAATACCGGCAGGTATACCGATTGCTACAACTAAAAAACCTGCGACCAAAAGTCTGCCTAATGACCAGAGGGTTGCCGTTAAAAGCAGGCTTTCCCCTTCATGCCATGAAAGATAGGCCATGGCCTTCAAGACATCCCACGGGGCAGGAAGACGGGCCGGACTTACAATGCCTGTAACAGCAAGAATACTCCAGAAAACAAGCAGGGCAAGTACAGATGCAGCGCCAATTATCCGGCGTTGCCTGTCATCTGGCTGCAGGTATGGGTTCCAGAAATTATTCATTTGTCAGTGGCCTCCGTAGACCGCAATGCGTGTAGTACGGTTCATGGCACGGCAATCTTCCAGTGAAAGCCCTTCAGATGCTGGATTGTCCTCATTGCAGAGCGGGTTCCGTGAGCCATTACCCACAATCTTGAAACGTTCTCTGGGGAATTCCCACTGGCTTACAAGATAATTGACAACAGCATTGGCCCGGGCTCCGGAAAGCCGTATATTTGTAGCCTGGGAACCGGTGGAATCGGTGTTGCCACTAACCTCAAAGTAGGCCTTACCGTTGTTTTCGATAAACGGAACCATCTCTTCATCAATGATCTTCTGTGCTCTCTTGGTAAGTGATGCTGTTCCGGTCGCGAAGCCTACTGTCACTGGTTTTGTCACAATTGCCTTCTGCTTTGTGGCTAAAGTCAATTCAGACTGGGAAAAGGTGTTCTGGGGTTTTGTTGCGGCCTGTGATGCTGCTTTGTCTTTTTCAAGCATAGCCTTGATAAAGCGGTAGTCAAAACTGTCCTGAGGTGTGATTACGGGAGATTTGGGATTGGCCAGCGCGCCTGCCTTGCGATATATCTCGTCAAAGCGACGGTATACACGTTCATAATGATTTGTTCCGCCTGCCAGGCCAAGTATTCTGGCATTGTCCTCAAGTCCTGTCCAGAGCAGGTTTTTGAAAAGCCCTTTAATAAAAGGCTTGCCCTCCTTATCCGCCAGCAGCTTAAAGAACTCCTCCGTATTTACAAGGGCATCAACCGCATTGTCAGGATTGGATCTGGCCACCTTTACCCCTTCCATCCATCCCTCCACAAACTTCTGAATAACCTCCTGGCCGTCCGGTCTGGCAAGGACTCGTGAATCGCATACCATAACGTCAAAGATTAGATTAGTGGCTGTTTTCGTTGAGTACACAACCCTGGAACCCTTGACATTTCTCATGGCAAGAGAGAGATCAGGATCCCAGAGTACCGCGGCATCCACCTTGCCTGATTCAAATGCAGCCCTGACCCCGGCTGTACCCTCTTCGGCATTTATAAATACGGTTTTAATGCTCTCTTTTTTACGGGCAGAGAGCGAAGAATTGTCAATCGCATCAATCAGCATACCGTGAGAAGGAGTAAACTGCAGGAGGGCTACAGAGCGCCCGGCCAGTTCCTCAATAGAACGTACATTCGGGTCGTTGGTCAACACGGCGTCCCCACCCTGCGTGTTGTCAACAATCATAACAGCCTTGCCATCCTTCCCCGAGTTACGAAGATTTGGCTGCTCCTGTGCCCAGAAATCCGAGGTGCGCCAGGCGCAATGGGCAGTGCCTGATTCAAACAGGGTAGAAAGGGTAGGAATGTCATCCTGGATAAGAAACTGGATGTTTAGATCCTTGCCACCGTAAATAGAATCGGGTTTGGTGATCAGGCTGTTACCATTAGCAACCAGGGCCGGAGCATATCCATGAAAGCTGACCAGACTAACCTTAAGGGGGTTTGATGCAGAGCCGAAGGTGGCAGATTTGTCAAGAGGAGGCACCTTTGCCTCCCCGGATGCATCTTTGGCAGTAACGGCGGTCTTTGTTTTTGAAAGTTTTTCTTTTAGCCCCAGGTTCCAGGCAGCCGATGCAGCAACAGCTATCACAACTACAGTAACAAGTCCTTTTGCAAGCGGGGTCATCTGTGCCATATCTACGTTGCCTCCCTGAATAATAGGTTTTTAGCCAGAAAATTGTACAAGAATTTCGTTTAGTCTTTCTATCTCTCCATCAACTCGTCTTGTTTCCTTGCCGGTAATCTCTCTCTCGTTACGAACCGATGCCTCAACCGATGTTGTTTGTTGGGCAGATTTTGTAATTTCCCGCTCAAGAAGCTGTTCCAGTTCTGAAATCTGTTTACGTATCTCGGATATTGTATTTTCCAGGGAAAGCCGTATCTCCTCAGTCTTTGCGATAGCCTGCTTTTCCAGGGTTCCAACTCTTTCTGCAAGATACTGCTTGTATGAATCAAGGGCAGCAATCTTGAGTTCTGCGTCAGAGGTGCTGTCGCTTATCTGCCAGTTGTCATCTGCCGCATCCATTGCAGTTACAGCGGCTTTTCTTGTTGTTGCATCCAGGGCCTTCAGACCATCAAGCAGCTTGAGAAGTTTTTCGGCAGGGAAGGCAGAGGGGGGGATGTTTGCGGCTGCATAAATATCTTCAAACGACCTTTGTGCGTCTGTTGCGCCAGAAGGGGGAGATAAATCAAAGTCAGGATCGGGCATGGGAGGGGGAGGTTGAACAGTGGGGGTTACTGCTTCAACGGGTAACGGCTTGTCAACCTCTGCCGTCAGGCCGGCCTCTAACTTTTCTTCATCAGAAAGCTCAACAAGATTAGCCTTGGCCAGCAGATTAAGAAATCCTCTCATAGTTCCTCCGAAGATGCATAATCAATTTACAATTGATCGAAAGATACCCTATGTCAGGCTCTAATGCAAGTTAAGGTGCCTAAAGAAAAGCGATTGCTAAAACATAAATGGTAACTATACCTTATAATTCCCGATTACATCATCAGGAATGACACTATCTGATAGCACGTCGAGTAGTTACCATAAATGTCTGTTTAAAACTGTGCCTTGCGCTAACCCTGTCTTAATATCATATGTTAAGAGCCCGCAAGGGATGCAAATGCAAAAACCTTGACCCTTGACCCTTGACCCTTGACCCTGTATAAACAACTTAATATTGATTTTGCAGAGGTTTAACAGAACTTTTTGAGAGAGAAGAACTTGTGATATCCCTCCACACAAAAAGAATTTCGTATCTATTGATAATGATGATGTCACTTCTGCTGATTATGCCTGAGTCTCTTTGTGCAAAAGTCCCCAGAAAACAGCCCGCCGGAGATGCAGCAGGCGTTGGCAAGCAGGCTGCACAGGTCCTTGAGATAAAACACTGGTCAAACCCGGATTACACCAGGGTAGCTATCTCGCTTGAACGGGATGTTGTCTGGGAAAGCCATGAACTTGATAAAGGCGCGGGCAGTAAAGGCAAACCCGGACGTGTCTTTATTGATCTGCACAACACCAGGCTAGGTCCTTCCATAAGGGATATCACCATAGGGGATGGTTTGCTTAAAGGAGTTCGTGCGGCTCTCTACAAGCCGGGTATTGTAAGGGTTGTGCTGGATACTGAAAACATTAGAGATTACAAGATTTTTCCACTTTCTGATCCAGCCCGTCTGATTATTGATGTCAGAGGTGATCGGCGCACCGAGATCAAGCGACTTGAAAGCAGCCTTTCAAGGAACAGTCTGAAAGATGTAGATGAAAGTCAGTCCGATACAGATGAAGATGAAGACGAGGATAGCGACAAGGTAGAAAAGACAGTCAAGCCTTCCGGCAAAAACAAGATCATTTCCAGAATCAGAAGGGTTGTTGTTGATCCCGGTCACGGAGGCCATGACCCTGGAGCAGTGAGCCAGTCCGGTCTGCAGGAAAAGGATGTTGTGCTTTCAATCAGTATGAAACTTCGTGACAGGCTCAAGAAAGAACTTGGTCTGGATGTTGTAATGACAAGAACTACAGATATTTTTATCCCGCTTGAGGAACGAACTGCGATTGCAAACAAGGTTAATGCCGATCTGTTTGTGTCAATCCATGCCAACGCCGCCCCAAACCGTAACGCCTCCGGCATAGAGACCTACTATCTTAACCTTGCCAAAACCACTAAGGTGGCTCAACTGGCTGCCAAGGAAAACGGTACAAGCCTTGAAAAGGTGAGTACACTTCAGGCGATTCTGTTTGATCTGATGGCCAATTACAAACTTAATGATTCTGCTCACCTGGCAGAAGAGGTTCAGAAAGCGCTCTACAAATCGGCCAGGAGCAGATATCCGGATACAAAGAATCTGGGGGTAAAACAGGGCCCTTTTTATGTACTGGTGGGTGCAACAATGCCCAGTATTCTGGTTGAAACAGCCTTTCTAAGCAATGTAAATGATGAAGCCCACCTTAAAGACCCTGCCTTTCATGATCTTGTGGCTGAAGGAATCTACCACGGGATACAGGGTTATATCTCTTCACTCAAATGATGCCTGGCAACCTTTACATTGTGGCAACTCCTATCGGCAATCTTGAGGATATGACCTTCAGAGCTGTTCGTGTGCTTAAGGAAGCTGATCTGATAGCCGCCGAAGATACCCGCCACTCCCGCAAACTGCTTTCCCATTATAGCATAACCACGCAACTGACCTCATATTACGATCATAATCAGGCAATCAAGGGGGAACGTATCCTGACGGCGCTAAGGGAAGGCAGGAATGTTGCGCTTGTTTCCGATGCTGGAACCCCATGTATATCTGACCCTGGCTATCAGTTGGTAAGGGATGCAATTGCAGAAGGGATCAGGGTTGTCCCTGTTCCAGGGCCAAATGCAGCAATAGCCGCGTTATCTGTATCCGGATTACCCACCAGCTCTTTCACATTTGCAGGGTTTCCTCCTGTTAAAGAGGGTAAACGTCGTACTTTTCTGGCTTCGCTTGCAACTGCCATAGGCACGGTGATCCTCTATGAGGCGCCGCATCGGGTGGTGGATACCCTGTCTGACATAGATACGGTAATGGGTAATCGTCAGGTAGTTGTTATGCGCGAGCTGACAAAGATTTATGAAGAAAGTCTATCCGGCACTGCCATTAGTGCAAGAGAGCAGATGCTTGCAGGCCGTGAGCGCGGGGAGGTGGTGATTCTGATATCACCTGCTGCTGAGGATGGGCAGGCGTCAAACAGGCCTGACCCTGATGAACAGTTAAAGGCAGCGCTGGACAAAGGACATACAGTAAAGGAGGCAACAGCTCTTGTGGCGGCAGCAACAGGCCTGCCGCGCCGAGAACTGTATGCTCGGGCCCTGTTGCTGCGTGATCAAAGGTAAAATCTGGTAACAGGTGCGATTTAAAACAGACCTTATTTTACTTCAATATTGATCTGCTTTGGTTTTACCGCTTCTCTCTTGGGAAGCGTCACTGTAAGTACACCTTTATCACATACAGCAGAAACATTTTCCTGCTGTATGGTGGCGGGCAGTTTGAAACTGCGCTGAAAACTGCCGAAATAACGCTCTATCCTGTGGTAGTTCTCTTTTTTTACTTCACCTTCGTGCCTGCGTTCACCCTTAATCGTCAGCAGATTGTCCTCTATTTTCAGATCAATATCTTTCTGTTCAATATCAGGCAGTTCCGCCTTAATAACTATGGAATCAGCAGTTTCATATATGTCTACTGCCGGCTGCCATAACCCCTCCTTAATCTCTTCACCGTTATAATCAGTGCCCCCCCAGGAAAGATTCAGCAGACGATCCATCTGATCCTGCATACTGCGCAATTCACGTAAAGGATTGTACTTGACTATTGCCATAGCACTCTCTCCTCTCTCTGTTTTTCATGATACTGCCACAAAGTCGCTTCAACCTAGTGGCTCTAGATTTACTGATATACTATGATGTAAAGAAAACACAAGCCACAAACTCTACTAAACTAGAGATACCAACATGTTAGCCCCAATGTTTAACTCCCGGCATCAGAATCCGCAGGGCATTTTCACCCCCAAGTAACGAATCAGCTACCACAACTGATTTGATTAGGCTTGCAACCCATGCGCACTGCAGGGCACAACAAAATGAAAGGCCCGCCAAACCAGGCGGGCCTCACTCTTATCAATTTTCCCATTTCATGGGATATAAGGCTTAATCAAAAAAGCCTTTGTTATTTATTATGTCAGCTTTAAAAGCCAGGGGGCGTATCCTCAGTCATAACAAAACTCCTTTGCTAAAAACAGTTAGTTACTTACTAAATTAAACTACCCTTTCAGCTTCTCCTCTTTTAGTATTTTGTTACCAGGCAGCGCTACCTTTAATTTAAATATATACAACATTTACTGAAAAAACAGTCTTTTTTTAATTTTTTTTTAAGTGTATACTTAATTGTTTAAGAAACTATATGCTCTCAATTTTCATCATCCGGCTTACGCATCCTTTTACGCAGGGCCGCCAGTCTTTTTTCTGCAACTCTCTGAAGTTTTTGTGCTTTAGGCACCCTGGTTGCCAGCCGTTTCTTTTCTACGCGGTTACGTTCAGCCAATGCTTTCCTGAGCCGTTCCAATGCTACCTCACGATTTCTCAACTGTGAGCGGTGTTCCGCAGCATGCACCACAATTCCGGTGGGTATATGGCGAATTCGCACTGCCGAATCTGTGGT
>DYNH01000009.1 GCA_020721175.1 Trichlorobacter lovleyi | reverse complement strand
TGTACTGATGGTGGATGAACAGTTGATCTATGACTGGTCACTGGAAGTACGCGGAAAGCTGGGGGGGCAGAGCAAGATTCCCCATATTGATCCTACCCTGACCGGTGAGCTGGTAAAAAGTCTGAAGGCTTTCAGTATTGATTACAGACAGCATTCAGGGCACTGACCAGATTTTTTAGCCAGCACCCCTTCAATTGAAACTCATTTCATAAGCCACCTGGCCACTTCTTTGGCATGATAGGTTATAATGATATCAGCACCTGCCCGTTTAAATCCCAGCATGGTCTCCATTATTACCCGTTCTTCATCTATCCAGCCATTTGCGGCAGCGGCCTTTATCATGCTGTATTCACCGGAAACATTATAAACGGCAAGAGGTTGTTTAAAATGATTTCTAAGCTCACGTACTATATCAAGGTAAGGCAGGCCTGGTTTCACCATAATTATATCGGCCCCCTCATCAATATCTGCCTGGGCCTCACGGATTGCCTCAAGGCGGTTGGCGGGGTCCATCTGGTACGAACGACGATCGCCAAATTGAGGAGTAGATTCGGCGGCCTCACGAAAAGGGCCATAGTAACCGGAGGCGTATTTTACTGCATAGCTCATTATAGGAATATGGCTGAAGCTGTTTTTATCAAGAATTTCCCTGATAGCGCCAACCCGTCCATCCATCATGTCAGAAGGGGCAACCATATCGGCGCCGGCACGTACGTGGGAGAGCGCCTCTCTTGCCAGCAGATCAATTGTGGCATCATTATCCACATCACCATCCCTGATGATGCCACAGTGCCCATGGTCGGTATACTCGCACATGCATACGTCTGTAATTACTGCTAAATCCTTTACGTTTGCCTTGATTGCCCTGATAGTTTCCTGAATAATGCCTTTTTCGGAATATGCGTCACTGCCAACAGCATCCTTGGTCTCCGGTATGCCAAAAAGGATTACAGCAGGGATCCCAAGCTCTTGAACCTCTTTTGCCTCAGCAACAATATGTTCAATTGACTGTTGATAAATACCGGGCATAGAAGAAACCTCTTTCCTTATGCCGGAACCAAAGGCAGAGAACATAGGGTAGACAAGATCGTTTACTGAAACAGACGTTTCACGCACCATTCTGCGAAATATCTCCTTTCCGCGAATCCTGCGTGCCCTGAAAACTGGATGAAACATTTATTGATCTCCTTTGGCTGATGCGCTAATCAGGTATTATGACCTCGCCTGTCCTGGGCGAGGCCTTCAGTACTAAATCCAGGCATCTCCTCCATCGTACTGAAGGTCTTCGTTTCTCTCTCCTTTACCCCCCATCTTGTAACGGGCTTCAGTGGCGTATTTTTTGATTTTTCTGCCTGCACCTTCCTGGATGTCAGAGAGCCTGTTACGAGTCTCTCTGCCAGGCGCAGGCGCCAGCAGCAGGGCGGTAACGGCACCTAACAGTGCGCCGGAAGCCATTGCCAAAACCGAGTAAATCAGGACATTGTCGTTGTAGCGGGACATGTTTTTCTCCTTTTCTGCGACACCAATTAATTTATATTGATACGGATATATGTGAAGGTGGAAACCACCGTCACTGTTGTCAATCTGTTTCTTTTAGCACAAATAGCCTTTTCAGCAAAAGCAGAAAAATATGGCTCAGTGCCTTGCTATCCTTGCCAGGTGTCTTTTGACCATCTCTTCAAAGTCTTTATCCCGATCTCCGGTGTAAACCAGTGAAGCCCCTATTTCGGCTGCCAGAATGGCCGCCTGATATTTGGACGGTAATTTGCAGATTCTCATCCTGAAGTGCGGCTCTCTCTGCAGAATTGAGGGCAAATGTCTCAACAATGCGGCCTTGAAAGGGGCCTTGAGGCAAAGTTGCGGATTATCTGTAAAAAACTGGAACAGGCGATGGTAATAGCTGTTGATATTCTGGCTGATCATGTCCGAAATTTCAGTATAGGTCTGGACGCCGCCACTTTCCCTGTGGCGACGGAGAATCATATGGGCCTCATCACCCGCACGTTTCTTAAGTATATCAAGCACGTTTTCAATATAAGTATCTTTATGTGACAAAAACTCCTTTTCTGTCATCAGAAGGTTTGCAATAATCTCATATGAAGATGATATGACCCCGCACTTGTTGGCTGAGGCATCACGCATCAGAATAACTCCTGCTCTCTGCAGATTCAGACGCGCCTCCGGGGTTATAAATGAGTTAGCACCTTCAACAATTACCTTAGCCGTTGGAGTGCCGTCAGGTTTCAGAAAATCCTGCCAGTTTTGATTGTCAATGGTCTCGGGTCGTCCACCTGCAGGGATAAAGATATCGGCTTGAACCTGAAAAACCAGGCCAGAATATTCACGATAAAAGTCATCCGGTGCAATCCAGCTTTCGTGCAAACTGCCATCGGCAAGCCGCTCCACACGACGATGAAGTTCCCGCAGTCCTTCCAGTCTGCTTCCAGTCCGGAAAATCATCATTCCACCCGGTGAGAGACGGTCGGGTACAAAGGCATCTAGGTCATGTATAAGAGTAATACGCCTTAACTCCTCGCGATCAAGACCATGTGGGTCAAAGGCAGCGGCAGTACCATCAAGAACAAGTACAACACCAACCTCTGGACAGTTGTCGAGCAGGATCCGCAGACAGTTGCCAGCAACATCTCCCCCCGGACCACCTGTAAGCTTGATGCTGAACCGATCTTTTCTGATATCAATTCCCTGATCTGCCATTACCACTTCAGCGAAGGTCATAACACCGGTAGATGTTACGCCGTATTCCTTGTGGTTTATACCAAAACGTTTGCTGGACATGATCCCGACACCCAACATATAACCACGTTTGCTTGAAAGTGCTGCAATCGCCTCAATCATGGCGTCATGCATATTTTCATCCGGGCCGATTTCGATCGGTTCGTCGTCACCGTAATAATCTACTATCCTCGGATCACGCACCTTGCCATTGCAGGTAATTAAGATATCCAGAAAGGCATTAATAACACAGTATTGCAGCTTATAAAGAAGATTGTTTTTTTCATCCTGCCCCTTGTCTTCAAGCCCGGAATGGTCCATCACCAGCACCATCTTTGAACCGCCCTCATAGATATCCTTGTTTTTCATATGTTGGGTATGGGCCAGAACGTAAACCTCCCGAAACAAGGTATTTGCAGCGGTTATGGCATCATCCTGATTAAGGGCAATAACGGTACGCCAGCCTCCCCTGGCAATATCTGAAAATCCGATATGATATCCATGTCCGAAACGACTGAAGAAAAAGGTAACCCTGAAAGGCAGTTTTTCAGGCAGGTCAGCAGTAAATGCTGTTCCTAGTTCCCTCAGATATGAAGGATCCAGACGAAAGGCAAGCGCCTGTTTTTCAGTTACAAAAAAGTTGGTTTTAAGTGTGTTGGTTATCAACAGGAGGGAGCAACGGTAGATTGTCTGTCGTATCAGATCAAGCCAGCGATGACCAGTATTGTAATCCCGTACAAGTTCAGTTGTCTGATTAAGCAATGGAATATATACAGATTCACGCTCCTGTATTGCCGGATCAAAACGGGCCTTGAAAAGACGCAGGAACTGAATAGCAATCTCTGGATGGCTGTGAAAGGCGCTCTGAACGTCCTCAAGACCAAAGCGGTCAGGCTGATTGTGGGCCAGATTAGTGTGACAGAACGTGATGAAGGCGTTTACCAGGGCTGCATCATCCCCTTGCATAATCCCTTCTGTAACCCATTCCCTGTATGTTTTGCAGCTATTATCAAGTATCTGCGTATTGCAAAGTTCTTCTTTCATCTGTCTGGCCATTTGTGTATCAGGCCCCAGTTCTTCACCATCTCGGCGTCTGACGAAAAAAATCCCCAGAAAGTAGGGATGTATGCCATTAGTAATGGTTATGCAGTAGGCACGCCTTATGCCTATATCCAGGCGATTGAATACCTCTGCAATCTGTAGCAGGAAGTCATCCTGGGGAGGGTTACCGACGGCAAACATAACTCTGGTCTCCATAATCCCGTTATGTTCTGCCAGGCTTACATCAAGATAAAGTCCTCCAGAGGCATTACTCCTTGCAAAAAGCCAGATCAGCCAGGCAGTCTGTTGCGGGGATGAAAACCTGATCTGATCTTCGCTGTTCAGCCACAGGACATGTAAGAGTTTATCAGCAATATGTCGTTTCAGTTGGGGATCGATATTGGCAATCTCACTGAATATCTTGCGTTTCAGAGCTCTTGGCACTGGATTCTGGCTGTCTTGCCCTTTAAATATTGCATTTGATTTACGTTCAAACTCAAACCCCTGCACCTCCAGTTCCTGATCCATTCCTGGCATGGAGCTATATGAATGGGAGAACATGGCGCAGGATATAGCGCCAGCATCAAGTTGTTTTAAACTGTCAAAAAGGGACCCGGGTTCATCTACGCAAGCCAGAATAAGACTTTTTTCTGTATCTGAAAGAATCAGACGACGATTATGCTGTAAGGTGGACATTTCCCTGACCAGGGTGGCAACTGCTTCAGGTGTTCTGGACATTGCCTGAAAAAAACAGGGAGACATCTGTTCCTGCAGCCAACCGGCATTTCGGTTAGCTATTGAACAATCTTTACGGCAGGCCTTGCTGAGCAATGATGAAATTTGCATTGGTTCCCCCTTTGTTTTTGATCAAGTATAGACATGATTATTTAACCGGCAAGCAGTAGATAAATTAATTGTAGTTAATATTAGCCTGTTTCAACTTTCGAGTTTGCAACTTGTGAGTAAAATAGTTTAATAGAACATCTGATCCTCTTTTTATTACATTGCAAGCGATTGTCCTGAATTGAGGAGTTATCTCATTTGAAAGTTATGTTTGAGGAGGATATCTTACTATGTATATCGAGCGTATAGTCCGGATTGTTGCCGGGGCATTTATTGTAATCTCACTGCTGCTGGCACATTTTCATCACCAAAACTGGCTCTGGTTCACAGGTTTTGTGGGGCTTAACCTGTTTCAGTCCGGCTTTACGCAGTTCTGCCCGCTATTCATAATTCTTGAAAAGATGGGAGTATCGAGGTTTCCCAAAGAATGATTTCCGGATTCAGGTAAACAGGAGAATAGAAACAGCTAAAACAGTATCCTCAAACAATCCTGTCTTGACAGTGGTAACCTTGTACATTAGCACCCCTCCCAAATCACTAAGGAGAAGACCTTGAAGAAGTTTATTGTTGAGTTCTATGAGCAGGAGTCATCCACCGGTATTCTGCTTATACTTGTCACTATTGCTGCTCTTTTGCTGAAAAACTCACCATTTTCTGAGATATACAATAGTTTTCTGCATACACCTGTTGTTATCCAGTTTGGCGCACTCAAGATTGCCAAGCCATTTTTACTCTGGATTAATGATGGCCTGATGGCGGTCTTTTTCCTGCTGGTGGGCCTTGAAGTTAAACGGGAGCTGATCAGGGGCAATCTATCTTCCTGGTCGCAGGCTGCCCTGCCGGTAATTGCCGCCATAGGTGGTATGCTTGTGCCAGCGCTGATCTATGTCAGCTTCAACCACAAAGAACCTTTGGCCATGCATGGATGGGCAATCCCCACAGCTACAGATATTGCCTTTGCCCTCGGCATCCTGTCTCTGCTTGGTTCGCGGGTTCCCGCTTCATTAAAAATATTCCTGCTGGCTCTTGCTATCATTGATGACTTGGGAGCCATAGTAATTATTGCTTTATTTTATACAACAGACCTCTCCATGTTATCTATTTCAATCGCAGCGCTTGCCTTGCTGGCTCTGTTTATTATCAACCGCAGCGGGGTGACTAGCAAAGCTGCATACCTGCTTTTGGGAGCTGTTTTATGGGTAAGTGTCCTTAAATCAGGGGTACATGCCACTCTGGCCGGTGTTGCGCTTGCTTTTATGATTCCTCTTGGTACAGAGTCAGATAACAGTCATTCGTTTGCGGAGCAGCTTGAACATGATCTGCATCCCTGGGTTTCGTTTATGATTCTTCCTCTTTTTGCCTTTGTGAACGCCGGACTTGATTTACGGGGGTTGTCGCTAGGACAGATGACCGATCCGGTGCCATTGGGAATAATTTTGGGTCTTTTCGTTGGCAAGCAGACCGGCGTATTTCTGTTTAGCTGGCTTGCCATCAAGTTCAAGATAGCTTCGCTTCCTGAAGGGAGCAACTGGGTACAGTTGTATGGAGTAGCCCTGATGACCGGTATCGGTTTTACAATGAGTCTGTTCATAGATTCACTGGCATTTGTAGATGATTCAGTGTATCAATACGCCGATAAGCTGGCGATTGTATTGGGCTCGCTGTTTTCAGGACTGGCCGGATATTTTGTGCTGAGGTTTGTGCCAACGGCACAGATAAATTCAGAGAGCTAGCTATACTGCAAACGGCATGAAATTGCGGTTTTGGCATACATTTCTGCCTCGGCGCCATGTTCCCAGTTCCAGATAGAATGAATTCAGTGACAGAGATGAACTCTGCACCTTCGATTTTTGTTTTGATTTTTCTGAATTTACAAAGGGTCAGGTATGATAGATAACAAAGGGCATTAAATATGAAACACCGTGAGATTGAAACCAGAATTATTAACCCGTTAATTGGCACCAGCATCCCGTTACCCAGGTATGAAACCGACGGTTCTGCTGCAATGGATATCCGTGCATGTCTGGAGCAGCCATTATTGGTAAAACCTGCTGAAACAGTTGTTGTTCCAAGTGGTATTGCAATCAACATTAATGATCCTTCTCTGGTGGCCATTCTTGCACCACGTTCAGGACTTGGAATCAGACACGGAATAGTGCTTGCCAATACCATCGGGGTGATTGACAGCGATTATCAGGGAGAGATCAAGATCGGTATTCGCAACCAGGGTAGCGAGCCCTACAGCATTCAGCCCGGCGAGAGGATCTGTCAGATGCTGTTTATGCCAGTGGCACAGACCAGTCTGCTGGTTGTTAATGAGTTTAGTAAAGAGAGTAAAAGGGGAGAAGGCGGGTTCGGGCATACCGGAAGACACTGATAGCTGAATCAATTGTTTGCCGAACGTTTTCAGATGCATTGCCGGATGCATTTTGCTCCAATCGAGAGAACAGAATAATGAACAAAATGCCATTAAATGTAGTCGAGGAGTTATACAGATGTCATCTCTAACAACTCCGGTCCTTTTCGGTCCGGTACCATTGGGTCATCTGCTGCTGCGCAATTTTGTCCAGTCTGGTGACCGTGTAGTGGATGCAACCTGTGGTAATGGCAAAGACACGCTGCTACTGGCTGAACTTGTAGGTGAAGCGGGCCATGTTACGGCATTTGACATACAGGATGCTGCCCTTTCTCGCACTTCCGAACTACTGCATGTCAAATTATTGAAGAAACAGGTCACTCTGCTTAATGCCGGGCATGAAAGATTGACAGATCTGGTTGTGGGGCCGTTGCAGGCGATTGTATTCAACCTGGGCTGGCTGCCAGGTTCAAACAAGGAGATCACTACGACTGCTGCCACTACCCTTGCAGCCCTGGAAGCCTCATTACATCTGCTTGCTCCGGCCGGATTGCTGCTGATTACCTGTTACCCTGGGCATAATGGCGGGGATGAAGAATCTGCTGCTGTAGTTGAATGGTGTCGCCAACTTTCCTGTAAAGACTATTTTGTCTGGCAGATGGAGCAGTCCAATACATCTTCCAAGGCACCTTTTTGTCTGGCGGTCCAGGACGCACGGGTAGCCAGTGGCAAGTAACATCTATCCGTTTCTTGAAATCCTGCCCGCCGGGATATATTCCTTGTTGACGTTATGGTGCGGCCATGATTTTTTTAAGGGTCAATCGTTAAAAACGGATTTTAAGTCAAAACTGGCGCAAGAGGGGGATATGTCTTCTGGACAGGCTGTGCTTGATCTGTTCCCTGTATCAATCATGAAACCTGTTAAAGGACTGGATGAGGATAGTTACGAAAATTTTGCTTCTTTTTGCAGACAAGATTACGCTGCTCCGGTTCAACTGGTTTTCTGTTTTGCACAGCCAGACGACCCTGCAATAGATGTTGTTCAAAAGCTGATTAAAGATTTTCCTGACCACGATATCATCCTGAATATTGATCCTGCAATTCATGGCCCTAATTACAAGGTATCAAACCTTGTCAACGGCTTTCCAAAGGCACGATATGACCTGCTCATAATCAGTGACAGTGACATCAGGGTTACTCCATATTTTCTAAAATCGGTTACTTCCCATTTTGTGGATCCTGCGGTCGGACTGGTCATGTCTCCATACCGCAGCTCAAAAGTTCACGGCACTGCCACTGCCTTTGAGGCATTGGCCTTTACCGGAGAGATGATCCCGAATGTGGTGACCGCAATGAAACTTGAAGGACTTTCCTTTGCCCTGGGTGCCGCTATGACCTTCCGCCGCGAGGCGCTCCAGGATATCGGAGGGCTGATAACGCTGGCAGATTACCTGGCTGATGATTACCAGTTGGGAAACAGGATCAAAAAGGCTGGCTGGCGGCTGATTCTTGACCATGAATTTGTGGAGAGCATGTTGAAGCCTGAAATGATCAGCGACATACTTTCAAGACAACTTCGCTGGTCACGCACCATGCGGGTAAGCCGCACCGGTGGGTATCTTGTTTCAGGTATCACATTGCCAGGGCTTGCAGTCATCATGGCATTGCTGACTGGACCTTTTAATGCTGCCCTGGCCGCCATATTTCTGTTATACCTTGTTAGGCTTGCTGTCTCGACCGTATTCAGCCGCAGATTTGTCAAGGACAATCTGCTGCCATCCTGGGGTTGGCTGCTGCCGATACGTGATCTGATTGCCTTTGCCACATGGTTGCTTGCATTTACCGGAAACAGCGTGCGCTGGCGTGGATTCCGTTTTAACATCCTTCCGGATGGAAAATTGTCAGAGCCTTGATTCTGAGTCTTTACAACCTGATTACTTCTCTCTATATTGCCCTGTTGTTTTAGCTATTGATGTTCAAAAAAGGCCTGACTGTCCGGTTTGCCAGCCGGCTACATCTGGTAGTTTTATTTAAATTGAGGTTTTTAGTGATTGAAGCTGTAAGGTTCATAGGCAGTACGACAATCAGGCTGATTCAAGAACTTGGGCGAGCCGGACATTTTCTGATATATTCCCTCTATACCCTTGCGCGTCGTCCCGGGCGGCCAGTGCATTTGCTGAAACAGATTCGTTTTATAGGCGCCAAATCACTTTTTGTTATAGTGTTGACAGCCGTCTTTACAGGTATGGTACTAGGCTTGCAGGGATATTACACGCTTACAAAGTTTGGTTCAGAGGGGATGCTGGGGGCTGCCGTTGCACTGTCACTGATCCGTGAGCTAGGCCCGGTGCTTTCTGCCCTTATGGTGACAGGACGAGCAGGTTCAGCTATAACGGCTGAAATAGGTATTATGCGGATAAGTGAGCAGATTGATGCGCTTGAGACCATGTCACTGGACCCATACAAGTACCTGGTTTCTCCAAAGTTTTTAGCTGCAATTATATCTATGCCGCTGCTTTGCTCTATCTTTGATGTTGTTGGAATTTATGGTGGCTGGCTGATTGGAGTCAAGCTTCTGGGAGTAAACCCGGGCGCCTATTTCAGCGAAATGTACAAGGCAATCGAGTGGAAGGATGTCTATTCCGGATACGTCAAATCATTTTCCTTTGGTATAATTATAGCATGGATTGGCTGTTACAAGGGCTACTATGCCGGTCACGGAGCTGAAGGGGTATCAAAGGCCACAACAGAATCTGTTGTGCTGACATCGGTTTTGATCCTGGTTTGGGACTACTTTCTGACATCAATCCTGCTATGATAGAACTTATTGATATCCATAAGAGCTTTGGTAGCCAGTCAGTGCTTGACGGTCTGAACCTGTTAATTCCAGAAGGTATGATTACTGCTGTAATCGGCCCTAGCGGTGAAGGCAAGAGTGTGCTGCTTAAGCATATAATCGGGTTGCTTAAGCCCGACCAGGGTGATGTGCTGGTTGATGGACGCAGCATTGTGGGACTTCGCCGCTCACAGCTTAATCAGGTGAGGGAAAAATTCGCCATGGTGTTTCAGAATGCCGCACTGTTTGACTCTATGACTGTTTATGAAAATGTAGCCTTTGCACTGGAAGAAAAAACCAGCCTCGCCAGGAACGAAATTCAGAGGCGGGTAGCTGTAGCACTTCAGGAGGTTGGTCTTAAAGACGTTAACCACAAATACCCTGATGAGCTGTCTGGTGGTATGAAAAAACGGGTCGGTCTTGCCAGGGCGTTACTGCTGGAACCACAGATTATACTTTTTGATGAGCCTACTACAGGACTTGACCCTGTTATCAGAAGGGCTATACACCAGTTGATCCGTCAGACGCATAAGAAATTCGGCTTCACGGCAGTTATTGTGTCACACGATATCCCTGATATCTTTGGTGTGGCTGACCATATAGCCATGCTTTACCGTGGCAAGATACTCCAGTTTGGCACGCCAGATGATATTCAAAATTCGGACAATCCCGTTGTGAGGCAGTTTATTACCGGCAGCCTCGACGGTCCAATCAACAGTGGAGCTGCATAGCCATGAACAATGCAAAACTTGAATTTACAGTTGGAATCTTTATGCTTGCCGGTATAATTTGCCTGGCGTACCTTTCGATAAAGCTAGGCAAGATGGAGCTAATCGGTGGTGACAACTATAGGATTACTGCCGGTTTTGATTCGGTTTCTGGCCTGAAACCAGGTGCCAGGGTTGAATTGGCAGGAGTCGAAATAGGAACGGTAGAAAAAATAGGCCTTTCAGACGATACTGGAGACCAGGCGAGGGTCACCATGAAGATCAGGGAGGGGGTAAAGCTGGGTGATGATGTCATCGCATCTGTACGCACAAGTGGCATTATTGGTGATAAATTTATCAAACTGAAACCTGGCGGGTCTGACAAACTACTTAAAGATGGCAGCAGGATTAGAGATACAGAATCTGCAATTGATATAGAAGAGCTGATTAGCAAATTCATACATGGCAATGTGGACTAGGGGTAGTTAATTATGAGGCTAAATCTGTGTTTTTTAGTGGTCACAACAATTATAACAGTATTTTCAGTCAATTGTACTCTGGCTGGCAGTCCGGGTCACACAACTCTTGAGATGGACCTTGATGGCTGTATCCGTACTGCCCTTCAGTCAGCCCCGGAGATAGGGGAGGCTAATGCAGACATTGATCTGTCATCAAGCAAGCTGAACCAGGCGAAGTCTTACAGCTATCCACAGATTGATGCAATGGCGTTATTTGGCCCGGCCCCCACAGCAAAACAGCAGGATATAAGTCCTGTTATCAATACTAGCAAGAATTTCAGCATCCGAGATATGACCTGGTTCACAAGCAGTGACCTGCTGATTACGCAACCTCTGTGGACTTTCGGCAAGATATTTGAAAATATGAAAGCCGCTACCCACGGTATAGAGGTTGCAAAAGCCAGAAAACAGCAAAAGGGGAATGAGATTGTTCTTGAGGTGAAGAAGTATTACTACGGCGTTTTGCTGGCCCGTGAGATGCAGAACGTACTGGCTGAACTTCAGTTGTACATGATTCAGGGGAAAGAGAAGATTCAGCAGCTTATCCAGAATGAATCAGCTTCGGGCGACCCTATGGATCTTTTCAAGATTGATGCCTATTCCGGTGAAATTAACAAGTTTATGGAGGAGGCGGTTAAAGGTGAACAGCTTGCAACCGCTGCACTTAAAGCCCGGCTTGTTCTGGCTGATAATGTAGATATCGTTGTTGCATCAGAACGTCTTTATCTGCCTGAAGAAAATCTGACGGATATGTCCGGCTTTATTGGCAAGGCAAGGCTTCAGAGGCCAGAGTTCAGGCAGCTTTCTGAGGGGATAGCAGCCCGCACAGCACTGGTTGAAGCTGCCAGGGCCAATTATTACCCTGATATCTTTCTGGCTGGTATGCTTTCCTGGGCCTACGCAGGAAACCGTGACAGGATTAAAAACCCCTACATCAGCGATAACTTCAAGCATGGTTATGGTGGTGTCGCACTTGGCATCAAATGGCATCTGGATTTCGGGATTACTGCTGCAAAGGTTTCAAGCGAGCAGGCTCAGTTAAACCGTCTTGACAGTACAAGGCAATATGCGGACAGCTACATCCCCCTGCAGGTTAAAAAGGCATGGCTTGATATGCAGGAGGCGCGGAAAAACGTCACAATTACAAAAAATGCCTTTAACAGCGCAAAAAAATGGGGAACAGCAGCACTTGCAAATTTTGATTTTGGTGTGGGTAATCCGCGTGATGTTTTTGATGCGATAGGTGTGTACGGTAAAATGAAGGCAGCCTATTATCAGTCTATTTTTGATTTTTATATGGCCAGGGCAAATCTGGTTTATGCCGTTGGCGACAATCCTGTCACGGAGTAAGCCTGAGCAGGTTTTGTACATTCAGTTTGCATCTGCAAATAAATCTATACCGCACAGAGGAGTCTTTACATGTTAAAACGTATTGCATTGATTGCCATAGCCTTCCTCCTGACTGCTGCTACAGCATTTGCAACAGTAACCAATGTTGTAAAAACAACAGTTGACGAGGTTATAAAGATTGTAAGTGATGATGAATTAAAGAAGAAATCCAATGAACAGCGTCGTCGGGCTGCAATTAAAAAGTCAATATCTGTTATTTTTGACAATCAGGAGATGGCCAAACAATCACTCGGAAAACACTGGAACAAGCTTAAGCCGGCTGAACAAAAGCAATTTGCAGAGCTTTTTTCCAATCTGCTTGAAAATTCCTACGCCGGAAAGATTGAGTCGTATAACAATGAAAAGATTGTATACACCAAAGAAACGGTAGATGGAGACCATGCAGTGGTGAAGTCTAAGGTGATTACAGCCAGACAGGATGAATACACCCTTGATTATCGTCTGATCAAGACCGCAAACGATAAATGGATGGTCTATGATTTGGTGATTGAAGGGATCAGTCTGGTTTCTAACTATCGCACACAGTTTAACAAGATTATCTCTACAAGTGGTTATCAGACACTGGTAAAAAAATTACAGACCAAGAACAAGGAAATCAGAATGTAACCGTTTTATTTGCCTTGACAACCCTGTTTTACCATGATACAGGGACGCTGCATTAAGTTTCGGACGTGACAGCAGTACTCACGAAGCACCCGCTGGATTGGCCTTGCTTGGCGACACTCCTGCAACAGCTCCGGAAACTTGGTAGATATTTTTCAATCCGGCGCTGTCCGGCAACAAACGAAGGAGGAAGTATAAGATGGCTCAAGGCAAGGTCAAATGGTTTAACGACACAAAGGGATTCGGTTTTATTGAACAAGAGGGTGGCGAAGATGTCTTTGCACACTTTTCAGCTATTCAAGGCGATGGTTTCAAGTCTCTGGCAGAGGGTGAGTCTGTAAGTTTTGACATTGTGCAAGGGCCAAAAGGTCTTCAGGCTGCTAACATTGTTAAACTTAAGTAATCTGCAGAAAATAATCTGACAGATGTACAAGGCATACGGCCTGCCGAGAGATCAGCGGGCCGTTTTTAATTTCTTTTTGTGGCTATCTACAGTCCCGCCTTTAACTGCATCAAGCAATTTAAGCAGATCACTGCGACCCTGTTCATTTAATGACTTAAAAACTCGCTGTCGTTCTTCCGGCAGATGCAAGAGCAACAGTGATTTCTGTAATATCTTTTCCCTGTCAGTCCTTGCCACATAAACCGGTTTGCCAGTATAAGGATCAATTCCGGTATAATACATACAGGTGGATGCTGTCCCCGGTGTTGGAGTGAACTCCTGCACCTGCTCAACCCTCAGCCCAAGTCGTCTCAGCTCAATAGCAAGTAGCGCCATCTCCTCTAGTGTACAGCCGGGATGTCCGGACATCAGATATGGAATCACGGACTGACGTAACCCCAGTTGCCTGCTTTTTTCTCTAAAATGTTTGATAAAGCGCAAAAAGGCAGCCTTTCCAGGCTTTCGCATCAGGGCAACTACACTGTCAACAAGATGCTCGGGCGCTACTTTCAAAAGACCTCCAGTATGTTTTGATATCAGCAGATTACTGTAGTCCTGCTGGAATTCAAGCAGGTCATAACGGATGCCGGATGATATTGAGATGTTACGGACACCAGGTGAACGGCTTGCGTTATTCAACAGGTTTGTTAGCTTTCTGTCATCACGGTCAAGGTTCTTGCAAATATCCGGATACAGGCAACTAGTTCGGCGACAGCTCTTGCCCCCATCGGAAGCGCCACAACCTGTTCCATACATATTTGCGGTAGGGCCTCCAAGATCACTTACTGTCCCCCTGAACCAGGATTTATCTGCCAGCAGACGCAACTCTGCAGTTACTGATTTTACTGAACGGGACTGGATAAATTTCCCTTGGTGGCTTCCGATTGCACAAAATGAACAACCGCCAAAACAGCCGCGATGACTGGTCAGGGATAGTTGAATCTGCCCGAAAGCCGGAATTTGCTCTTTGTAAGAGGTATGAGGCTCCCTAGTAAAGGGAAGCGAATAGATTGCGTCAAGCTCTTTTTCAGTAAGAGGCAGAGAAGGTGGGTTGCAGACTACAGTTCGATCTCCGGATGACTGAGCCAGCCTTGCTGCACAGTAAGGATTCTGTTCCTGTTCAGTTGTTCTGAAGGCCTTCAGGTATAGTTCTTTATCTTTACTAACCTCTTCAAAAGAGGGCAGTCGGACGACATCAGTCAGTTGATTGATTTCCTTGCCAGCGAAAACCGTCCCCCTGATGTCTCTGATTGATGATAGAGGGATACCATTCCTCATTCTGACAGCAAGCTCAAGCAGGGAACTTTCTGCCATACCGTAGATCAGCAAATCTGCCTTGGCATCAATCAGTATAGAACGTCGTACCTTGTCATCCCAGTAGTCGTAATGGGCCAAACGTCTTAGTGATGCTTCAATACCACCCAGCACAACCGGCACGTCATGATATGCCTCTTTGAGGCGTGATGTATATATAATCGAAGCACGATTTGGCCTGGAACCATGCTTGCCTCCCGGTGTGTATGCATCGTCATGCCGGAGTTTTTTGCGGGGGGTGTAGTGTGCAACCATTGAATCCATGGCCCCACTGGTAACACCAAAGAAAAGACGTGGACGCCCCAGTACAGTAAACGGATCTTTTGAACGCCAGTCAGGCTGGGGAATTATTCCGACACTGAAGCCGTGAGCCTCCAGCCATCTGGCCAGCAAAGGCACGCCAAAGGATGGATGGTCGATATATGCATCACCTGTAACAAAAATTACATCAAGCTGATGCAGACCAAGCCTGGCAGCTTCATCTATATTAATTGGCAAGTGGCTATACTCGCTCCGTTTTGATTCAACACGTCTGGTATGTGCCATAAATTAGGTTAACCGCCTTTGTTTAACAGCAAGATTTTGATTAATTAAATTAACTCTGTATTCCCCCAGAAAAAATGGCCAGCTAATAAATAATATGCTTTCAGAAAAACTGAAAGTCTTAATGTAAAAAAATGTTGACACCTTTTAGGGCTTAAAGTAAGGTACACGTCTTCGTAAAATCAAGTAAAAGTGAAATAATTGTCAATATGGGGTTTGTAATGAGAACTGAAGTAGCCAAAAAAGAAACAGTAAAACATCAGTGGTTTTTGGTCGATGCAGAAAACATTGTTCTTGGGCGTCTTGCGACCCGGATTGCAAATGTGCTGCGTGGCAAACATAAACCTGTTTATACCCCCAGTGTAGATACCGGGGATTTTGTTGTTGTGATTAACGCTGAAAAGATTACACTGACCGGTAACAAGCTTGCTGACAAGGTCTACTACAGCCATAGTGGTTTCCCAGGTGGTATCAAGTCCTCTAATGCCGGTGAACTTCTAGCCAAAAAACCTGAAGAACTGATCCGTAAGGCTGTTAAAGGAATGTTGCCCAGAAACAAACTTGCTCGCCAGATGTTGAAAAAACTAAAGGTGTATACCGGTGGTGCTCATCCCCATGATGCACAGCAGCCTGCGCAACTTTCCATCTAACTGCTTTTAATTTATATTGTTTTATATTTGAGGAGATATTTATATGGCAGCAGTAAGTTTCTACGGTACAGGTAAAAGAAAGAGTTCCATAGCACGAGTCTGGCTGAAACCAGGTGCTGGACGTATAGTTGTAAACAACAAGACACTTGATGAATATTTTGGACGTGAGACTTCAAAGATGGTTGTCCGTCAGCCACTTGAACTTACAGAGAATACTGGGAAGTTTGATGTTTTTGTTAATGTCTGCGGTGGAGGTGACTCTGGTCAGGCTGGTGCTATCAAGCATGGTATAACCAAGGCATTGCTTGAAGCAGACCCGGAGCAACGTGCCGAACTGAAAAAAGCAGGTTTTATTACCCGTGATTCAAGGGTTAAAGAGCGTAAAAAATACGGACGCAGGGCTGCAAGGGCACGTTTTCAGTTTTCCAAACGTTAATTCAGTACCTTTATATGTTTACAGGTTTTTTACAAAGGGGGAATCCGCAGAGGGTTTCCCCTTTTTTCTTCAGGAGCTGTATAAATATTACCTGTACAAGCTTCGTTCGTCCTGAGCTGTGAGCTTGTCGAACAGCCGAAGGGTTCCGTTCATGGTTCGACAAGCTCACCACGAGCGGTAAATCTTTAATTTATTATTTTACAGCTCCTTACTTGTATTAAAGCCCTGACTCTTTGGAGATGTATGGACCGCACACTGCTTAACACACTGATTGTCTACACATTTATCCTGTCTGGAACCTGGCTGCTGGGTAAAATATTATTACCTTTTCTTGCTCCTGTAGCATGGGCACTGATAATCGGAATCATCACCTTCCCTGCATATCAAAAATTATTAAATTTGTTTAAACAGAAGAAGCCCCTGGCAGCAGGACTAATGACACTTGTAGTCATCCTTTTATTCGTTTTGCCCGGGATTATGCTGGTTTCAGTCTTGGCTCAGGAGGTTGCCAGCCTTTACCAGTTTGTCGGAACATCATTAAATGCCGGGAATGCCGATAATTTTTTTCAGAAATGGGCTGCCAATCCACACCTGGCTCCGTATCTTGAAAAACTGAAATCAATGACAACCGGCAGCAGTTTAAATCTTACTGACAGTATCATGGCAAACTACAAAGAGGCATTGGCTAAAATTCTGCACGTTCTTACATCGTTCCTGACCAACTCCTTCAGCTTTATTGCAAATATGGTTTTTATGCTGTTTATATTGTTCTTTGTATACCTGCAAGGTGAACAGTCGTCAAACTGGCTGTTTAAAATAATCCCCATAGACTGTGCCATCCAGAAAAGGGTTTCCAGGGTTATCAAGAATGTCCTTACCGGTTTTATCTTCGGCACCATGCTTACCTGTCTGGTTCAGGGGTTTCTTGCAGGAGCAGCTTACTTGTTGTTAGGCGTGCCTTCACCCTTACTGCTGGCAGTGCTTACGGCTTTAGGAGGTTTGATACCTGTTGTTGGCACAGCATTAATCTGGTTGCCGGCAGCAATTTATCTTTATCTGCAGGGGGCATCTATAAAGGCACTTATTCTGGTGCTTTGGGGCTTTCTGGCAGTTGGAATGTCTGATAATGTTGTAAAGCCTGTCTTTATGAGCAGCCGTGTAAAACTACCTATTCTGCTGATTATGATCGGTGCTTTTGGCGGTTTGGCTGCTTTTGGTGTGCTTGGCGCCATTTTAGGCCCTTTGTTATTGGCGATATTGTATGAACTGTGTGTTGCTGATGTGTCTTCGGATACTGCTGATGAAGTTCTTAATTTGAACGAACAGGGAGAATAAATGACATGCTGAAAGTTGCTATTGTAGGTGCCAGCGGCTATACAGGCCTTGAACTGATCCGTCTGCTTGAACGCCATCCGAAGGTGGTTATCAGTTGTATTACTTCTGAACAGAGTGCAGGTAAAAAAATTTCCGAGATATTCCCTTCACTGCTTGGGCGCTGCGATCTGGTGCTTGAATCTCTTAATCCGGACTCCGTTGCAGCCAGGGCAGATATAATCTTTACCGCACTGCCCCATCAGGCTGCAATGGTTGTTGTGCCTGATCTGCTGGCTGCAGGCAGGAAGGTTATTGATCTTTCTGCTGATTATCGTCTGCATGACCCGGCTGTGTATGGCGCCTGGTACGAGCCGCACAAGAATCCGGAGCTGTTGCAGGAGGCTGTCTACGGATTGCCGGAGTTGAGAAGAGATGCGATACGTCCTGCACGCCTTGTTGCAAACCCGGGTTGTTACCCGACAAGTGTTATTTTGGGGCTTAAACCGTTGCTTCAGAAAAAACTGATTGATGTATCAACCATTATTGCGGATTCCAAATCAGGTGTAAGCGGTGCGGGCCGCAGTGCTAAGGTAGACTCTCTGTATTGTGAGGTAAATAACTCTTTCAAGGCCTACAGTGTAGGGGGGATACACCGGCATACTCCGGAAATAGAGCAGGAACTTTCCGTTCTGGCTGAACAAAAGGTTACAATAACGTTTACTCCCCATCTGCTGCCAATGGATCGCGGTATTATATCAACAATCTATGCAACGCCAATTGCAAGGATCAGTTCAACCGAACTGTTTGAGCTATACACACAGACATACAGTGATGAACCTTTTATCAGGGTTCTTTCCTCTGGGAAATTCCCCTCCACAGCCTTTGTACGCGGTTCCAACTTTTGCGACATCAGTATAACACTGGACACAAGGACAAACAGGATTATAGTTGTGACGGCTATTGACAATCTGGTGAAGGGGGCTTCTGGCCAGGCTATTCAAAACATGAACCTTGTGTCTGGTTTTGCTGAAACCCTGGGTCTTGAGGGTTTGGCTCTTTTTCCATGAATGGCAGAAAAAAACTTTAACACGCAAACTATGCAGGCAATCACTGTACATAAAATCGGCTCCTTTGAGATTGGTCGCTTGACCGTTCCTGAACCCGGTCGGGATGAGGCACTACTGCGTGTGACCGTTACAGGTCTCTGCAGAACAGATCTCAAGATTATACGCGTTGGCCACCGGGACCTGGTTCTGCCACGTATACCTGGTGAAGAAGTTGTTGGAGAGGTGATTGATGTGGGGCCGGAAACAGATTCCGGCCTTTTGGGCAAGCGGGTCTATGTTTATCCCGGAAAATGGTGTGGTATCTGCCCGGCCTGCATGGCTGGTGCAGAAAACCTCTGCCATTCAATGCAGATCATGGGATTCCATCGTGATGGTGGTTTTGCCGGATATGTGGTAGCCCCTTTGCAAAGCCTGATCCAGTTGCCTGATTCACTATCTGATGAACAGGCGGTTTTTGCAGAACCACTGTCATGTTGTCTTAACGCCCTTGAACTGGCTCGACTTGCCCCGTTTGAAACCATTGCTGTCTGGGGTGGCGGTCCGGCAGGACAATTGCTTTCAAGAGCTTCCGTTACAATGGGTGCCTTACCGACTGTAATTGAACCGGATATAAAAAGAAGGGAGCTGGCAAACGGAATATCTGAACCTCCTGACCAGCTTTTTAATGTCTGCGTGGTCGCAGTCGGGGACAAGACATCATATCAGCAGGCCCTCAGTCGCCTTGCTCCGCGTGGCAGGCTGGTAGTATTTTCAGGACTTGCTAAGGATTTTTCAGTTGTTGATACTGATTTTAATCAGTTACATTACATGGAACAGACCATAGTTGGCGCCTACGGCTGCTGCTTTCGTCATGGCAGGCAGGCTATTTCGCTGCTGGAGTCAGGCAGGCTTCCGGTTTTTGATCTTGTCAGCCACAGGATGCCGTTGTCAATGCTGCAGGAGGCCCTTGATATGGTTGCTGATCGACGTTGTATGAAGATACATCTGTATCCGGAGGCATAATTTGCAACAGATAACCCAAGAACAGTTTGGCAGGTATATTCAGCAGTTGATTGATAAAAAGCATCTGAATCAGGAACTGAGCTATCTGTTATTTCGTGAATTGATGCTGGATCGTCAGAACTCGCTGCAACAGGGAGCTTTTCTGGCTGCCCTTGTTGCCAAGGGGGAGACTGTTGATGAAATTGCCGGTGCATGGCAGGCGATTGATGAATTTGATACAGTACATCCGGATGGCCTTCCTGAACAACTCTTTGAAAACTCCGGTACGGGGATGGATAGCTTCAAGACCTTTAATGTCAGCAGCGCCGCTGCAATTGTAGCAGCGGCTAATGGTGTGCCAATGGCCAGGCATGGGGCGCGCGCAATAACCTCTCGTTGCGGCACTGTTGATATAATGGAAGCAGTGGGGATTGATCCGGATTGTTCGGCCACTAAGGTTGCAGAGTGCATCTGCCATACAGGTATAGGCCTTTTTAACGGCATGTCGCCGAAAATTCACCCCGGTGGTCTGGGTAGAATCCTCTCACAGGTCAGATTCGGTTCTACCCTTAACATTGCCGCCTCACTTGCAAATCCGGCTCGTCCAAGCCAGGCAGTAAGAGGTGTCCATTCGGAACGGATGGTCTCTCCTACCGCTTCAGTAATGTCCAGAATAGGTTATCAGCGTGGTATGGTTGTGCATGGAATTGATACTGAAACCGGGCTTGGAATGGACGAGCTTTCAGTCTGCGGGCCTTCAACTGTCTGTTCTTTTGAAGGTGATAAGTCAGAAAGATTCTGCCTGTTGCCTGAAGATATAGGAATTGCAAGTTGGAGTGGAAAACATCTGGCTGCGTGCAATACAAAGGAAGAAGAGGTGAGTAGGTTTATTCAGGTTGTGTCAGGCAACGGAAAATTTCCAGGATGTGAAGATTTTGTCAGTCTTAATGCTGGTGCTGTATTGTGGACAGCAGGAAAGGTTGATAATCTAAAGGCCGGTTTCAATCTTGCCCTTGCAACACTTGGCAACGGACTTGCGCTGAAAAAACTGAGACAGTGGGTTGGCTGCCAGAGTATGGAGCAAAATGCAGGGGCAGTCCGGTTTGAGACCCTTTTGAAAAGGGTAGCCTAGTACGCTGTAAAAAATATAACAAGCTGGCGCGTAAATATCACCGGAGGTAAATGATGTCGTTTCGTACAATAGAATGGCGTGACAATGCCGTGTTGATGATTGATCAGACAAGACTTCCGGCGGAAGAGGTATACCATAGATACACTGACTTTACCTTTGTAGCTGATGCCATCCGTAACATGATTATACGTGGAGCCCCTGCCATAGGTGTAGCAGCAGCCATGGGCATTGCCCTGGGTGCGCAAAAAATCAACGCAGATACAGCGGAATCTTTCTTCAGACAGCTCTTTGATATCTGCGATCTGATGTCCAAGACACGTCCTACCGCTGTCAACCTGTTCTGGGCCATTGAAAGGATTAAGAAAAAGGCATTAGAGCTTAAAGACAGTCCACTTGACTCAATCAAGGAAGAATTGAAGAACGAGGCGATCCTGATTGAAAGGGAGGATCTGGAAACATGCAAGAGTATCGGAAGGCATGGCGCCGAACTGATCCCTGAAGGAGCAACGATTCTTACACACTGTAATGCAGGTGGTCTTGCCACGGCCGGTTACGGCACAGCACTTGGCGTAATCAGGGCAGCTCACCATGCAGGAAAAAACATCAGGGTCTTTGCAGATGAAACCCGTCCCTGGCTTCAGGGGGCACGTCTGACAACCTGGGAACTGATGAAAGACAATATACCGGTCACCCTGATATCGGACAATATGGCAGGTTTTTTCATGTCCCGCGGAGAGATTACCTGCTGTGTTGTCGGGGCTGACCGGATAGCCGCCAACGGTGATACTGCCAACAAGATCGGTACCTACAGCGTTGCAGTGCTTGCAAGAGAGCATGGCATACCGTTTTATGTAGCGGCGCCTGTATCAACCCTGGATCTGTCAATGTCAGACGGGTCCTGCATCCCGATTGAAGAGCGGCCTGTCACTGAAGTGACCCGGATCAGGGGGATTCAGATCGCCCCTGAGGGGGTTAATGTTCGCAACCCCTCGTTTGATATAACCCCTGCAAGGTATATTAGCGCCATTATTACCGAGCATGGTATTGCCAAAGACAACTTCAAAGAACAGTTTAAGGCACTGGCGGCTGCCTGAAATGCAAAGCTCCCGTTTTGATCATAAATTTTCATGGATTATATCAATCGAAGACGAATCTTCCCGCACTCAGGAGCTTGTTCATCTGCTGGAGCAGTCCGGATTTGGATATGGTACCCGTTCGACAACCAACCTGCTTTTGCTTGCCAGCCATTTTTCCAGTGCTACCTTATTAAAAATCGTACTGGCTGCCCTGCATACACCTTCTCCTGATATGTCTCTGAACGGCTTTGAACGGCTGGCATCCATAGTTAACCAGGAACATCTTGCTGCTGTGATTTCCAACCGTAGACGTCTTGGTCAGTTCATGTTTTTGTGCGGTGCTTCGCCGTTTCTGACTAACCTTATCTTCAAGGAACCTGTTTTTTTCTCCCGCCTTTTTGTCAACAATGAGCTTGAACAGCCCCGCAGAAGAGCTGAGCTGCTTTCAGCCCTTAGGGGAATGATACCTGACAAGGTTGATTTTGCAGGTCTGATGAAAGCTTTGCGATGTTTCAAAAGGTTTGAAATCTTGCGGATTGCAACCCGTGACCTGAACGGACTAGCGCCACTGGAGGAAGTAACAAGAGAGTTGTCTGATCTGGCTTCAGCTACCTTGCAGGTCGCATATGAGACCTGTCTGAACCTGATGATCTCTGAATACGGCACCCCTCTTAAGGATTCACCCGATGGCCCGCGTACTGCCATGATGACTATATTAGGCATGGGTAAATTCGGAGGCCGTGAACTCAATTTTTCCTCTGATATTGATATTATCTTCTTTTATGAAACCGACAAGGGGGGAACAACCGGGGTAGATGACGGGCATGGCGGGAAAAAAGGGATCCTTTCACTTCATACCTTCTTTAACAAACTTGCAGAACAGGTCACCAGGTCCATGAATCAGGTGACGGAGGATGGCTTCGTTTTTCGGGTGGATGTTGGCCTGCGTCCGGAAGGAAAATCCGGGGACATGGCTGTCTCACTCAGATCTGCAGAGGTTTACTATGAATCATGGGGGCAGTCCTGGGAACGTACCGCCATGCTTAAGGCTCGTCCAGTTGCTGGTTCTCGTGAACTTGGCGAAAAATTGCTACAGACGCTGATTCCGTTTGTTTATCGTAAATATCTTGATTATACATTGATAGAAGACATGAAGCTGATGAAGCAGAAGATTGACGCCTCACTGGCGCGCAACAGGGAAGGCGAGATCAATCTTAAGCTGGGCTGGGGAGGGATCAGAGAGATTGAGTTCTTTATTCAGACCCTGCAGCTTGTTTATGCAGGTAAAATGCCACGTCTGAGAGAACGTAACTCCCTTATTGCCCTGGATTTGCTGGCTGATGCGAAACTGATTAGTGACGCTGACCAAAAACAGTTGAGTGATGCGTATCGTTTCTTAAGGACTGTTGAACATCGTATCCAGGTTGTACAGGAACGCCAGACACACAACCTGCCTGTTAAAGAGGATGAACTTATGGCATTGGCCCGTCGCAGCGGCTTTCTGCGTGACAACGGCCTGCATCGTTTTAAAGATACTCTAAACTGCCATCGTCAGCGTGTGGCCTCTATCTACGACAGCCTTTTTCATAACAGAGAAGAGCAATCTATTGAACAGGTTGACCCTGAAATATTGTATCTGCTTGATACAAGGGCAGAGCCTGACCTTGTTAAGGATATGCTTGCAGAAAGGCGGCTTGAGGATGTAGACAGGGCCTTTGACAATCTGTCACTTTTGCGGAGTGGTCCGATTAAGGGTAATGTAACTGAGCGTAATCGTCGTATACATGAACAGATAGCCCCGCATTTCCTGCACGCCCTTCTGGAATCTCCGGATTCAGATATGGCGCTGGCAAACGCAGAACGGTTTATGTCGGCTATAACAGGCAGAACATCAAGTTATGCATTGCTGGCTGAAAACAGGGAGACCATACGCCTTCTGGCTACCCTGTTTGGCACATCCGCATTTCTTTCAAAGATTCTGATAGGCCACCCCGAACTCCTGGAGTCAATGGTTTCACACACCTACGCCTCAATGGTCAAGCCACGTGAGGTGATGGATGAAGAGCTTTCCGGCCTTTTACTACAGGCTGAGGATCTGGAGGAACGGCTTGATGTGCTTCGTCGCTACCGCAATGAAGAGTTTCTGCGCATTGGGCTTAATGATATACATGGTCATCTTGGTCAGGGGGCCATTGCCGGACAATTGTCATGCCTGGCAGAAGTTTGTCTTGAAGAGGGTTATCGCCTGGCAATATCCGAACTCTCCCGTTTTGGCCGCCCCTGCTATAACGATGACTGTCAGCATCACATAGCTGATCTTGCAATTATTGCCATGGGTAAACTTGGGGGTGGAGAGTTGAACTACCACTCTGACCTCGATATTATCTTTGTCTACGACCATCAGGGAACCACTGACGGAGAAAAGCAGATCAGTAATCACGAATATTTTGCAAAACTTGCACAAAAGCTGATTATGATCCTTTCAACATCAACCCGTGAAGGTTATGTCTACAAACTGGACACCAGACTTCGTCCGTCAGGTAATGCAGGTCCGCTTGTGACCTCACTTGAATCCTTTTTGAATTACCACCGCAACGAAGCACAGATATGGGAACGTCAGGCAATGGCCAAGGCCCGTGTTGTCATTGGTGAGCCTGAACTTAAATCCAGTATAAATGCAGTTATTATGCAGATGGTATACGGATCGTCCCTGGAAGATTCCGGCAGAAAAGAAATCCATCGGCTGCGGATGAGGATGGAAAATGAGATAGCAAGGGAGAGTGTCGGCAACTACAACATCAAGACAGGCCGTGGAGGTATGGTTGATGTAGAGTTTATCGCACAGTATCTGCAGTTAAAACACGGCTGCAGATATCCTGAAGTAAGGGTGCAAAACACTGTGGCTGCATTAAAAGAGCTGCATACACTGGAGATTATCCCTTCAGAGGATGCTGAGACACTGATTAATGGTTACAAATTCCTGCGCAAGCTCGAAAACCGGTTGCGATTGCTGCATGACCACTCTATCAACGATCTGGCAGGGGATCAGCGCTATCTTGACAAGCTGGCCAGAAGGCTTTCATATAACCCACAATTGAGACATCCAGGTGAAGCACTCTTGCATGATTACGAAAAGATTACTGAGGCGATCAGAGATGTCTATGAAAGGATTCTGGGAGCTCAGGCAGAATAAGGGGAAAAAATGACCATAGCAGAACAGGTGGCAACTATTGCAAAAGATGCAAGACTTGCGTCTATCCATCTCGCACGGCTTTCAACTACTGTAAAAAACGATATGCTTTTGAAGATGGCCCTGTCTCTTGAATCCGGAACAGACTATCTTGTTGCTGAAAATTTAAGAGATATTCTGGTGGCAAAAGAAAAAGGGCTTTCTGATTCGATGTTGGATCGCCTGTCCCTGGATAGTAAAAGAATCAAGGGGATGGCAGATGCTTTAAGAGAGGTTGCGGCGCTGCCTGATCCGGTTGGAGAAGTTACCAGAATGTGGAAACGTCCCAACAACCTGCTGGTGGGGAAAATGCGAATCCCTTTGGGAGTCATCGGGATTGTTTACGAATCACGTCCTAATGTAACCGCCGATGCTGCAGCACTCTGTCTGAAATCCGGCAATGCCGTAATACTGCGGGGAGGCTCCGAGGCGATTAGTTCCAACAGGGCAATCGCAACTATTTTGAATGATGTTATGAGAGAATGTGGTGTACCTGTAGCCGCCCTTTCACTAATCCCTTTTGTTGAAAGAGAGGGTGTGCTGGAGATGTTGAAGCAGGAAGAGATGATCGATCTGATCATACCGAGGGGAGGTGAAGGCCTGATCCGCTATGTGGTAGAAAACTCGCGCATTCCTGTTATCAAGCATTACAAAGGGGTTTGTCACGCCTTTGTAGACGCCTCTGCTGATTTTGATATGGCTGCAAGGATTATCATCAATGCCAAGACCCAACGTCCCGGTGTATGCAATGCGCTGGAGACACTGCTGATTCACAAGGAGGCAGCGG
>DYNH01000123.1 GCA_020721175.1 Trichlorobacter lovleyi | reverse complement strand
TGTCAAGTTCCCTTGCCTTCAGTATGGCAGGCTGCGACTCCTCCAGCTTTAATTTAATATCTTCCGCTTCCCCGGCAGCATTCAAGGCAGTTATTCGCCTTGTTTCCAATGCCTTAACTGCGGCTCTCAAGTCGTTTGCAAGTTCGTCACGGCGGGATAATGATGTCTTGACAGAGTTTTCTGCATGGTCTGCAGAGACAAACAGTGGTCTGAACCGTTCAGCATTTTCAACTTTATACAGCCTTTCGCGCATAGGTAAGAGGGCTCTGTTTTGCTCCGTTGTTGCAACAAGCAACAGCTCAGCAGTTTGAACCACCTCCATCAGTTGTTCCTTGCGGGAATACCAGGCGTTAAAGCGCTCCAGTTCTGCCAACCTCTCTCCTGACTGCTTTAAAAGTGATTCAATCTCTTTAAGTGCAGCATGTTCATTGGCAATTTCTTCCTTGCTTAATAGTGAGATATTGCCAAGTTGCTGTCTGAGCAGTTCAAGGGCCTGTTCTTCTGACTTTCTGCGGGCAAAGGCAGCTATTGACAGCCTGGCGTATATATCAGTGCCGGTAATCTTTTCCAGCAGCTCGGCCCTGTCTTTTCCATCGGCCTGAAGAAAGGCAGCAAAATCACCTTGAGCCAGAAGCACAGAACGTTTGAACTGATCGTAAGTAAGCCCAAGCTTTTCCTGAATTGCCGAAAGGGTTTCGGTCTTGGTTCCTCCCAGAGGCTGGTTTGAATTGATATCAATCAGGCTTACTGTCTGAGGCTGAAATTTGCCATCAGCCCGTCCGCGTGCCCGACGGGCTTGCCAGGATGCCCGGTATTGTTTGCCGTCATGTCCCACAAAATCAACTTCGGCTGATCCAGCACTGGTTCCCTGTCTGACAATTGAACGGACATCGCCGGCATTTACCCGTCCGTCATCCTTTCCATCGCCTCTGCTGACACTGGCACCGCCTCCGGCAAGCCGTGGTGTTTTGTCAAAAAGGGCCAGGCAGAGGGCGTCAAGGATAGTGCTTTTACCGGCGCCTGTCCTGCCTGTGATGGCAAAAAGGCCGGCTCCTGCAAGTGGTTCTGCTGTAAAATCAATTGAAAATTCAGGCAGGCTTGCCAGATTTGAACCTCTGATGGCCAGTATTCTCATTGATGTGTATCCCCCTGTTCCACCTGCTGTAACAGTTCGTTAAAGGCAGTCGAATATTCGGCAGGGGGCTGTTCATTGAATCTGGACTGATAACAGCGTATAAAGACCTCTTCCGGTGTAATATCTTCAAGACCTGCACCTGTAAGGTTTAAAGGCATTGAAGGTGATGTTGGCGCGGGTACAATCCTTACAAGCCGCACAGCCTTGCCTGATACGGCCTTTAGTATTTCTTCACGCAGGCCGGGTACAGGCTTGTCAATAAGCGGGGCTACTTCAAGATATGGCCAGACTTGCTGTTCAGAGGTATTGCCCGCATCAGGGAGTGCTGCAATTCGCAGCAGCAGGCTGTCAATGGGTATTAATCCGGTTGAAGGGATTCTGACAAATTCAACCGGACGCGGGACAGGTAAAGATTTGACAGATATGCAGCGTCCCTGCTCAATGTTTACCAGACATACCTGATGGGTATAATGTATTTCACTGACTGACAGCGGCAGGGGGGAGCCGCTGTACCGGATATGCTCAAAACCGCCTACAGTCTGGGCCAGATGCAGATGCCCCAGGGCCATGTATGTTATATCTTTGTCAAATATCTCTACAGGGAGGGCATGCTGGTTTCCACCCAGTATTTTTCTCTCTGAAAGTTCTGAAAGGGCTGTTCCTGAAAGATAACAGTGGCCTGTTGTTATCAGTGCCTGTCCCTCTCTTCTTAGTAGTCTTGCGGCATTGACAGCTTCAGCATATCTTCTGCGGACACCATCAATAACGGCATCTTCAATATCAGCAGGTCCAGGAGGCAGATCCGCTGGACGCAGGAAAGGTACAGCAATAACAAACGCCTCCACAGAGCCGTCCCTGTTTCGGAGGGGGAAGATCAGCCGCTCCCAGTCAATTCCACCCTGTTCAAGATATGGCAGTCCGCCAGTAACATGGATTCGCATGGATTCCAGCAGTGGAGCCGGGGCGCTCAGCCTTGCGGCAGAATCATGATTCCCGCCAATAGCAATTATTTCCAGATCTGGCATTAATCTGTTTGCTGCTGCAAGAAAACCGTACCAGATTTTTTGGGACTGTGCAGAAGGGTTGGCGCTGTCAAATATATCACCACTGATGATCATTGCCTCAATCTGTTCTGCCTTCAATGTATCAAGCAGCCAGTCAAGAAATACAAGGTGTTCATGTTCTCGTGAATGTTCATGGAGGGTATGGCCAAGATGCCAGTCGGACGTATGGAGGATTTTCATAGAAGTTTTCCTTTTTGTCTGTGCCAGGCAGATTCGCTATTCTGCTCATCAACGGGCGACTAAGGCAAACAGCAAAAATTAATGCAGGTCAGCATATAATCCTGCCTAATATTGTTAGTAAAAACTGATGCATCAGCAAAATCCAAGTCTCTAGGATCTGCCAAAGGTCAGATTAACCGGATATCCGCAATGGCTGCCGTCACGTTCCTTTTTGATTGTCATTACAGGCAATGTCTTGACATCTCTGAAACCGGCGTTCTTGAAATAGAGTTCCATTTCATCAATATTGAAGCCAGGGTGCGGGATATGGACGGATTGGTCATCATGAAAACTCCCGTCTTCTGTTTCAAGATCAGCAATGCAGAGCCAGCCATCAGGATTCATTACTAACCTGAAAATAGAAAACAGTTCATCAAGATCAGGCACATGGTGCATTGTCATGCTACTGACCAGCAGGTCAATGCCCTGGGGTAACTTTAACTTCTGATCCAGATCAATCAACAGTGTATGAATATTAGCTATTTGAGCCTCTTCAGCCTTTGTTTGCAGTTGCTCCAGCATTCCAATCGAGCTGTCTGCCGCAATAACCTCTTTAACGACCTGCTGCAGCCCAAGTGTCACCAGACCTGTTCCGCAACCGTAATCCAGCATCCTCATCCAGGGTTCGGGATGTACCTCTTTGATGATCAGGTCTGCTACAGCATTTGCAAGTAAAACACGACGCGGCAGATTGTCCCATTCTGCTGCCCGGCTGTTAAAATCAGGGCGTTTCTTATTCATTTACTCTATTCCTCTTGGTATTTTTGTGCCGGACTGGATCAATCCGGGATGATGATCTTGTCTGGAACTCTGCTGAACAGTTTACTCTTTCATAAGAGGACATTCCATATCCCACACATCGAATCCCTCTCCCAAAATGGTAAAAAACGATCTGATGCGCTGCCTGTAATATTCTGTCTCAGAGGTTTCTTTTTCAATCTGATCAAGTTCTGCAAGGCTTATCAGGTTAAGCGATTGAAGATAAAGGTAAAAACAGGTAATCGCCTCAAGATGGCAATTAAGGATTTCAATGTCAGGTTCAGGGCTGTGAGTAATATACCAGTTGCCACCAAAATATCGTATCTGTCCTGACTGGTATCGCAGGAGATTGGATTGCATAAAATCAAGCAGATAATCTCGCAGGTAGTAATCGGTTCTATAGCATAGCTCCGATGCCTTTTCAGGTGTCTTGTCCTGTTTTTGCAGCCAGATATAGAACTGCTGCAACAGCTTTTGGCACTGCTCTACAACCTTCAACTCTTCCTCAATGTTGCTGAAATCAAAATCCTCATATTCAAACAGAATTCCGGTCATAATGGCATCACCTTATTTGACGGTTCTCGGATCAAGGGCATCACGAATCCCCTCTCCAAGAATGTTATATGCCAGTACTGTCACAAGAATTGCTAGTCCTGGAAATAATGACAACCACCAGGCAAATTCGATGTAGTCTTTACCAGATGTCAGTATATTGCCCCAACTTGGGGTGGGGGGCTGTACACCTATTCCCAGGAATGATAGTGCGGATTCGGTAAGGATTGCACCTGCCACCCCCAGAGTCGCCGCTACCAGAACAGGTGAAAGTGCATTGGGCATAATATGACGCAGGATGATTCTCTGGTTGGAACATCCAATACAACGGGCAGCCATAATGTAGTCCATCTCGCGGATAGCCAGTACCTCTGCACGAACCAGTCTTGCTACACCCATCCAGCCGGTCAGACCGATAACAGCCATGATGTACCAGATAGAAGGCTCCAGAAATGTGATAATTGCCAGTATCAAAAAAAATGCAGGAAAGCAGAGCATTATATCAACTCCCCGCATCAGTATCGTATCTATCCAGCCACCATAGTATCCGGCAACAAGTCCCACTGCCGAACCGAGCAGCACAGCAATCCCGATGGCAACAAAACCCACCTTAAGCGAAATCCTGGCGCCGTAAAGTACACGACTGAATACATCTCTGCCAAGTTCGTCAGTACCAAACCAATGGGAACCTGACGGTGGCGACAGTACATGCCATGCATTTATTTCATTTGGATTGTAAGGGGCTATCAGAGGTGCAAACAAGGATATGGCAAACAGGAAAAAAATCACCAGCAATCCGGTCAGGGCCAGCCTGTTGCGTTTTAGTCTAGGCCAGAATACAGCGTATATAAAACCTGTCTTGAATAACATTATATCTGCTCGCTACTGTTGTCTGATTCTCGGGTCAGCCAGGGCGTAACTGATATCGGCTATCAGGTTGCCTATCAGTGTAAGACCTGCTCCGATCACCAGGATTCCCATTACTACAGGGTAATCTCTGGACATAACCCCTTGATAGAACAACTGCCCCATGCCGGGTATGGCAAAAATGGTTTCAAATATCACGCTTCCTCCTATCAGACCTGGAATCGAAAAACCGGCCAGAGTAATCAGAGGCAGCAGGGCGTTACGCATGGCATGTTTCCAGATTACCACCCTCTCTGACAGGCCTTTTGCCCTCGCTGTTGTTATGAAGTCCTGATCAATCACCCCGAGCATGGCAGAACGCATGTAGCGTGATACCCCTGCCAGGGAGCCGAATGAGGCTACAGTTATCGGCAGAATCAGATGAACAGAGAGATCTGCCATCTGTTTCAGCCAACTGTACCCCTCATATCCAAGTGTGTGCAGTCCTGATATCGGCAGCCAGTTAAGTTTTACCCCGAAAAAATACATCAGCAGCAGGGCAAGCCAGAAGGTGGGCACGGCAAAGCCGATAAACACAAAAACAGTAAGTCCTTTGTCCTGCCATCTGTCACGGTGAACAGCAGCCATCACACCGATAGGGATAGCCAGGCCAAATTCAAGCACCAGTGCGATGATATTAAGCGAAACGGTAACTGGCAGGCGTTCCTTGATTTTGTCCAGTACAGGCCTGTTATCACTTGAAAATGATCTCCCCAGATCAAGTCTGACCAGTTTTCCTACCCAGTTGAAGTACTGCTCATGCAGGGGCTTGTCTAAACCGTAAAATTTTGTAAGCCGTTCCCTTGCCTCCTTGCCCACTTTGGGATTCATGGCCATCTGCATATCTACCGGTTCACCAGGGGCCAGATGAATGACCGTAAAGGTAATCAGGGTTATGCCAAGCAACAGCGGCACCATCATGGCTATCCGTTTCAGGAGATAGTTAGTCATCTATCCACCGTAAATAAAGCTGCAAAAGGCCTTTAAAGCCTTTCCGCGATGGCTGATACGGTTCTTCTCTTCAAGCGAGAGTTCTGCCATTGTCTGATTATAGCCGTTTACAAGAAAATGCGGATCATAACCGAAGCCGTTTTCTCCGGCCGGGGTGTCAACAATTACTCCATCTACTCTGCCTTCAAACAACTGCTCCTTGCCATCAGTTGTGACAAAGGCGATTACAGATATGAATGAAGCCTTGCGATCTGAATCTTTTAAATCCTTAAGTTCACTTAAAAGTTTAAGATTATTTGCGGTGTCATCAGCATCTTTGCCGGCATAGCGGGCCGAAAGCACCCCCGGCCTGCCTTGCAGTCCGCTGACAATCAGGCCGGAATCATCTGCAAGTGCTGGAAGACCGGTTGCCTTACATGCTTCACGTGCCTTTTTAAGTGCATTATCAGCAAAGGTAGCCCCATCTTCAACTGTTTCAGGTATTTCAGTAAAATCATGGAGGCTGGACAGTTCTTCTACAAGCTGTGCAAGCAGTCCTCGTATTTCTTTCATCTTGCCCTTGTTGCGTGTAGCAACCAGCAGTTTTTTCATTGCGCCAGTGCCTCAATCTGATAGAGCAGCAAACGATTGATCCCCTTGATAGCCAGGTTTCTCATACTATCCATCTGCTCAAGTGTAAACGGCTCTGACTCGGCAGTACCCTGTACTTCAACAAAACGACCGGATGATGTCATTACAAAGTTCATATCTACTTTGGCGTTAGAATCCTCCTGATAATCGAGGTCCAGGGCAGCATCACCACCTATAATGCCTACACTTACCGCAGCAACTGCCTCTCTGAGAGGATTTTCTGAAATTCTGCCGGAAGCCAGCAATACAGAGACAGCATCTGCCAGGGCTATGTAGGCACCGGTGATCGAGGCAGTGCGTGTTCCGCCATCTGCCTGGATTACATCACAATCCAGGTATATGGTTCGCTCCCCAAGTCTGTTCATGTCTGTGACAGCCCGAAGAGAACGACCGATCAGACGCTGGATTTCAAGGGTGCGGCCACTCTGCTTGCCCTTGGCAGCCTCACGAGCGGAGCGGGTATGCGTTGCGCGGGGCAGCATGGAGTATTCAGCAGTAACCCAGCCGGTCCCTTTTCCGCGCAGGAAGGGGGGGACTGATTCCTCAACTGAAGCTGTACAGATGACCCTGGTGTTGCCAAATTCGATCAGCACAGCCCCTTCTGGATACTTTATAAAATGACGGGTTATTTTGACAGGTCTCAATTCCTGAAGGCTACGTCCTTCTCTTGACATGAAAATCCTCTTTTCTGATTAATGCGTATCTGATTCTGCAACAACATGGCAGATACAGGTCGCTCCTGTATACAACAGTTATTGTCATCTGGTCAAACTGGTTTAAAAAATAGACGTCATTTAAAAAAATATCCCGTTGGTGGTGAACTGCTCAATCCACTGACAGGATATTTTTTACTAGTACCGTGAGCCTCTTTCAAAAGTCCCGAATTGTGTCATTCCGGCAGGCTTTAAGCCGGA
>DYNH01000122.1 GCA_020721175.1 Trichlorobacter lovleyi | reverse complement strand
AGCCTGGCTCCCCAGCGGTTGATGATGTAGCAGACCCCCTGCGAGAAAAGCCAGAAACAGCCGAATACAAGCATGGTCAACAGTAGCCGTTTTGCCCAGAAAAGCGCTCCGGCATCTTCTGGTGAAGGCATGAAGGTTGAAATTAGAAAATCAGGCACTCTGTTCTCCGAAAACTCTCTTGAAGATAAAGTCTACATGTTTTAAGTGGTAGTTCAGGTCAAATGATTCTTGTATCTTTTTTTCTCCAAGAGCTCCAACCACTTCAGGGTCTGCCAGTAGTTCAGCCTGAAAGTCTTTGCCTTCCTCCCAGACCTTCATGGCGTTTTTCTGTACCAGACGGTAGGCGTCTTCGCGTGACACTCCTGACTGGGTGAGATCCAGAAGAATCTTCTGCGAGAATACAAGTCCTTTCATCTGATTAAGGTTGCGTAGCATGTTTTGCGGATAGACAACCAGATTCCTGATCAGACCGTTCAGACGACGCAGGGAGAAATCCAGAGCAACGGTGGCATCCGGGCAAATGTAACGCTCAACAGAACTGTGGGATATGTCCCGTTCATGCCATAGAGAGATGTTTTCAAGAGCCGGTATGCACATAGAACGTATGTATCTGGCCTGTCCAGTGAGGTTTTCAGACAGGATAGGGTTCCGTTTGTGCGGCATGGCTGAGGAGCCTTTTTGTCCTTTTGTGAACTGCTCCTCTGCCTCCAACACCTCAGTACGTTGCAAGTGCCTGATTTCAGTGGCTATTCTTTCCATTGAAGAGGCTATTATAGAGAGGGTGCAGAAGTATTCGGCATGACGATCGCGGGGGAGCACCTGTGTTGATACTGGTTCAGGTTTAAGTCCCATCTTTTGGCAGACATATTCCTCAACAAAAGGGTTGATGTTGGCAAAGGTGCCGACTGCGCCGGAGATAGCACCGGTGGCGATATTTTCGCGTGCAGCCTTAAGGCGTGTACGGTTGCGATCCATTTCGGCGTACCATGTTGCCAGTTTAAGCCCAAAGGTTATAGGTTCTGCATGTATGCCGTGTGAACGCCCCATGCAGACGGTATCCTTATGTTCAAAAGCCCTCAGCCTGATTGATTCAAGAATCATATCCAGATCGGTCAGCAGTTCATCTGCTGCCTGCAGCATCTGGACAGAAAGACATGTATCCAGGATATCAGACGATGTAAGTCCCTGATGGATAAAACGTGCCTCAGGGCCGACGAACTCTGCCACTGAGGTTAAAAATGCAATTACATCATGCTTGACTTCGGCCTCGATGGCGTCGATCCGCTCAATGTTGAAGTTGCCTTTCTCGCGGATTACAGGCACTACCTCTTTGGGAATGACCCCAAGCTGGGCCTGGGCCTCACATGCCAGGGTTTCAATCTCAAGCCAGATACGGAAGCGGTTTTCCGGTTCCCAAATCTGAGCCATTTCTTTGCGGGTATAACGTGGAATCATCAGTAAGCTCCTCTAGAGGTTTAAATTTCTATCATCGGTCCGGCTCTGTGTTGCTCACCAATGACAATCAGGGGGGCGCAGCAGTTCTGATCTCTCAGAAACGAACCGGTAGTTTCAATAACCTTGTCAGGATGATTGTTAGTCTCTGAAAGATGCGCCATAATCAGGGCTTCAAGCCTGTCATGTGCAAGATCGTGCAGTAGTTCAAGGGATTCCTGATTGGATATGTGACCATGTCTTGATTTTATTCTCTGCTTAAGGTTCCAGGGGTAGGGGCCGTATAAAAGCATCTCCGGGTCATGGTTTGACTCCAGATTCAGGGCTCGGCATCCTTTTAGCTTTTCTCTTATCAGTCGGGTTACAATTCCGAAATCAGTTGCAGTCCCGAAACGACCTTCCGCAGATTCAACAATAAATCCGACAGGATCGCAGCAATCATGTGACACAGGAAAAGGGTCAATCATTATATCCCTGAAGCTTAATGAATAACTGCTTTCAAATTCTATCAAGCTTGCACCTGCCAGGTATTTATCAGAAGCCTGCCTGGTTTTATTGCTTATCAGCACCGGCACCTTGTGTCGCCTTGCAAATGCGCCAACACTGCGGATATGGTCAATATGTTCATGTGTAACCAGTACAGCATCTATAGAATCAGGTTTTATATTCAAGGAAATCAGGCGGTTAGTTGTCTCTCTCAAAGATATGCCTATATCAATCAGCAGGCGAACCCCGCCGGTTTCTATAAAAAGGCAATTGCCTTTGCTTCCGCTGGCTAGTGAACATATTTTCATTGGATGATTTATACAGGATTATCTCTTATAGTTGCAAGACAGTCTTTAAATTTAATGTAGAAATCAGTAGGTAAAACTATTTAGATATACCTTTTATACATAACCTACAATTTCTACTAAAAACTGCCAGAATGGTAGCTTATCAGTAGGTCATCAGTTAGATTCTGATAGATAGCTACATAAAATCAAGGACTTATCCCACGCAGTTAAGTCCTTTTTTAGTGACTGTCATGTAAATTGTGATGTAAGCATTCTGATACACCTGAACCATGCCGGAAAGACCATGCCAACAGATTATAGTGCCTTCATTTAATTATGGTTCTTTGTAAACCACAGGCTCTGCAGGTGGTCATGACTTCGCTTTACGTTCTTTGTGTTTTTGCGGTTCAAGTGCTTTTTATAGGATTACATGACAATCTGGTATTTTTAAGCAGGCGATGGGAGGATGCAGGGGTAAAATACGAAAGGCCTCTGTTCCCAAGCAGAGGCCTTTCCGTTTTCATGGCGGAAAACGAGCCTTTAGGCCTTTTCAGGTATCGCTGCTTTTTTCATTGGGCCATTCATGCGGATTGCAGCGGCAAACTCCATCCAGAAAACCAGATATATTGATATCATTAGAGACAGACCAATATTCTGATGTTCGGCGCCCAGTGCCTTGGCAAGGATGGGTGAAGCAAAACCGGCGCCAAGGTTTCCGGTAACTCTTTCAAGTAAATAAAATATCGGGAGGGTTAACAGGGTTCCAACAATCATGATTGAAATACCGGGAATACGCTTGATCCAGTATTTGGGGGAGAATCCGAACATACGCATGAAGATAACAACCCAGATGATCCAGACCGAGTAATCAACTGCTGCGTCAGGAAGGGCAAGCTTGTTCTTGACCAGGGCTACTTCGAGTACAGTTACTGCTGCAAGCAGGGTAAACATCCAGTTAAATTTTTCTGATGCCTGAGTCTGCCAGTTACGGCTGTCAGGAGCGGGTGCCTCACTGTAGGAATGATTGTGGGTGCCAAGTGCAGAAAACAGTATGGCAAACCAGATACCAGCATTATGGAACAGCAGTGATGAGTGATTACCTGCAATATTGGCGATCCGTGCCATAGGGTCACGAATAAAGTCTGCTGCAATACGCATCAGGAAGAGATTGACTACTACAGAACATGCAACAATAACAGCAAGGGTAAATATTCGTCGAGGGAGCAGGTATGGGTCTACACGATCAGGAAAACCAAGAATGAAGGCAAACCAGATCAGATACATGATCAGCGGGATACCAAAGCAGATGCCATAGACGGAGTTTCCGGCAAAATCGCCATTTTGTGCATAAATAACATATTTATCTTTGGTTGAGGGGTCAGTATTGGTTGTTGCCACAACTTCCTTGGGAACAAGTTTCAGGTGAGGCAGCAGGCCCATTGCGTACCAGCCGTGATCTCCCTGGGTTGTATCCACAACCCAATAGTTACTGGTTCCCATCATATCATCAAGACCCTGGAAAATTCTCATGTTAAAGGCTGCACAGATTACACAAACCACTAAAAGTAAAGCTGCGTGTGATAATTTCATTGGCATGGCTATTCTCCTATTCTTTGTGAGTGGTCCAGAACATTGAAACTGCGTTAGCGGCAAACAGGCCATATAGCCACATGGTATTCCAGGCGGGACCTGACCAGTGACTTCCGTGCCCACCACCAATAACACCGGCGGCAACAATAATCCCGACCATGGCAGTAAAGGAGACCATGGCAACTGCTCTTAAAATTGAACTGTTACGCCAGGTATGACGTTCCAGCTCTTCAATCCGTTGGGTTAGTTCAAGCTCTCTCTGGGTCATTTTTCTTCTCCTTTGCGAAAAATATTACGGCTATCAGTATACTTACTGTAAGTGTCAAGAAGATATTTACTACATTTGTGCTACTTGAAAGCAGGTAAAGCATGGTTGGGTTCCTTTCTTTGGAGCCTGTTTATCAGCAGGCAGCAGTTGCAAAAAATGATTCCTGCGGATAACGGTGAGACAGCTCTTGATATTTTGCACAATCACAATAACGTTTGCTGCAGTAACGGATAATCATATGGACATCATGCGGCGAGATATAACCGCATCCAACATCGCAGTAGTCATCATTTTTTCCAAAATATGGGCAAATTGCTTTGTTTGTCATATCGAAGCTAAAGCAGTAACCATGCCAGTTTTTATTTAAATTATGTAATTCAATAATAACAATATGTTAAGCCAAGCACCAACAAAGGCGGCAAGTGACCATGAATATCAATATTAGACACTACTTGTTTTTAACTTATTGATAATATTACTATTAGCTACTTTTTAAAGCCGGATTGTTTTTGCATTATTGCAAGTCACATCAGAGTTTATTTTGCTAATTTGCGTTTTTGCAATTTTTTACAAAGATGCAACTGTCAGAACAGCCGATAACAGCAAATAACGGCATATTTGACGGATTGAAACGGTTACTGTATACAAGGATTCTCAATCTGATAGCAGCGCGAACTGTTTTTGAAGTTGCAAACAAGCAGAAAATTGATTCTATCGGGGATATGGTTTTAGAACCAATACCAGATTCCCGATTACACCCCCGGAAATGACACTATTGATACGTAAAATGACAGAAGATGATCTGGATTCAGTGCTGGCCATTGAGCAGGCATGTTTTGTCCGCTCATGGACCAGAAATAACTTTATTGACGAGATCACGTCTGTTTTTTGCCTGCCTGTAGTTAGTGAACAAAATGGAGTTGTAACCGGTTATCTCTGCCTTGCTGTTGTACTTGATGAGGCTGAGATCCTGAATATAGCCGTTAATCCTGACCTGCATTCTTGCGGTATAGGCTCAATGCTTATGCAATGGGCATGCAGTGAATCTGTCAAAAGAGGGGCAACAGTCCTGCGCCTGGAGGTAAGGGCTAACAGTATCCCTGCGATCGCCCTTTATGAAAAGTTCGGATTTGTCAGGACCGGTGTAAGAAAAGGGTATTATGAATTTGGAACAGATGCAATTCTGATGGATAAAAAACTGATTCAGGAGGGTACAGATGCAGTTTAAGGCGATGATTCTTGATAACACCGAGGTATCCCCCGGTTACTGGCGAATGCGGATGACAGCACCGCCAGAGATGCTTTCAGCAAGACCTGGTCAGTTTCTGATGGTGAGAGTCAACCCCTCGATTGACCCTTTAATTCGCAGACCTTTCGGCGTTTTTGATGTTGGCATGTACCAACCTGCCTACACCGGCGCTGTTGCTCAACCCTATCTGGAAATGCTTTACAGGGTTGTAGGCAAGGGCACCGGGATGCTTTCTGATCTGCATGAAACTGATCTGCTTGATATGCTTGGTCCTCTTGGGAGCGGTTTTAATAACGGTCCGCCAGGCGAGGAAAAGATTATTGTCGGGGGCGGTGTTGGACTTGCTCCCCTGTATCTGCTTGCAAAAGAGCTGGTTAGGGATTCACCCGTGCGTCTATTTGCAGGTGGTAAAACAAAGGATGATGTATTGTGCATAACTGAATTTGAGAGACTTGGCGTTGAGTGTTATACAGCTACAGAAGACGGCTCCCTGGGTGAGTGCGGCCTTGTAACGCAAGTGCTTGAATCTCGTCTTGATTACACCGGAAACCGAGGCAGAATCTTTGCCTGTGGCCCAAATGGTATGCTAAAGGCCGTTGCAGCAATTGGAAAAAAGAGAAATGTGCCTTGCCAGGTTTCACTGGAAGGTTACATGGCATGCGGGATGGGGGCATGTCTGGGCTGTGTATGCCAGGGGTCCGGGCATAGTAATGAGACGCCTGATTACCGCTGTGTCTGCACAGATGGTCCGGTTTTTGATTCAACAGACCTTAAATGGGAGGGTGAAACGGAATGAGACCAGACATGACGGTTGCAATAGGAAATCTGAAACTTGTTAATCCGGTTATAACCGCTTCCGGTACCTTTGGATACGGCAAAGAGTTTAGCCAGTATGTTGATCTTGAAAAAATAGGTGCCTTTGTAACCAAAGGACTTTCGCTTAACCCCCGTGCAGGCAATGCTACTCCGCGTATCGTGGAAACTCCGGGGGGGATGTTAAACGCTATTGGCTTGCAGAATGTTGGAATTGACACCTTTATCAGGGAAAAAGTCCCTTTCTTCCGAACAGTAAGCACCCCTGCAATTGTCAATTTCTTTGGTTCTACGCCAGAGGAGTATGCGGAACTGGCAAGAAGGCTGGATGAAATACCTGAAGTGGCGGCTTTTGAGGTCAACATCTCCTGCCCCAACGTCAAACAGGGGGGTATAGTCTTTGGCACTAACCCTGTCTCTGCTGCCCAGGTTACTGCTGCCTGTCGGGCTGTAACAAAAAAGACATTGATAGTAAAACTTTCCCCCAATGTAACTGATATTGTTGAGATGGCCCTGGCTTGTGAAGGTGCCGGAGCTGATGCACTTTCAGTCATTAACACACTTACCGGCATGGCGATCGATCTTGAAAGACGTCGTCCGGTACTTGCCAACATTACTGGCGGTCTGTCCGGTCCGGCCATCAAACCGGTTGCATTGCGGATGGTCTGGCAGGTAGCAAATGCGGTCAGAATTCCGGTCATCGGCATTGGGGGAATCATGTCTGCCACTGATGCGCTTGAGTTTATGCTGGCCGGAGCCACAGCAGTTCAGGTAGGTACTGCCAGCTTCGTTAATCCTGGTGCAGCGCAGGAGATAGCTGAAGGGATGGAGAAATGGCTGTCAGAGCGGGGCATATCGGATGTAAAATCCATGACAGGGGCACTGGAAGGATAATTTATTTATGGCCACAGCTAGCACACCGGTTACACAGGGAGACCTGTCACTAATTGATGCCCTCGCAATAATTATAAACTGATTTAACACATTAATAATATTGCATA
>DYNH01000008.1 GCA_020721175.1 Trichlorobacter lovleyi | reverse complement strand
CTCCGTCGATTCCTTTTAAATATCCCGACTTTTCATACAACTTTTGACACTACCTATCCAGCCAGGTTACTTCGTCTTCCCAAGACGGAGCTACCAACCCAGTGGTTTTCTATGTTGGTGCATAACTGCAAGAATAACAAACTCTTACTCAACCGTTCGATAGATGAGGGCATATGGAAATCTGCGAATCAGACACCTTCTGATTCCAGGAGCAATCTCCTGGCAGCTCTCCGAGAAAACGACCACTCGCCGAACTGCAAGCAGTATTTCTTCTACCAGTTGTCCGCCAAGTCCCTTTGACTGAACTTCATACCAGTCGTAGGCTTCATCAAGTTCAGATTGTGCTGCGACGAGAAATCTAATCTTCATTTCTGATACTTTGCGAATACCTCGTCGGCAGGCACTGAAGCTATTTCTCCCCGCTGATAAGCGTCCCAACGGGACTGGCCCTCGGCAACCCAAAGTCGTTCAATCTCAAGATCGGGGAAATCGAGCGACTCAAGCAAGTAGTCAACCAGTAATAGGCGGTCGCTATCTGGCATTGCAGCCAGTTGTTGCACAATCGGATCGGTGCGTTGAATCATGAAGTTTCTCCCGCACTGCCTAATTTCCTACCCAACTCCAAACGGCCTGTCTCAAGCTCATGATTTGTAAGTTCCAGTAGTCCGCTGCCAGTGCCGATACGTAACGGATTCAGTGACACCACCTGCCCAGGCTGACCACTACCCTCCAGCGGACAGGCAGACCAGATAATGACCTTCTTGCCGTTCAGCTCAGTAAAGGCGCCGGGATAGGGGTGGGTCACCCCACGAATCAGGTTGTAAATCTGTTCTGCACTTTTGCTCCAGTCAATCCGTCCATCTTCCGGCTTGCGTCCCCCAAAGTAGCTGCCGGCTGAAAGATCCATCGGAATGCGGCCAGCCGTGCCGTCCGCCAACTTTGGCCAGGACCGTTGCAGCACCGTTACCGCCGCATCGGTCACCTTGACAAAGACGTCATGGGCAGTATCGGAAAAGGCGATTGAAACCTTTGCCTGATCAACAATATCCCCGGCATCCGGCTTGGCTACCATGTAATGCAGGGTGGCGCCGGTTTCGGTCTCACCATTGATCACCACCCAGTTGACCGGCACTCTTCCACGGTATTTCGGGAGATAGGAACCGTGAAGGTTTAAAGAACCTTTCAACGGAATTTCAAGAATTTCTGGCTTTATCATGTTACGGTAGTAGAATGAAAGCAAGAAGTCAGGCGCTATCTTCCGAACCCGCTCCATATTCTCAGGTTCATTGATGGAGCTGATCATGTACGGAATCTTGTAAGCCTCTGCCAGTTCACGCACTGAACTGAACCAGATCTGCTCAGTAGGTGAATCCTCATGGGTAAAGATCAGGCTGATCTCAGCCCCCTGGCGTAGCAACTCTTCAATGCAACGGTAGCCAACATTATGGTAGGCACAGACGACAAGTTTCACTTATATAGACCTTCTAGGCATCTGCTTTCTTATAGAGGTGATCTCGCTATCCCAATCTTGCGTTACTGCCCGCCCATGCTTATAGCGGAAGTTACAGACACCGTCGCCCTGGGCTATGGTCTTGCTGCGCTTAAGACCGGTTCCCAGCGCCTTGCTCTGGATAAAGTCATTCAGGCAATAATAGGGAGCCAGCTCCGGAACTCCCTGTGCAACAAAGTATTTCACCACTGCACATTCACTGTAGTCATAGCCAAAATCAAACTCCTTTCCGTCACCTTCCAGGAATGTTGCTACCCAGTTTTCCGGATATTCCCTCTTTTGTGTCCATGCCGCCCATGTCCGCATTTTCTCCACGCTCTTCGCCTCGAACAGCTCTTTTCCCAGCTTTGCAAGGATGTCCGCAGGAGTATGGTCAAGCTCATACTTTCTCAACCCATAGATGAGCTTGCCGAGATATTCAGCTGTCTTACCATTTGCCTTCATTGGCTGATATAAGGCTACATACCAGGCCGCTATAGGAATGTATTGGGTGTCCCAGTTACGCTCTCCACCGACGTCCGGCAGGTTGGGAAGCAGGATTTCAAAACGCCTCAGAGCGTTGCTGATTATCTGCTGGGTTCGTTCCTTACCCAGCTCTGGCTCCAGAAATGCACGAACACCGGCAAGTGTTCCGCGAAACGTCCCGAACAACTCTTCCTTATGATTTAGATAGTAGTTTACGTTTACTGCTGCCATCAACCGACCGCACGGTGTCACTGAAGCGGCTGCAACCACCGACAGCATGATGAACTCTCTGCGGGTTAGCTTCATAGCGTTACTCCTCAAATCCATATGTTTTTCTAACTACATAACGTGGCCGTTTTCGAACTTCCTGATAGATCCTTCCCACATATTCACCAACAAAACCTATACCGAAAATTACAATCCCTATAAAGAAGAAGAGGATTGCAAACAGGGTAAATACACCCTCAACCTCAGCGCCAATCATAAATCTGCGTATAAACAGAAATAACGCAAATCCAACTGACAGAAAAGAGGTTATGATTCCCAAAAGTGCAAAAAGCTGTAGCGGAACAACAGAGAAACCTGTCATAAGATCAAAGTTAAGCCTAATAAGGCTGTAAAATGAGTACTTGCTCTCACCCAGGGTTCGTTCGGCGTGACCTACCATTATTTCAGTGGGGCTTGAGGAAAAGGTCTGCGCCAGGGCAGGAATAAAGGTGGTTGATTCTCCGCACTGGTTTATATTATTAATGACGTTGCGATGGTATGCTCTTAGCATACAGCCGTAATCACTCATCTGCATACCAGTCATCTTATTGGTTGTTATATTGACTATTTTTGAGGCAACACGACGAAACAACGAATCCTGCCGGTTCTCTCGAATAGTTCCTACAACGTCGTGCCCTTTCTCAATCTCCTCTATCATGCGCGGAATCTCCTCCGGCGGATTCTGGAGGTCGGCATCCAGAGTGATAACTATTTCTCCACTTGAACGTTCAAAGGCAGCAAGAATTGCCATATGTTGGCCGAAATTGCCATTGAATTCCAGGACTCTCACGCCCGGATATTGTTGAACATAAAGCTTCAGAATATCCAGGGAACGATCCTTTGAGCCATCATTAGTGAAGATAATCTCAAATGTTCGTCCTAATCCGCTTACTACCGGATACAGTCGATCCATCAAAGGTTTCAACGATTTTTCCTCATTGTAAACCGGTATGACAATACTTAAATAGATAGCTGTCATTTCGGCTAATTCTCCTTTGCCAGCAGTATCAGTAACTCCTTACCCCAAAGGTTTAACTGCCATTGCCTTATCCCCTGTAATGACGACAGCCCCTCCATATCAGCAGGATTATTCTCGGCAATCCTCTCCAGAAGCCAGTTGGGGGCAATAATACCTGTAGCTAGTCCAATCTGCCTGCTGTATCCTTCCCGCCATTGTTTCAATCTGCCGAGACGTGCCTTTGTGCCAGGATTTGATTCCGTTTTATGACGCAGGTATGACGGCAAATCCGTATCAGGCAGATTCATACCTCTTCTTACTGCCTCAACAAGTTTTGTTCCATACTGATTAATCAATCTTGCGGTCAGCCCTGAAACGCCATGCAGTTCCTGGATATTCTGCAATTGCTTCTGTGCTAAAATCATCAAGGATTCGGTCTGAATGACCTTAAAAACAGGTCTATCCATTACAGAAGCCTGCTGCTCCCTGAATTGTAACAGTTCTTCCAATATTGCCAGTTGCCTGGATGTCAGCCTGCCTGCACCTTTACAGTGCATATAAAGTGGCATATCAGATTTACTTTGAACCCTGTTGTTAGATATCAGGGCGCATTCCTCTTCAACCCAAGAAGTACGGTTAAACTCTGCCAATCTTTTTCTAAGGACATCAGCAAGCCTTAGCAGGTTGGTCGTATCATTTGCAGCATAATTTGCCATCTCAGGTTTAATCGGTCTTTTGCTCCAGTCTGCCTTCTGAAAGCGCTTGTCTAACTCTATTCCAAAGTTTAAACGCAGCAGCGCTGCAAGCCCAACCTCTGTGGCTCCGGTAAACTGGGCGGCAACCATGGTATCAAACATTCGGTTGACATTGATCCTGAAATCACGGTGAAGGGATCTGATATCATAATCACCGCCATGAAATACCATCAATCGTTCGGGTTCTGCCAACAATCTGCTTAATGGCGATATATCACTGATTGCAAAGGGATCAATAAGCCAGGTTTCCGTTCGGTTAGACAACTGAAGCAGGCAAACCTTCTCCCTGTAATGGTGCAGGGAATCAGCTTCGATATCCATAGCCAGTTCAGGCTCTTTTGCAAGATATCCACAGAGCGTTTCCAGCTTCAGGTTGTTCTCTATGAGTGTATATGCTGTCACCAGGTTCAGAATTCCTTTAAAATCTTGTAAGTAGTGCTACGCTGGGCCGCATTGAATCCGGCACCCTGTATCAGCTCCAATATCTCTTCCTGTGACATCCTGAATGAGCAACCTGCAGCCGCAACTACATTTTCTTCCAGCATGGTTCCTCCAATATCATTTGCCCCAAAATAGAGCGCCACCTGGGCAAGTTTTGCCCCCTGCGTCACCCAGCTTGCCTGTATATTTGGAATATTATCAAGAATAATGCGTGATAGTGACAAAACCTTCAGATATTCTAACCCAGTAGCGGTCTCACCGCCAAGCGAGGTATTGCCAGGCTGGTATGTCCAAGGGATAAAGGCGGTAAAAGAGCCTCCTTTTGCCTGTAACTCTCTTATTCTGAACAGATGCTCAATTATCTGTTTGGCTGTTTCTTTGCTACCAAACATCATGGTTGATGTTGTTGGCATTCCTTGTGCGGATGCCTCCAACATAACTTCTCCCCATTTCTCCCATCCTATTTTATTTGGAGAAATTAACTGTCTGACTTCATCTACCAGAATTTCAGCGCCTCCACCCGGTATAGAATCAAGTCCAGCGCGTTTTAACCTGATAATGGTCTCGGTAATGCTCAACCCTGCACTATCTGCCAGGTGACAGACCTCTGCCGGGGATAGGGAATGGTTCTGAATCAGCGGAAATCTCTCTTTTATTAATCTGAAGAGACACTCGATATATTCAAGCCCCACTTTAGGGTTAAGCCCTCCCTGCATCAAAAGCTGTGTTCCACCACGTTCAACCAGCTCCGAAATCTTTGAAAGTATTGTCTCATGATCCAGCAGATAGGCATCAGGTGCATCCTGGTCACGGTAAAAGGCGCAAAAAGTGCATCTTGATTCACAAATATTTGTGTAGTTAACATTACGGTCAATTACGAAAGTTACCCTTTTTTTTGGGTGAAGCCTCTGCCTGATCGAATCTGCCCAGCCTCCAAGCTCAAGGAGATCACCATTCAGTAGTAAATCCAATGCCTCAGTTCTGTCTGGTATTTGTCTCTGTGACATCAAGGCTGGATATCCTTTATCAGAATCTCTTTCAACTGTATCGGCAACCGTTTGGCCTTGAGAACCTGCGATACACAGGCCAGAGAGACTTGCGCCTCTACCAGTAGCTGTTGATCTGAATCACGCAGAATCTGTTGAAGAAGTATAAAGGTAGAACCTCCCACCTTAACAGGTACTGTCCTGACGATCAGGACTTCATCATGACGTGCTGGAGCCTTGAATTCTATCTCCATCCGTACTACAGGAAAGATTGAACCATTGGCCGCCATTTCAGAAACAGAGCAGCCTCTTTCACGCATGTATTCAGTTCTCGCCCGCTCCATATAATTAAGGTAGTTAGAGTGATAGACAACCCCGGCAGCATCTGTATCTTCGTAATAAACCCTTATTTTCATAATGCACCTGATTTTAAAGCCTTAATTATTGGAAAATCCACTGCAAATCATGTTTATTAAGTCGTACGGCAAATATACTTCAAACGGTATCTTAATGCTTTTACGTAAAGGCAAGGCTGCCTTTCCCCTACATGCCAATCTTTGATTTTCGTCATTGTAGGCGCGAACCTTTTGTTTGCCCTTACTTATTATTACGCAGCCTGATAAGTGTTCTTTCGCCAGTATTGTTTGGAAGGCGGTACTTAATGGTTGGCTCAGGCATGAAACCGGCAGCTTTGATCTTTTCTTGCAAGTCTTGAAGTTCATTTTCGGCATCAGGCCCTCTCATAGAGATTAGCCTGCCACCATTACTAACCAAAACACTGCATACTGAGAAAAAATGTGAAAGACTGCTGAATGCGCGCGTTACTACCAAATCAAAACCGTTCAGTTGGTTCCCGGAAAACTCTTCTACACGTCCATGCAATGGCCTGAAATTATCAAGCTTAAGTAGCCTGCTGATATGCTTCTGAAAGCTTATTTTCTTACCAACCGTATCGATAGAAGTTATCTGGCAGTCAGGTCTTGCTATTGCAATAACAATTGCTGGAAAGCCGGCGCCAGAACCTACATCAAGCATATCTTTAGCCTTGCTGACCTCCGGCACCAGATGGAGCGAATCAATCAGATGCTTGATTGTCATATCATCATCGTCTTTTATTGCTGTCAGATTAATCCTGCTGTTCCATCTTCCTAACTCTTCAAAAAGCGTACTGAATGAATCACACTGGGATTTTGTAAGGTTTATTTTCAATTCCTTTATAGAAATATCCAGCAGCTCACGATTCAACTTTCTTTTCTCCAAAACTCTTTACCATCACTGCAACTATAGCAACGGCAGCCGGCGTTATTCCCTCGATACGAGCTGCCTGTCCCAGTGTATCAGGTTTATATTTCTTAAGCTTTTCCTGAACTTCAAGCGTCAGGCCAGGAATATTGTTATAATTAAACTCTTCAGGAATCCTGACCTCTTCCTGCTTGCGCATTCGCTCGATCTGTTCAAGTTGCCGGTTGATATAACCCTGGTATTTGATCTGAATCTCAACCTGTTCTCGAATCTCCTTTGGCAGTTTTTTAGAAATATAATCTATTTCTTCAAGCTGTTCATAACCAATTTCAGGACGCCTAAGAATCTGATCCAGCGTTGTTCCCTTCTGAATATCTGCACAATTATGATTACTGCACCACTCTTTTTCTTCCGGTGTCAAACCAATGCGTGTTGTCTTGACTCTTCCAAGCTCTTTCTCAATTTCCTCTTTTTTCTTGCAAAAATCAATATACGTGGCCTCATCCACCAGTCCGAGGCTATAACCTACATCTCTTAACCTGATATCGGCATTGTCTTCTCTTAGCAACAAACGATGCTCGGCGCGTGAGGTAAACATCCTGTACGGCTCTTTTACTCCCAATGTAACCAGATCATCTATCATTACACCTATATAAGATTCATGCCTGCCAAACTGGACAGGTTCTTTACCCTTAACCCTTAACGCAGCATTTATACCAGCCAGCAGTCCTTGACCTGCGGCCTCTTCATATCCAGATGTGCCGTTGATCTGGCCTGCATGAAAAAGATTCTTCAGTAACTTTGTTTCCAGCGTTGCGTGAAGTTGAATAGGATTAACATAGTCATACTCTATTCCGTAAGCAGGGCGCATCATCTCAACCTTTTCAAGCCCCTCCATGGAACGGTAAAAAGCGATCTGGATATCTATAGGTAATGATGATGACATTCCACTTGGGTAGTACTCAACTGTTTCAAGACCTTCCGGTTCAATAAAAGTCTGATGACGTTCCTTGTCAGGGAACCGCACCACCTTATCTTCTATAGATGGGCAGTATCTTGGTCCAATTCCTTCAATTACGCCGGAGTACAAGGGAGAACGATCCAGTCCGCTCCTGATAATTTCGTGAGTTCTGGAATTGGTGTATGCAATGTAACACGGTGTTTGCGGCATTGTGATCCGCTTGGTACTGAATGAAAACGGAACAGGGTTCTCATCGCTGTATTGAGCTTCCAATCTCTTGAAATCAATGGTTCTTCCATCAAGTCTGGCCGGGGTTCCTGTCTTTAGCCGACCGACATCAAACCCCAAGCCTTTAAGGTTATCCGAGAGCCCTGCTGACGGGAGTTCCCCTGCTCTGCCGCCTGGATAGTTGATCAGCCCTATATGAATCAGGCCGCGCATAAAAGTGCCGGTTGTCAATATAACTGTCTTACCAATAAAACGGATGCCACTTCTTGTGTCAACGCCCCTAAGCTCATCTTTTTCGATGTAAAGTGCTGTTACTTCTCCCTGTTTTACATGCAGGTTATCCTGATGCTCAAGTATATTTTTCATTCTAAGGCGATAAAGCTGCTTGTCCGCTTGAGCCCGCCCGGCCCTTACAGCAGGCCCTTTTCTGGTGTTAAGCACCCTGAACTGAATTCCGGTAGCATCAATATTTTTTGCCATCTCACCGCCCAGTGCGTCAATCTCGCGCACCAGATGCCCCTTGGCCAACCCGCCGATGGATGGATTACATGACATAACAGCCATTCCATCAAGGCTCATGTTAAGAAGTAATGTCAAACACCCCATTCTAGCAGGAGCAAGTGCAGCTTCGCAGCCGGCATGACCAGCCCCAACGACAATCACATCGTATTTCGTCTCATAGCAATGCATATAATTCCCCACGTTTCACGTGAAACACATTTCCTATTTGCCGATACAGAACGAGGAAAAAATCAGATCAAGAATATCATCTGTGGTAGTCTCACCAGTTATTTCGCCTAATGCAGAGATTGCTTCGCGCAAATCAAGAGACAACAGCTCTGCTGGTAAATCCATCTGCATGTTTTTTAAAAACAGTTCAAGAGAAGAGGATACTCTTAAAAGAACATCACGGTGTCTTACAGATGAAACAACAGCAGCCCCATCAGACAGTAAGACAGATGAACTAACGAAATAATCGTATATCAGAATTGTAAGATGATCAATTCCAACTGATGCCTTAGTTGAAACATAGCAGGATGCTACGGAGTTGGTAAATCTTGATGTGTCAGAAAGGAGAGGCAGATCAGACTTTGTTACAACAAGCAGATATGGAGTCTTACCGACCATTGAGACAAGCTCGATATCTTCATCTGAAACAGGTCTTGAACCATCTATCAAGAGAAGAATCAAATCTGCAGCCGCTACTTTATCCAAAGCCCTGCGAACACCTTCTTGTTCAATACAATCGTAATTGTGTGAACGTATGCCAGCGGCGTCAATAATCTTTACCGGCAAACCATTCAATGAAACAGTCTCTTCTATAAGATCACGGGTTGTACCAGGAATATGAGAAACTATTGAACGATCAGTGCCTGTAAGCGCATTTAACAGACTGGATTTCCCTACATTGGGGAGCCCCAAAAGCAGAACTGATACTCCATCGCGAAGAACTTTACCTGTATTGAATGTATCGACCAGTTTTTGTAGAGTTACACGTACAGCAGAAATTTTTTTAAAAACAGTTTCGGTAACCAGAGGATCGACCTCATCTTCTGGAAAATCAATATAAGCCTCTACAAGGGCCAGGGTCTCTATCAATAGAGTTCGAAGTCGGGCAATAGAGCGAGACAGATAGCCTTCCCTCTGAGACTGAGCAAGGGCTAGGGCCTTGTCAGTTGAAGTAGAAATAATATCTGAAATTGATTCAGCCTGAGCAAGATCAATACGGCCGTTGAGAAATGCACGTCTGGTAAATTCACCAGGCTCGGCCAGACGCGCTCCTGCGGAAACACAAGCATCCAACAGCCTGCTGACAATTAAATAACCGCCATGACAATGAAACTCTATAACATCTTCACGCGTATAAGAACGTGGGGCGCGCATCAGAACGCACATCCCTTCATCAATTAAAGAGCCGTCTGAAGGATGGTGAAAGCGGCCATAGAAAAGGCGGTGGCTTTCAAAACCACCGCCGTTTATCTTTTTACTGTTATTAAATATCAACTTTCCAATAGACTCTGCATCTGAACCGCTGACCCTTACAATACCGATTCCCCCGGCACCCAAAGGAGTTGCTATTGCAGTAATAGTATCAAGGATGTACATACAACCACCTTATCAATCATTAACTAGCTTGTTTATATACAACTGTTGGCCGATTGTCAGAATGTTATTTACAAGCCAATAAAGAACAAGGCCTGATGGGAAATTAAGGAACATAAACGTAAAGACGACCGGAAGTGCAAGCATGATCTTCTGTTGCATCTCATCCATATTAGATGGCGTCAACTTTTGCTGAAAAAACATGGTAACGCCCATGACAATAGGTGTTACATAATAAGGATCCTTGGCAGACAGATCTGTAATCCAGAAGTAAAATGGAGCATGACGTAGTTCTATTGAATACATTAATGCCTTATAAAGAGCGAAAAAAACCGGAATTTGAACTATCATTGGCAGACAGCCACCTAGAGGATTAACCTTATGATCACGATAAAGCTCCATGATAGCCCTGTTCATGGAATCCTTGTCATTCTTGTACTTCTCTTTTAATGCCATCATCTTAGGCTGGATTTTGCTCATCCCTTTCATGGACTTGTAACTCTTATGAGTTAAAGGGAAAAATACAATCTTAAGGATTACAGTAATAATAATTATAGAGATACCGTAGTTACCAACATACTTGTAAAAGAACTTAAGCGAGTAGAGCATTGGCTTTGCCAGTGATGAGAACCAACCAAGGTCAAGTGATTGTTCTAGTGAACTGCCCTGGGATTTAAGTATATCAATCTCTTTTGGGCCAACAAATAATTTGTTGTTAATAGAGACAGCCTGACCAGGCGCAACTGAAAACGAAGGTGATGTTGTAACTGTTTCAAGATAACCGGCGCTGTTTTTCTTTAATTCTACTGATGAAATACTGTTACTTACTGACAACAATGCACTCAAAAAATATTTGTCATTGATTGCTGCCCACTGGATATCTTTGTCATACTTTTTTGAGGCTGAGGCAACGTCTTTAGGCAAGTCTGTGTGAAGTCCGTTATCTGCAAACAAAGACGAACCGTAAGTCTCATAACGGCCATCATTTTTATCAAAATCAAATGGCGCTGTTATAATGCTTTGAAAAGCACCTGTAATGTTTGAACCTGAATTATTTATTAATTGGGTTTCAAGATTAATCCCATAACCAGAACCATCAAAACTGTAGGTTTTACGTACAACAAAACCTTGTACATCTACATATGTAAAAACAAGCTGCTTCTTTTCCGTAGAGGAAAGCTTGAGGTTTTTTATATCAGGAGTGTAGATTGCTTGTTGTGAAAGCGCAAACCCTTTACCGAGAGTAGAAAAGGACATTGCAGATGGATCTGAGTTACCCAGTAAGGTAACGTTTGGTGAAGATTTGCTGTTTGACTCATGGTAACCTTTTAGCGTAAGTTTTTTTATTGAAGCGCCATTACCGCTAAAAGTAGCAATATAACGATCGTTTTCTACAGTGACATCCGTAGCTGTTGTTAACATATTTGCGGGCACAATTTTTGATTGAGGATGTTCTACCTTCTGAACAATGACAGCAGGAGCCGAACCTATGTTTTCAGTTTTAACAGCAGAATTTCCCTGAACCGGAACTTGTTTTTGTTGTGGCCCAAACATAGTTGAAAAAATATAAAAAACAGCTACAGAAAGTACTACCGCTATCAATGCTCTCATTTCCATAAAAAACTCCAGTTACTAATTAAAGAACGGGGTCGTAACCACCTGGATGCCAGGGATGACATCTGAGGATACGACAGAAAGCAAGAAAACAACCCTTAATTGAACCATAACGGTGGATTGATTCTAATGCATATACTGAACAGGTAGGATAAAAACGACAGGAACCTGGAAGAACAGGAGATATTATAATTTGATAAACACGAATGAAGGCGATAATTAATCTTGATAACACGAAGAGTAGCCAATCTTTTGAAACACACTATGCAAATCATTGCGTAGTTTAGTATTATTAACATTAGCTGAATGAGGTCTTGCTGTTACATTTAAATCAATACAAGGTAGTATTGATTTATAATGTCTGAAAAATTCTCGTATTAATCTCTTGATCCTATTCCTAGTCACAGAATTACCTATTTTTTTACTTACTGTTATACCTATACGTGGGTAATCTTTATCATTACGCATCCAGTTTACGTAAAAATAATGACTTTTAAATGTATTATGTGCATTTAAAAGAGTTAGATAATCTATTCTTTTTAATAAGCGATTATATTTAGGAAAACAGGCGTCTTTATCCAATGCTATATAATTTAATCAAAAAGTAAGTACAGATTAGACAATGAGATTAATATAAAAAATCCAGTTTTACCATTAAACAAGATTAAACTATTGTAGAGCTAGACGAAGCAGTAAATAATTTTTTCAATAAAGCTGAGGCTTTTTCAAAAAGATTGTCATCCCCGAAGGACTCTATCGGTGATCCAGTCTTTTCAATCAGTTAAAATCTGGATTCAGGCTTAAAGCCAGCTGGAATGAACAATCCGAGACTTTTGAAAGAGGCTCACGATTTTAAATTATTTTGTTGCTATTTGAACAGAAAGTCGCTTGCGTCCTTTTGCCCTTCTTCTCTTTATAACAAGCCTTCCGTTTTTGCTATCCATACGAACTAAAAAACCGTGAGTACGTTTACGTGATGTGTTACTGGGTTGAAATGTTCTTTTCACTTTATTTCTCCAAAGTTTTAATGCGATATTTTTAAATAATGAACTAGATAAATAACCAAACTTAATTAATTGTGTCAAGTTTTTTGTTTATAAATGCATATATAAGTGTATAAAGAGGTTAATCGTTGAAAAAAGTACAGTCCTCTGTTACATTCTGACTATAATTATTACTAATTTATGTATTAAGTGCTTTATTTAATTGATTAAACCTGATTTACCAACAATTGTTGATAAATATGTTTATAACTTGACATTAAATAATCGATAGTCAAAATACTTCCCAAAATAAATATCCTACATCATCAAAACTGCTAATTAAATCTGATATTTCTCAAGAAGTTTAATATAAAAAGTCTTCTACTAATTTTTTAATACAAATGTCCAACATTTAAACCGCTTAAAACCTGTAGGGATACCTGAACCAAATAAATAGGTTGAACGGTCACAAGCCAAATGCTCACAGAATCAGATAGCGATCGGAACTTGATTATGTCACTAGCTAAACAGAAAAATCCGGCTGAAATATGGGAACAAACGACTAAAAATCTGGAAATAGTTATCTCACCGCAAAATTATACAAACTGGATACAACCAATTCAATTCAGTCACTACGATGATCAATCCTCATATCTATACCTTATTGTACCAAATCAATTTTTTAAAGAATGGCTTGAGGATAATTATATAGATATGATTAACGGTGCATTATCAGTTATCACAGAAAAAAATATTCAAGTCTTATTTATCATTAATGAAAAAAAACAGAACACAATCTCTGAAACAACAGACATTTCAGATTTAAATCATCCTGAAACGGATGAAGCCACAAAAAAAATCAATCATTACCAAAATATTTCCATTCTTAATCCACGTTACACTTTTGACCAGTTTGTCAGTGGAACTGGAAATGAATTCGCACATTCTGTGGCAATGGCAGTTGCAAACAATCCAGCTACTACCTATAACCCGCTTTTTATATACGGAGGAGTTGGTTTGGGCAAAAGTCACCTGCTTACAGCTATAGGTCACTTTATATACAATAAAGATAATAGTAACAGAGTGTGCTACTGTTCAACTGAAAAATTTATGCATGAAATGGTTAACTGTATTAAATTAAATAAAATGGAGCTATTTAGAGAACAATACCGTAATGTAGATATACTTCTGATTGACGATATACAGTTTATCTCAAGAAAAGAAAGAACCCAGGTAGAATTTTTTCATACATTTAATTCTCTGTATGAGTCCAATAAACAAATTGTGATTACATCGGACAAATTCCCTAGAGATATACCGGATCTTGAAGACAGACTAAGGTCCAGATTTGAGTGGGGTTTGATAGCAGATATTCAACCACCAGATTTAGAAACCAAAATTGCAATACTAAAAAAGAAAGCTGATATAAATAAGATACATCTTCCGGACGATGTAGCTTATTATCTTGCTTCAAGTGACACTCGGAATATCAGAGAACTTGAAGGTATGTTAATCAGATTAGGGGCTTATAGCAGTTTACAAAACAAGCCAATCAACATAGAAATGGCAAAAAATAACCTTAAGGATATATTAATTGACAAACGCAAGGAAATTACTATTGAACTTATACAAAAGAATGTCGCTGATTATTTTGGTATAAAATTATCAGAGCTTAAATCTGAAAAAAGATACAAAAATCTTGTTCAGGCACGTCAAATAGCAATCTGGCTTTGTCGAGATATGACATCTTCTTCATATCCTGATATTGGTGCAAAATTTGGAGGCAAAGACCATTCAACTGTGATTCATTCAACTAAAAAGATTGAGCGAATGATCCAAGAAAATCCTAATATAAATAAAATAATAAACGATATTAAAGAAACTATTAAATAAATGACAACATCTTTGATGCGTTCGCAAAAGCTCAAAAATCGCTTGTTTTTAGCCTCATAAAATACTGATATTACTGAATTTTAAAAACTCAAAATCGAGAATTTGCGAGGGCATCATCTTTAAAACAGAATTAGACTTTTTAATGCTTCAGTTGAAGTCAATTTATAACAACTATGTTAATTTGTGTTGTTATAAAACTGTGGATAAAAAGAACTAATAAAATAATGTTTATAAACCATACTTTTTATCAAGAGTTATAAACAGAGATATACTCAGATTAATACACTAATATTATTAAGTTACAAATTATCAACTTTTTCTACAGGTTAATTATCAATTATATAAAAACAAAAGGAATTAAATATGAATTTTAAAATTGAAAGAGATCCTTTTATCAAGGCATTACAAAAAGTACAAGGAATTGTAGAAAAAAGAACATCCATACCAATTCTTTCTAACATATTAATTGAAGCGGCAGAATCTGATATAGAGATAACTGCCACAGACCTTGAAGTAGGTTTAAAAGGAAAATATCAGGCTAAGATTGGTAAAGAAGGAAAAATAACTGTATCAGCAAAAAAACTTTATGAAATAGTTAAAGAATTACCTAATTTAGAAATCTCTTTTTCAGCTAAGGAAAATGATTGGGTTGAAATTAACTGCGGGAAAGTTAAATTTAATATTGTTGGACTGCCACCAGATGAATTTCCAAGTTTTATATCAACAAAAGAAGAGGTTTTTTTAGAAGTTGAATCAGCTTTATTGAGGAAAATGATCGAAAAAACATCATATGCAATCTGCAATGATGAAACAAAATACAATCTTAACGGCATATTTACAAAAGTAGAACATACAGAAAATGGACAAGTATTAAAGATGGTGGCAACAGATGGACACAGACTTTCAATTTCAACTGGAGAATTCATAGGAACAGCAAATCCGGAACTCCTGAAAGGAGTTATTCTTCCTAAAAAAGGAATTTATGAAATAAAAAAAATTACAGATGAAGGCGACGGAATACTTCAGTTTGCTTTTATAAACAATAGTGCAGTAATAAAAAAGGCTGAAACAACACTGGTAATGAGATTAGTTGATGGAGAATTTCCAGATTACACGAGAGTTATACCAAATTCTAATGATCAGATTGTTAAAGCTAAAACAGTAGATTTAATTCATGCAGTAAAAAGGATGGCGATTTTATCAAGCGAAAAATTTAAAGGCATTTTGCTAGAAATTTATCAGGATGTAATAAAAATTTCATCTAGTAACCCTGAACTAGGTGATGCACTGGAAGAAATTGATATCAAATATGATGGAGCTCCTTTTTCAGTAAGATTTAATGCCAAATATCTTTTAGATGTGCTTAATGTATGTGAAACAGAACATGTCTTAATGAAATTTAAAAATGAACTTTCACCATCTATAGTTACTCCTGATTCAGACGAAACACTCATTGCGGTAATAATGCCAATGAGAATATGAAAAGTTAAATGCTTTTAAAAAAATTAAGATTGGATAAATACAGAAATATATCAAAAATATTTATAGAGCCAAGTAATAATCTTACGATTATTTACGGTAAAAACGGACAAGGAAAAACAAATTTAATTGAGTCCATTTTTATGCTGGCTAATGCCAGACCATTCAGATTTTCTAAAATATCTGATCATATATGTCATGGTTTTAAAACAGCAACAATATGCGGTACTGTTCAGAATGAAGGCATAGAAAATGAAATTTTTATTCAACTTGAAAATTCAGCAAGAAGAGTTAGCATTAATGGAAAAAATATTCAAAACGCATTGGAATTACATGGTAAATTGGTTGTAGTCTTATTTTCACCAGATGATGTAGTTATGGTAAAATTCGGTCCTGAAATCAGAAGAAGGTATTTTGATCGATCCTTATACACTGCAGAAAGAAATTTTTTACATAATTATCAAAATTACTACCACACCCTTAAACAGAGAAATGCCCTGTTAAAAACAAATAACTATGAAACATTGGATATTTGGACAGAACAACTTGCCGATGCCGGTAATCTGATTATGGAAGAAAGGCAAAGATACATCATTAAATTGCAAAAACTATTTCAAAAGAATTATCAAAGAATATCAGGACAACATGAAAAAGTAGAAATCAAATATAAACCTGATGTAACGATAAATTTAAAAAATGCGCTTTTAAAACAACTGGAACAGGACAAACTTCATAAAAATACAGGGTTAGGCCCACATAGAGACGATATTCTTTTTTTTATAGATGGCAAACCACTGAAAGTTTACGGTTCACAGGGACAGCAACGCAGCTTTGTTCTGGCTCTTAAGATGGCAGAGATGAATTATATTAATGAAACATTTGGTGAACAACCTTTGCTTTTACTTGACGACATAGCCTCTGAACTTGACAAGGAACGTATGATGAACCTGCTGACTTTTATACATCAGCAAAAATTACAAACACTGGTTACTACAACAGATATAAACAACTTTTTACCGATATTACAGAATGACAGCAGATTATTACAAGTTGAAGGTGGCAGACTCATTAAAGAGGAAACAATAACAAAATGAATGAAACAGAGCTAAATACAGCAACATCAACTAATGAGTATGGAGCAGATAGCATCAAGGTTTTAGAAGGACTTTCTGCTGTAAGAAAACGTCCTGCAATGTATATAGGATCAACATCTAGCTCAGGCCTTCACCATCTGGTTTATGAAGTTGTTGATAACTCCATAGATGAGGCTTTAGCAGGTTACTGCAATGAGGTAAATGTAACCATAAATACAGATGGTTCCATAACTGTTGTGGACAATGGACGAGGCATACCTACTGAAATGCATTCAGGTGAGGGTAAATCTGCTGCTGAAGTAGTTATGACTGTGCTTCATGCAGGTGGTAAATTCGACAATGACTCATATAAGGTTTCTGGGGGATTGCATGGGGTAGGTATTTCAGTTGTAAATGCATTATCCAGGTGGCTTGATTTAGAAATTAGGCGTGATGGAAAGATATGGCGTCAATCCTATCGTCGTGGCGAACCACAGGCACCACTTGAAATTACAGGAACAACCCGGAAAAGGGGCACAAAAATAACCTTTATTCCGGATGAGGAAATTTTTGAAACAACAGAATATTCATTCGATATATTATCCCAGCGTTTAAGAGAACTGGCATTCCTTAATGCCGGTGTTAGGATAAAAATTAACGATGAACGTATCGATGGCAAATCACATGACTTTTTTTATGAAGGTGGAATCAATTCCTTTGTAGAATATCTTAATCGTGCCAAGACTCCACTTCATCAGAAACCGATATATTTTAAAGGAGAAAAAGGTGGCATTGAGATAGAAGTCTCTATGCAGTATAACGATTCATATGATGAAAAGATATTTTCATTTGCCAACAATATTAACACCCATGAAGGTGGCACCCATTTGGCAGGATTCAAGGCAGCACTCACCCGCACCATGAATTCATATGCCGCTGGTAACAACTTGATGAAAAACGCTAAGGTAGCGATCTCTGGAGATGATCTTCGTGAGGGGATGACCTGCGTAATTTCGGTAAAAATACCGCAACCACAGTTTGAAGGTCAGACAAAGACAAAACTTGGTAACTCGGAAGTTAAAGGGTATGTAGAATCGCTTCTGAACGAAAAACTTGCCGCATATCTTGAAGAGAATCCACAGGTTGCAAAGCGTATATTAGAAAAATCCATAGAAGCTGCCCGCGCCCGCGAAGCGGCTCGTAAGGCCAGAGACCTGACACGAAGAAAAGGAGCCCTTGACTTGGGAGGCCTTCCGGGAAAACTTGCTGACTGCCAGGAGAAAGATCCTGCACTATGTGAACTTTATCTTGTAGAGGGTGATTCAGCGGGCGGTTCTGCAAAACAGGGACGTGACCGCCGTTTTCAGGCTATTCTGCCTTTAAAAGGCAAGATTCTTAACGTAGAAAAGGCTCGTTTTGACAAGATGATCAGCTCACAGGAAATTCGTACTCTGATAACGGCAATGGGTACCGGAATAGGTAAGGATGAATTTGATATTGCCAAGCTGCGTTACGGCAGAATCATAGTTATGACTGACGCTGATGTTGACGGTTCTCATATACTTACGCTGTTGTTAACATTCTTTTATCGGAACATGCGTGAACTTATCGAACGAGGAAACCTCTATATAGCCCAACCACCGCTATATAAGGTTAAGCGCGGCAAAAAAGAACTCTACCTCCGAAACGAGTCAGCACTTCAGCAATTCTTACTTGAAGAAGGGGCGGAAGAACTGATTCTTAACCTCAAAAAAGATGAACGAACTTACAGAGGCCATCAGATCATACCGGTTGTAAGACAGTTGCTAGAGTGGCGTACCCTCTTCGATAAGGTTGTAAAAAAAGGTATCCATGCAGACTTGCTTGACCTGCTGATACGTTCAGGTGTACAGCCAGGCCTTGAAGAAATAGGCTCATTAGAACCTTTTTTGATAAAAATGGAATCCTTACAGCCTGATTCCGATTATCAACTTGATGATGACAAGATTACTTTCAGAATATGCAACGTCCGTTATATAATTGATAATCAGACCATGACAGCACTTGCAAGCCATGAATATGAACTTCTTATTGAATCTCAACTTAAGGTAGCAACCCTCATGTCAGGTAGCACCGCACGTCTGGAGGAAAATAACAAGCTTCTAATAGAGACCAATCGTCAAGAAGAACTCCTGGCCTTCTTCCTTGACTACGCTAAAAAAGGGCTTGCTATCCAACGTTATAAAGGACTTGGCGAAATGAATCCTGATCAGCTTTGGGAAACAACAATGAATCCTGATAATAGGACGCTATTACAGGTAAAAATAGAAGATTTGGTTGAGGCAGATGAGATATTTACCATACTAATGGGTGATCAGGTAGAACCAAGGCGAGAGTTCATTGAACAGAATGCCCTGAATGTAATCAATCTGGACATTTAAAATTATATCCCGTTTCTTAGTTAATTTGTAACGGTTCAGCATTGCCTGAAAAACAGTCCGAAGTGTCATCATGAACAGAGTGAAGGAACTGTTTTCAGGTTTTTGAAGCCAAAAAAGCCAGATCAAATCCTTCGATATCACTCAGGATGACAGCAATCAGGAATATGCTGAGTAGTGATGCTCTTTCAAAAAGATTGTCATCTCCGAAGGCCTCTATCGGGGATCCAGTCTTTTCAGGCAGTTAAAATCAGGATTCCGGTTTAAAGCCAGCCGGAATCACACAATTCGGGACTTTTGAAAGAGGCTCAACTGCAATTAACTTAAATATCAAAAGCAGGGTTAACCTATTGATTTAGTATTTAAATATATAATTATGTCAACTAAATGCAGACAACACTATAATTACTAATTCCCAGCATAAATATTTCACCATCCCCCAGGGCTTAATACATTGAAAAGCCGCATAATCAAACTCAAAAGCGGCGTCAGCTAACTCGCCACAATTTCCAAGAATGATACAGGATATCACTGTCGTCAGGCACTGGACGCTCAATCGGTGGAATTCATCGAAATACACAAAAATATGAGAATGTAAATGCTTAATGCCACTAATCAACAGATGTTTCGCTTTTTGGCGGTACTCACAGCCGCATCCATGATCGGGATGCAGGGCTATACGATGCTTTTTAACAACTTTGCAGTCGAATCGGTTCATCTTGATGGACTCCAGGTTGGACTGACTCAATCAATCAGAGAGATTCCAGGTTTTCTGGCCCTCACGGCAATATATGTACTGTTATTTATCAGGGAACATAGGCTTGCTGCCCTGTCCGTAATTCTATTGGGCATAGGTGTAAGTCTTACCGGTTTGTTTCCTTCTTTTACAGGAGTAGCACTTACAACTTTGCTTATGAGCTTCGGCTTTCACTACTACGAAACAGTTAATCAGTCTTTGACCCTGCAATATTTCTCAACGCATCAGTCGCCACTTGTTATAGGAAAATTACGCAGTCTGGCAGCCATAACCAGCATCATATCAGCCGCTGCAATTTGGTGTCTTGGTTTTTTTATGGATTATTCAAAGATTTTTCTGATTATTGGCGGTGTGGTTGCTTTAGCAGGTTTATGGGCGGTTTTACAGGATCCAAGTCACCCGGATCTGCCAGTCCAGAAACTCAGAATGTTTTTGAAGAGACGTTATTGGCTCTACTATGCCCTTACCTTTATGTCTGGCGCACGCCGTCAGATATTCATGGTGTTTTCGATGTTTTTGATGGTGAAGATATTCCATTTTTCTGTTCAGGAGATAACCGCGCTATTTATAGTGAATAATCTGATTAACTGGGTAATTAATCCGATGATCGGCAGGGCCATTAATGCTTACGGTGAGCGAACACTTTGCACGGTGGAATACACTGGAGTAATAATTGTATTTCTTGTTTATGCCAGCGCATCATCCAAATGGGTTGTGGCTTGTGTGTACATTATTGACTACATTCTTTTCAACTTTTCGGTTGCCATCAAAACCTACTTTCAGAAAATAGCAGATACGGAAGATATCGCTCCTACTTCAGCAGTAGGCTTTACTATCAACCATATCGCTGCAGTATTTCTGCCTGCATTAGGCGGTTACCTCTGGATGATTGACTACAGGATACCGTTTTTTATGGGTGCAACTCTAGGTGCTGTTTCTCTGATACTAGCACAGTTCATCCGTCTGCCATTACGCCTGTCTGCCAGGGGTTAAGCAACATCCAACTGATAAATCTGTTGAAGATCATATTTCCTTTCAGAATTGGTGACTGTTCAATACGAAGTAGAAGCTCGTCATTCCGGCTGGTTTCGGCCGGAATCCAGAATTAATTCTGCCACTGGAAAAACAAAAAGGCGATCTGATACAGATCGCCTTTTACATTCGACATCTACTTAGAGTTGGCTGTTAATTACTTGGCTACAGTTTCCAGTGCCTTAACTGCGATATCCTTGTAAGGGTTAGCGTAAAGGATAATCAGAGACACTACCAGGGCATAGATAGCCAATGACTCGATCATGGCCAGACCGATCATCATGGTGGTCAGAATCTTGCCGGATGCGCCGGGATTGCGGGAAACACCTTCAACGGCACGGCTTACTGCAAAGCCTTGTCCCAGTCCGGTTCCAATGGTACCAATTGCCATACCGATACCTGCTGCCAGAATACACATTTCAAAAAACCCCATTTTTACTACCTCCGTATGTTGTATGCTCCTAAACTGTATAGGAGTTAGATAATCAAATCAGTGTGCCTCTTCAAGAGAACCATGAATGTAGATCATAGCCAGAAGCATAAACACAAACGCCTGGATAAAAGAGACCAGTACCCCCATCAGCATCATAGGCAGCGGTACCAGAAATGGAGCAAGTCCAAAAAAGATCATCAGTACAAGTTCATGGCCGTTCATGTTACCAAAAAGACGCAGGGTAAGTGAGACGGGACGTGAAAGATGTCCAATCACCTCAATGAAGAACATAACAGGAGCCAGCCACCAGATTGGTCCTAAAAAATGTTTAAGATATTGGAATCCATGGTGCTTGATGCCAACGATATGTGTGGACAGGAAAACTATTACTGCACAGGCCGCTGTTGTGTTGATGTTTGCCGTTGGTGGATAAAAACCGGGAATCAGACCGATCAGGTTTGATACAAGGATGAAAAGTGCCAGGGTGGCTATCAATGGAAAGTACGGGCGACCATGTTCACCCATGGTCTCAACTATCATGTTTTCAATGCCGTCTACAACTACTTCCATAAAGTTTTGGGTACCACTCGGGATCATCTTCATGCCACCAGTGGCAAGTTTTGCTATAACCAACAAAAAAACGATAACCACCCAAGTGTAGACTATCGCATTTGCTGCTTCACCGCCAATGTGCAAGATGTTCTGAAGTTTACTGCTGATAAATTGCAGGAAAAGCAATGGGTGAACCATGGTTCAATCTCCTTTATGGTAAATCGCAAAATAGACAGTACAAATCAGTATCATCAGTACAACAGTTGATAACCCCACAAGCAGTCCCCAAAGCGAAAATAGCCCGCTGGTTATCAGATAATACAAAATCAGCCCTGTAATGCCCAACCTCAGCAGATAACGAGCCAATGCATACATTCTGGGACGCCTGATATGCAGACCAAGCACCCGTTGCATGATGCTGCGCTGCCAGACAAAATTGATAATCGCTATACCTGCCCCGGCAGCGATTCCCAGAGCAGACGCCTTTGTAAAGATAGTCAGGCTGATCAGGGTTAAAAAAATTGCTAGCAGTATACTGCCGATAACGACAGTATTAAGGAGATTATCCTCGTTAATCCTGGTCACTGTTAAATTTACCGATCTCACGGCGGGTGATGACATACACATTTTTAAAGCCTGCTGCAATACCAATCAGTGTAAAAATCCAGAAAAACCAGGGTTTAGTCCCCATCCAGTTGTCCAGAGTTATGCCGAACCATACGCCGATTCCGATCGCAAGTGCTACAGAAATCCCCATACTGGAGACCATGGCCAGATTTTTGAAAAGATCACGCATTTCGCTCACTTCTCACTCCGGTCAATGGGTTAACTGTATACAAAAACCTGTTTCTCTTATCACATAGCAACAAAGTATGTCAACTACCTTTCAGATCAGGTGATCAGTTGAAAGCATTTTCTGGCCGCTATGATTGTTGTCTCAATATCTTTTTCTGTGTGGGCAGCAGAGATAAAACCGGTCTCAAACTGGGACGGAGCAAGATATATCCCTTCTTGCAACATAGTAAGGAAGTAACGAGAAAAGGCCGACGTGTCGCAGGTGGTTGCCGTGGTCCAGTCGTATACTTCACCAGAGGTAAAGAATGCGCAAAACATACTACCTACCCTGGTTGTATAGATCGGATATCCAGCCTCCTTTGCTGCCTGGGCCAGGCCATCGGACAAAAGACGGCTTTTTTCTTCGAGGTTCTTATAGAAATCCGGAGCTTGCAGTAACTTGAGTGTTTCTATGCCGGCTGTCATGGCCAACGGGTTTCCTGAAAGGGTGCCGGCCTGATAAATTCCCCCTGAAGGTGACAGCTTTTCCATAATCTCGCGCCTGCCGCCAAATGCCCCTACCGGCAGTCCTCCGCCAATAATCTTGCCAAGTGTAGTCATGTCTGGGGTAACACCATAGAGTGACTGGGCTCCTCCGTAGGATACCCGAAAGCCAGACATAACTTCGTCGAAGATCAGAATAATCCCTTCATTACTGCAAATCTCACGAAGACCTTCAAGAAACCCCGGACGCGGGATAACAGTGCCCATGTTGCCGGCTACAGGCTCGACAATAACACAGGCGATCTGATTGCTGTTACTGCTGACAAGCTGTTTTACTGATTCAATCGAATTATATTCTGCTATAAGGGTATGTCTGGCAAAATCAGAAGGTACGCCAGGAGAGTCAGGAACTCCGAAGGTGGCCGCCCCGGAACCAGCCTTGACAAGCAGAGAGTCAGCATGACCATGGTAGCAGCCGGAAAACTTGATTATCTTGTCTTTGCCAGTGTAACCTCTCGCAAGCCTGATGGCGCTCATGGTCGCTTCGGTGCCTGAGCTGACCATCCTGACCATCTCTATTGAAGGGACTGCATCAACCACCATCTGCGCCAGAGTTATCTCAAGCTCTGTGGGCGCGCCAAAACTGGAGCCGTTTTCCATGCATTTACTGACAGCAGTTACAACTGCCGGATGACAATGCCCCAGTATCATCGGTCCCCATGAACCTACATAATCAATATAACGGTTATCATCCTCATCAAAGATGTTGGAACCTGCACCCTTTTTGATAAACAGAGGATCTGAGCCCACTGACTTGAAGGCCCTCACCGGGCTGTTAACACCGCCTGGTATAATCTTGATGGCCTGGCTAAAAAGTTCATTTGAACGAGTGAAGTTCATTAGTTATCGCTCCTTTGGTTAAAAGTGGTCTAAATAAAATGTTCAAAGTAATCGAGGTCCTTGTGAAAGGTTTCCTCAAGCCGCCACAGAGAAAACAACGCTATGACAAGGCACAACGTGCCAACCATAATTGCTCCATGCTGCAGCCCGAAGTGGTTTTTGAAAAACATAAACAGCATGGTGATCGGTACAGTCATGCCTCGCACAAAGTTGGGCACAGATGTAGCTACCGTAGCCCTCAGATTGGTGCCAAACTGCTCTGCTGCAATGGTTACAAAGATTGCCCAGTAACCGATGCCAAATCCCAGTATAGCGCAAATGGCATAAAAATTGTGAGCTGTAATACCCTGGCCTGCAAAATACACGACTACAGATACAAGAGTTATCAGCAGAAATATAAAAACCACTTTTTTTCGGTTCTTCATAAGTTGGCTCAGGATTCCACTGGCAAAATCACCGGCTACCAGGCCAATATAACAGTACATTACAGCGTTGCCTGCGGTAACTGTACCAACTACACCCTGCCGTTTGGCGAATTCCGGTGAAAAGGTAATCAGCACACCCACCACAAACCAGGTTGGCAGACCGATCATAATAGAATGGTAAAAACGTCCAAATCGGTTAACACTGGTAAAAAGGGAAAGAAAATTTCCTCTGCTGACCAGCTTCTTATCTTTCATATCACTGAACATTCCAGATTCGGTTAACCCGAAACGGAGCGCCAGCAGACACAGACCAAGTATACCTCCGATGTAGAATGCTGTACGCCAGTCAAAGTTTTTTGCAACAATATTGGCTAGTATTGCGCCGGATACACCTACTGAGGCAACAATCATTGTGCCATAACCGCGCACCGATTTGTGAAGTACCTCGCTGACCAGAGTGATCCCTGCCCCCAGTTCACCAGCCAGCCCAATACCTGCAATAAAGCGCATGACCGCATATCCGCCGATTGTATCCACCATACCATTGGCAAGGTTTGCCATAGAATAGAGAAAGATCGAAGCAAACATAATCTTGATCCGCCCCTTGATGTCTCCAAGCACCCCCCACAGAATACCTCCCAGCAGCATTCCCAGCATCTGCATATTAAGCAGAAATATCCCCTGTTCCACCAGTTCTTTTCCAGAAAGCCCCAGTGCCTTCAGGCTTGGAATCCTGACAACACTAAAGAGCACTAGATCATAGATATCAACAAAGTAGCCAAGTGCTGCCACTATTACCGGAAGGCTGAAGACAGCCTGAATAGTGCCGACAGGGAGTTTATCTGAAGTTTGATGATTCAAATTTACCTCACTTTCAAAGGATTCAGGCGTTATAACTCGCAATTAAGGCGTGATATACTGCACAAGGTCAAGAAGTGCGTTTTCATGTAGGGGCGTATGGCATACGCCCATGCAGCGATAGGCGATATTCTGCTATTTTTAGCAAAAGTTGGGCGAACGCCGTTCGCCCCTACAAAATCGCAATTTCAGACCTCGTGAAGTATAGTACCTTGTACCATCATATTTTTTGTAGGGAGTGAAACAGTTTCATCTTTTGCGCACGCTGTTTGGTGGGCATAACACCCTGCCCACACTACTGAAATTTAAAGTGATACAGGGTACTAGTTACAATCTTCAAAAGAAAACGTAGGGTCAGCTTGACCTTGCTGGTAAGAATGATCTCGGCATATAGCGCCCGCTTAAGCACCAGTTCAGCCGGTGTACGGCCATAGATGGTGCATTCCCCCAGCGCCTCCACAGGGTTCTAGGGGGTTATCACCGGGGTTGATAGTGTACCCGTCAAGAATGATAATTCTCATCGGTTCTATCCCTCTGTTCCTTGTCACAGCTCAATTTTGGTCCCCAACAACTGTAGAAATTTTGCCAGCCA
>DYNH01000121.1 GCA_020721175.1 Trichlorobacter lovleyi | reverse complement strand
TGTTAGGCACGCCGCCAGCGTTCGTTCTGAGCCAGGATCAAACTCTCCAGTTTGATTTACCTGTATCAAATCTATACTAGCTTAATTACTTTTTGAATTGCATGGCCCGCAATTCACTTGCTTCTGCTATCCGGTTTTCAAAGACCAAAATCCCTGCTTTGCTCTGCTTCTGTTTTGTTTCTGCGCTGCAAGGAATCCCGTTTATACACAATTACATTTTTATCGTCAAGCGTTTTTTTTAATTTTTTTTTAAATTTATATAACTAGCTGAAATCTTACTTGCAAGTCATTGTATCCTGATGTATAGCACATCCCAATTCTTATTTGACAAAACCGCTTTTAAATAAAAGGAATCAAATTGATAATGCGTTTGCCTTTTACTATACTATGCTCAGTTGCTTGCTGCCTTGCCATTAAAAATAATGTACAAGCCGACCAACGACGTGACGCCACCGCCTTGCTAGAAAAACTTCGCCAGAGATGCGTTTCAGCCAGAATGCAGGACGAACTGCGCAGCATGGATTCCACGCTGGCCAGGGCAGAAACGCTTTATCGTCAACATGACATTAGAAATGCAGAGCGTTATTATCAGTTGGCCCTGCAAAAAGGCAAGTTAATTCAGACTCATCTTGCTGCATCTGTCCCTGCTGTTCCCACAGATTCTTTACATAAAGCTGTCTCAACTTCTTCCAGCACTTCCGAATCACCTGCAAATTACCTAAAATCTGCCTTGTCTCCTGCTGAACAGAACCAAGAATACTTTTCAAGCCGGCTTATCGGCAGTGCAGGTACATACAAGATTGTAAAAGGAGATACAATCCGTCTGATTGCTGCGAAGCTGGGGGTCAATTACAGAAAACTTGCCGCTATGAACGGTTTGGATTTGAAAGACAGGCTGAAGCCCGGACAGTTACTTAAATATAATAATCGCAGAATAATACCTGAACATCGTATTAAGGACGGTTTGTTAATAAATATACCCGACAGAACTCTGTATCTTTTTAAGAAAGGCACTGCAACCTTTACAACGGCAGTAGCTCTTGGAACTCCAACTAAAACCGAACAGTTTGTCTGGCAAACCCCAACTGGCAGGTTCAGGATTATTAACAAAACCAAGGACCCCGTCTGGAACGTACCTCCCTCTATTCAAGAGGAAATGCGGCTTGAGGGAAAAGAAGTTATTACAAGCGTGCCACCTGGCAAAACAAATCCTTTGGGCAAGTACGCCATAAAGACATCACTGCCTGGCATACTTATACACAGCACCAGCAAACCCTGGTCTATCTATACGTTTGCCAGTCATGGCTGCATAAGGGTATATCCGGAAAGGATGGAGGAACTGTTCAATCTGGTCAAGGTGAACTCCACCGGTGAAATTATCTATCGCCCGGTAAAACTCGCGGTTACTGATGACGGCAGAATACTTATGGAAGTACATAGCGATATCTACAAAAGAACAAAAGGACTTTCAAATGAGGCAAAGGAACTGATCCGTGCAAACAATCTGGAGCAAAAGGTAGACTGGAAAAAGGTGAAACAAGTTATATCAAACAGGTCCGGAATAGCAGAAGAAATTACCAGTAATCCGGTAGAAACGCAACAGACATCAGGAGAAATCCACGGTAAATTTGTTCTAAGTGTAACCCCTTGTATTGCTTGATTGACTACAAGGTAAAACTCCAATAATTTAAGCACTATAAAAATAGAACAAATTTACCGTGGGAGAAATCAATCATCATTCTCCTTCATAATCTGAAGGCTCTGTTCCCTTGATAAATGACTCGGCACTACCCTCTTCTCCTTTTGTAAGTTTTCCGCTATTTGGGTCTACTCTTACAACAGATACCGTATCTGGCTGCTGAAACTCTTGCACCGGAAGCATGGCAACTACCTTAAGCATAAAATCGGTCCAGATTGGCGCAGCAGCCACCCCGCCGGAACCTCTTGACCCCAGAGACCTGGATTGATTATCAAAACCAACCCATACGCCTGTTACAAGTTGTGGTATATAACCGATAAACCAGGCATCTTTCATATCATTAGTAGTACCAGTCTTTCCGGCAACGGGACGTTTGATTGCTGCTGCCCGATGGCCAGTACCGCTCTGAACAACAGACTCCATCAAATTTGTAATCAGGTACGCCACCTCCGGCGTAGTAGCCTGCACCCCCCTGACAACCGAAGACGTTCCATCTGATGGGAGCAGGCTTGCAGGTTGGGGGGAGGCGGCAGGAGGTGTCTGTTGCTGTTCAGATTGTTCAGAGGTCTCCTCGGATGAGATCATTACAGGAGGAGGTTCTGGCGGAAGTGGCGGAGGATGTTCTTCAAGCACCTTATCCATATTATCTGTCACCCTGATTATGTAATATGGATTTTGACGAATACCTTTGTTAGCAAAAACAGTATATGCAGAAGTCAATTCCAGTGGAGACACACTGGCTGCTCCCAATGCAAGCGACAGATTAGGCTCTATTTTAGATGTAAATCCAAGACGCTTGGCAAACTCTACAGCATAATCAACACCTATCTGATCCAAAATCTTGACACTTACCACATTAATTGAATGCGTCAACGCCTCCCTCATGGTAATCGGACCTCGGAAAGAATTGTCATAGTTTTTGGGAGACCATATCTTGCCAGCACCGGCAGGATACTCCACTGGAGAGTCTTCAATGATCGTTGCAGCAGTAAACCCTTTTTCAATCGCAGCAGCATAGATGATCGGCTTAAATGCAGAACCTGCATTACGTTTGGCCTGTACAGCCCTGTTAAACTGGCTCTTGCGGAAGTCATAACCACCAATCATCGCCTTGACTCCACCTGTAACCGGATCAATTGCAACCAGGGCACCCTGAACTTCCGGCGTCTGATCCAAAGCAAAGACCGCCCCCTTACGTTCAAAGTCGGGAGTTACAACCTGCACCTCAACAACAGCTCCCAACCCCAGAGATGTGGCCACTTTATCCGGTTTTCCATATTCATTTACCAGCTTTAATTTACCAGCCCATGCCATACCTTTGCGGTCAAGCAGCCCAATCCGGTCACCAATACGGACAGTTGCAACCCCTTTAGCCGGATCAACCGCCGTCACCACTCCAGTATAGGTATCGCCAGTTTTTAATGCAGCAGAATCAATGCCATCTTCAACTTTATCGCAAAATTGCTCTAACTCGCTCTCCTTAATGTATGCGGCTGGTCCTCTGAATCCAAGACGTTTGTCCACAGCTTTCAGCCCTGTCTGTGTTGCTTCAAAGGCAGCGCTCTGCATTGCTGCGTTCATAGTCGTGTAAATCTTGAGCCCACCTTTATAGAGCTGGTCCTCACCATACCTTCCTTCAAGATAAATTCTCATCTGTTCAAGAAAATACGCCACCTGATTATTAATAACCCTGCGACCTGGCAAAATTGTCAAAACTGTCTTTCTGGCATGTTCTGCCTCTACCTGTGTAACAAACCCCTCCCTGACCATTCTGTCTAACACATATCCCTGGCGTTCTTTGGCTTTATCGAGGTGCTTTATGGGCGAATATGTGTTAGGTGCCTTAGGCAAACCTGCAAGCACAGCCATCTCAGCCAGATTCAACTGATCAACATGCTTTCCAAAATATATCTCTGCCGCCGCTTCAACACCGTAAGAACCGGCACCAAGATAAATCTGGTTCAGATACAGATACAGTATCTCGTCCTTGGTTAGCTTTTCTTCCATTCTTTTGGCCAGAATAGCCTCTTTTATCTTTCTGGAGAGCTTTTTTTCAGGTGTAAGAAGCATTGTCTTGGTAACTTGCTGAGTTATTGTTGAGGCGCCTTCCTTTTTACGCATAGAAACCAGATTTTTAAAGGCAGCCCTTATAATACCAAAATAGTCAATCCCTTTATGAGAGTAAAAACTGGCATCCTCTGCTGCTACAAAGGCCTGAATCAGTTTTCTTGGCATCCTGTTCACCGGTACCACAATACGGCGTTCAAGATAAAATTCTCCCACCAGCGTACCGTCATCTCCAAACACCTGAGAAACAACCGGTGGCTTGTAGTCTGTAAGGCGGTCAATCTTTGGTAGTTTGGCAATCAAAAAGGCTATATACCCGCCTACACCCAGCAGAGCGACAATTACCAGAGTAATCATAATCAGCAACAGGGTAGATAGAAAACCGTTTTTTTCCGAACTGTTAGCTCTGCGCCGTGACATTTTCCTTTGTCCTTATGGGCTTCAAATTTACTGTTCTACCAAATTTTATGCTCTAATTCAGCCTTTCCTGATTGAGTAAAATGCAAGCGAGGGCTAAGCTTGCGGACTATAAGAATCAGAAATGACGTAGATATTCTTGAAACAAGATGTAACACGTTATAATTTATATAAGTTCAAAACCCCTTGTTGAATACTGACAAAGCAGCCTGTTTGACGATACCTGATAAAACAGCACTGTTCAAGTTTTAGCTGTAACGCACCTGTAAAACTTGTCAATATTGGTTATAAGGCTATAATTAACAAAAAAACAGAGGCACTTGAAAAATCCGGCTTAGCCCTTTGTCAGGCAACTTCAGGCATAAAAAGGGTTAAGTCAGGAAAGTCTCAGCAGCAACTCCATCAGTCGAGAGGCCAACATGAGAATCACAACCAAACTGACCATGATTATTGCTGTCTTACTTGTAATTCTCTTTTGCACACTGGGATGGACATCATACCACCATGAGCTGTTAATGATTCAGCAACAAGCAGTTGACAAGGCCAGAATCCTGTCCAGACAGATTATTGAAACACGCGATTACCTGTCACGGTCTGTAATGGAAGAGGCAGAGACCAACTACGCGCTTGTACCTCAAGTAGCCGCCAGCCTGATATCAAAACGGATTACAGAAGGGTCTCCCTATTACGTTCGCCAGATATCATTGCGAAATCGTAATCCGGATAACAGGCCGGATGGATATGAGATTGCAGAACTTAAAAAAATGTACAAGGAATCAAAACCAATCGAGAACTTCCAGATAGTATCCGACCACGGCAAAGAGACTCTAAGATACCTTCAACCCATGATAGCAAACAGTTCCTGCCTGATCTGCCACGGTAATTACGAAACAGCTCCAGATTTTGTAAAAAAACGCTTCCCAAAGGGGCACCCTTCATACAACTATCAAATTGGTGAAATGATCGGTGCTCTCTCTGTTTCTGTGCCGATGAGAGACCTGTATGAAAATATACACAGCCAACTTTTACGGGCGCTTGGCATTGAGGCGGTTGTATTGTTGTTGCTGCTGTTCTTTACCGGTTGGCTGATTCACAGAACGATTTTGAAACCGGTATCCAACGTTGCACAGGGGATAGAGACCATTGTCAATACAGGAAATTATACACAACAGATAGCACAGACCAGCAACGACGAAATAGGGCAGCTTGTATGTTCCTTTAACGAGCTTATGTCAGAACTTAAACGCAGAACACAGCAGAGGGCAGAATCTGATGAGCGTTACCGTAACTTTATTGAGATCGCCCAGTCACCTATAATCACCTTTCTGCAGGATGGTAAGATAGTTATTGCCAACCAGAAGGCAGAAAAGCTATTCGGGCTGACAAAAAAAGAGCTGCTGGGGCAGACTATATGCGAGTTTATGGCAGAACCAGAACCACTTGTTAAAGGGATAAATGATTATTTCCAGGCTGGCAGCAGCAGCTTGATAGGAACCACCAGCCGCCAGACAGTCAGAGACGTCTGTGGCAGGCTGTTTGAAGTAGATATGGTTATATCCGTGTCCCAGACCGAACAGGGGGCTATGTTTACAGCCATACTCAGGGCAGTAAAAGACCAGGAGACCTAAAATTCTATTAAAGGAGTATTTAACACATGCAACCTTCAGATGAAGCAGCACGATATCTGAAATCCTGTCAAAGCGTTTTTTGGCAGAATGTCTTTAAAGCAGAACTTGAATATCTCTTAAGACACATCAGGCAGGAAGACAAAATTCTAAGTGTAGGGTGCGGTCCTGCGCTTATGGAGACCAGCCTGATTAAGAGAGGATTTGATGTAGTTGGTCTTGATGTCTCTGAAGAAGCCCTTAAAGCCGCACCGGATCAGCTTAGAAAAGTTGTCTGCCGCGCCGAGGATATGCCATTTGCTGAAGGTACGTTTGATGTTGTTATTTATATGGTTTCCTTGCAGTTTATTGAAGATTACCGCAAGGCCATTGTCAGGACTGCAAGTGTGCTAAAGCCAGAAGGCCGATTGATAGTGATGCTTTTAAATCCTGAATCAGAGTTTTTTATCAACAAATATTCCGATAAAAGTTCATATGTAAGCAAACTGCGCCACACAGACCTGAATGAGATTGAAATCTGCATGGCAGAGTTGTTTGAACTGAATACAGAATATTTTATGGGGGTAAGTGGCGAAGAACTGTTTGAAAGCAGCAACACGGAAACAGCAGTGTTATATCTGATTAGAGGCATAAAAAAACAGATGCCTGACAGCAGGTGAGATCATGACCTACAATGAACTTAAAGAAGCCCTTTACCTGTTTGGATTCCATGAAAATGACCTTCTAAGTATCAAGAGGATCAAACAGAGACACAGAAGCCTGGCAAGGAAAGCCCATCCGGATTTGCATAAGAATGCAGACCCGGAACGGATGCGTAAGCTAAACGAAGCTGCACGCATTATCATGGATTATGTACAGTCCTATCGCTTTTCTTTTTCTGCTGAAGAGTTTTACCGTCAGATACCTGAAGAGCATTTAAGACACCAGTATTCCTGGGATCCTATTTGGGCAGGTCAGTTGGAGGAAAAATAAACTAGCTGAATCTCCCCAAAAGGACCGGGCTTTTTCAATATTCAACAAAAAGCCTCAACTGAATAGTCCCTTACCGGAATGGCCGATGTTTCTTGTGTATATCTCGTCAGATGAGCTCATCTGAGACACCTTTCTGTTATTTTACTTTTGAACCTGGTTTCTGCAGTTGGAAAACATCTGCTCCATGCCGGGTGATCTGAAGGCAATAATTCCGGGCATTGATGTCACAAAGCTCTGCCACCAATCCTCAATTCAGCTCCGACAAGCCTCGGTTTTGTTCAACGTGATAAGGCACACCGACTCGGCGGGGGCTTTTTCCCGCTGACCGGAGCTGCCGTTGGTTGAATATTCGGTGTTCTTGCTTAAAAATTTTCAAATAACTTTCTGGTTTCATTTTTTATAACAAAGCTTGTTATTCTCTGTTATTATTTTAGTCAAAGGAGGTGTTAAAAATGAACATTTCACTTACACCACAACTCGAAACACTG
>DYNH01000120.1 GCA_020721175.1 Trichlorobacter lovleyi | reverse complement strand
CGGCCTGAACCCTGCCGGAATGACAAATTTTCAGACTTTTGCAAGAGGCTCAATTGTAATTTTATTCAGAGACTCAGGAGGGTGGCATCTATGCCTGCCTTGTTAGCGGGTTTATCGCTTGCTTCGTTTTAAATCTGTAAAACTGTTCGAGCATGAAGCCACTTATTAAACGCAGACAGGATGCCTACGCTTCCATATTGTACTGAACAGTTAAGTTGTAGTTACCTGGAAGAATTTCAATGGGTTGAATCCTTATCAACAAAATCTGTGGAAAAGCTGTGGAAAGCGCTGTTGATGAAACCGAAAAGTAATAACCTTACAAGAGATTTTTGCTGAATGCCTATTTATTAGGCATTTACTTAAGTTCATAATTTCAACATGTTACGCACAAAAAGCGGCTAGCTTTCTAATATTTCGAGGTTTTTACCTGTCAAGTAAAATCACTATTTTTTTGCATAAAAATTTCTGTTCATAAAAGCCTGAATCCGTACTTTTTTGTTATCCATAAAATCAACACCTTCCAGACCAAGCAACTTTCTTTTCAGCTCCATTCCACCAAAACAGCTATAACCTGTCAGTGCTCCGGAAGAGGCCACCACCCGATGGCAAGGAATTATTACAGGCACAGGATTTGAAGCCAAAGCTCCTCCGACTGCCCGCGCTGCAAGAGGAGTGCCTGCTCTGACAGCCAGTTCTCTATATGTTATCACTGTTCCGAACGGAATCTCCATTACCAGTTTAAGCACCAGTTGGCGGAAAGCTGTTAAACCGGGGATATCTACCAACAGGTCAAACTGTCTGTGAATACCTTTAAAATAACACTCTAACTGTCTTGCTGCCTCTGTGCTGATATCAGAGGCCATATGACAAAAATCAGGGAGCTGTTGACCAGGCAGCCAGACCTGGCAGACCCCTTTAACGGTTGCTGCAATAGCGCCGGTACCGTAGTCTGTTGTAAAAACGGACATGCCTGAAATCTTCAAACCTTCTGCCTCCTGATCCTTTTAAGTATCATATCCCACAGTTCTGTTGCTTCATCAGAGCGCAACAGCCAACTGATCAGACCGTAAAATAGCACTGATACAACTACAACAGAAGACAAGAAAGCCCCTTTCAACAGCTTTTGCCCGGTTATGCTCCAATCCAGGCAGTTGACCATCAACCATGCAGCAACCCCCATCGGAAGTGAGGCCAGGACTGCTGAAACAGCAGTCTTTAGCATCCTGCGTCCCCCAAGCAGGCCCGTCTTGCGTCGTAACATCCAGAACAACAGCAGCATATTACCAAAGGCTGATAATGATGAAGCAAACGCCAGACCTGAATGCAGCAGTGGCCCCATTAGCCAGAGGCTGAATCCCAGATTCAGCAGAAAAGCTGCAAATGCAGTAAAAACCGGAGTTCTGGTATCTTTAAGGGCGTAGAATGCAGGAGCAAGCACCCTGACCAGGGCTACAAAAGTCAAGCCGAAAGAGTAGCAGACTAATGCCCGGGCAGACTGTAAAGCCATGTTATGATCAAAAGCTCCACCCATAAACAGAAGCGTCATCAGGGGTTCTGCACAGACAATCAATCCAGACAGGGCAGGAATAGTGACAAACAGAGTCAGGCGCACCCCGTAGTTCAGTGATTCCTTCATGCTTGCGAGGTCACCCTCGGCAGCCTGACGACTCATTGCAGGAAGCACAGCCTGTGCGACTGAGACGGTAAAGACACCTTGCGGAAATTCAAACAGGCGCTGGGCATAATAAAGATAGGATACAGAGCCCTGGGGCAGCAGGGAAGCCAGTATATTGCCTACTGTGATATTCAGGTAATAAACACCTACACCCAGGGTAGCAGGCAGCATCAGCAGGGTTATTCTTTTTAGCCTGGAATCATTAAAATCAAAACCAGGCCGGATTGGAAACCCTTTACGCCATAAAACAGGCAACTGTAGTAACAACTGAATCATGCCGCCTATCAGCACCCCCACAGCCAGGGCTGTAACAGGATACTGATAAAAAGGACGCAGAAAAAGGGCTGCAAGAATCATGGAAATGTTTAGAAATACGGTTGATATGGAAGGTGTAAAGAAATGACGCAATGTATTCAGGATACCCATACAGAGCGCAACCAGTGAGATAAAAAACAGGTAAGGAAACATGATCCTGTTCAGCAGAACCGTTAATTCAAATTTCCCATCCGTACTGCTGAACCCAGGAAACATCAAGGCGATAATCTGCGGTGAAAATATAATCCCCAGCAGCGTAACACCTGTGGTCACAACAAACAGCAGCGTAAAGCAGAGATTGGCAAGTTCGCGCGCCTTTTCTTCACCTTCCTTCACAAGGGTTTCAGAAAAAATCGGAACAAAGGCAGCGGTAAGGGCCCCTTCAGCAAAAAAACGACGCAGCATGTTGGGTATCTGAAAGGCAGCAAAAAAGGCATCTGTTGCCATGCCAGCGCCAAAAAGCCTGGAAACTACCATATCACGAACCATCCCCATGATACGGGACAACATGGTTGTTGAACCCAGAATCCCGGCTGCCTTGAGAATCCCTTTTTTTTCAGACATTAAAGCCTCTTGCAAAAGTTCTGATTAACCCTTATACAGACCCACTTATTACGATTTTCCGCCTACTCCTGCCAACTGCCCCTGCATCTCCGCTGCATACTGGTCTGCATTTAAACCAACCAGCAGGTGAAAGATTCCGTTGTTCAGACGCATCACACCCTGTACGCCCGCAGACTGTAGTGCTGTTTTATCAAGTGCTGTTGTGGAGTTCAACTCAAGACGCAGTCTGGTTTCAGCACAGGCATCAATACTGATGATGTTTTGTGCTCCCCCCAGAGCGGTAATTATCTGTCTGACCTTGTCCGCTGCAAGCGGGTCACGCAGTCTGGAAATAATAACAGCAGGTGGTGCAGTTACAGGTGAAGATTCAGGCAGTTTATCTGCCTCTGGCCCTGCTATTTTAAGGTATTCCTCCATATCGGTCTTGAGATTCTCTGAACGGGTGCCGAAGATTGCCTGTATGCCACTTCCGACCATCACCACACCTGCCGCCCCAAGTGCCTTCAGACTGGCACTACTAGCTTTACTTACATCATAAAGCTCTACCCGTAACCTGGTAATGCAGGCATCCAGACTCTTGATGTTACTGCGTCCTCCAAAGGCAAGTACCAGTTGTCTGGCAAAATCATTTGAACTGCTTTCACCGGTTACAGTTGCAACCTCTTCAATATCGCGTCCCGGCGTCTTCAGATCAAACCTGACTATGCACCAGCGGAACAGGCCATAGTAAACGCAAGCCCATAAAGGTCCCAGTACCAGTAACCAGAGCGCATGGGTGGACTGCGGAAATAGCACTATGTAATCAATCAGTCCGTGGGAAAAGGTCATGCCATGCTTGATTCCCAGTGCGATACAGGTGTAGTAAGCAGCCCCTGCCAGCATGGCATGGATCAGATAGAGTGCAGGCGCTAGAAACATAAATGAAAACTCTATCGGTTCAGTGATGCCGGTCAGCCAGGAAGTGAGTGCGGCAGAGAGCATGATACCGCCGATCTTGACCCGGTTTTCAGGTTTTGCTGTATGCCAGATCGCAATTGCCGCAGCAGGCAACCCCCACATCTTGAACAGATAGCCACCTGCCATGTTGCCGGCTGTCGGGTCTCCTGCAATATAGCGTTGTATCTCTCCGGTTATCACCTTCCCGCTGTGTGGATCAATGTATTGGCCAACCTCGAAGAAAAAAGGGACATTCCAGATGTGATGCAGGCCAAACGGTATCAGCAGTCTTTCCACAAAGCCGTATACTGTAAAGGCCAGGGCCGGGTTACTATCGGCGGCCCAGTAAGAGAAGCTTCTGATGCCTGATCCGATCGGCGGCCAGATCAGTGAAAGCAAAATACCGCAGGCAATGGCTGCAAAAGCAGTAACAATCGGCACGAACCTTTTACCGGAAAAAAATCCCAGATACGGGGGAAGTGAGATATGGTAGTAACGGTTAAAGAGCCCGGCCGCCACTCCACCGATTAGAATACCACCGAATACACCGGTATCAATGGAGGTGATACCCATAACCGACTTGGTCTCAGACCCCAGCAGTGTTCCCATTACACCCAGAGTGGCCAGCAGCACCACATAACCAACCACGGCTGCAAGTGCTGATACACCGTCATTGCTGGTCAATCCAAGTGCCACACCTATGGCGAACATGATCGCCAGACTGCCGAAAATTGCGCCGCCCGACTGGGCCATGACATCGGAAAGGATATCAGGCAGAAAGCCAAATTTTGCGCTGCCGATGCCAAGCAGAATGCCAGCCACCGGAAGTACCGCAACAGGGAGCATCAGGGCCTTGCCGATCTTTTGGAGAAATGAAAATAAATGGTTCCACATGGGTGTTGTCTCCTATGCCGGTACAGCGATCATCTTTGCAATATTCCTGACCCCGAAGCCATCTTCCTGCTCCAGTGCTGCCTTTGCCAATTCCTGGCATTTTTTAAGATCAAGGTTCCGTATCTGGGCCTTAACCGATGGTATGGCTGGCAGGCTTACGCTAAGTTCGTCAACACCAAGCCCCAAAAGAATGGGTACGGCTGCCTGATCACCGGCAATGCCGCCACATACCCCCACCCACTTCCCCTGGTTATGGGCTGCCTCAACGGTTATTTGTATCAGACGCAGCACTGCCGGATTCAGACCATCAACCTTTGATGCCAGCTTGGGATGCCCCCGATCCATTGCCAATGTATACTGGGTCAGGTCATTTGTGCCAATCGAGAAAAAATCTGCCTCACGGGCAAACTGGGCTGCCATAACCGCTGCTGCTGGTATTTCAACCATTATTCCGGTTTCTACAGACGCAACCCCCAGCCTGGCTCTCTCTTCTTCCAGAATTGCCTTTGCATCCCTTAGTTCTGACAATAATCCCACCATAGGAAACATGATTTTTATTTTTCCAAAGGCTGAAGCGCGCAGAATGGCCCTTAACTGGGCACGTAAAATCTCGGGTCGGTCAAGGCCTACACGCAGTCCACGTTCACCCAGAAAAGGATTGTCCTCTTTCGGAATAGGAAGATATGAAAGCGGTTTATCCCCTCCCACATCAAGTGTGCGGATAATCAGCGGACGACCATCCAGTGCCTCTGCAATATTACGGTAGGTTACAAACTGTTCCTCTTCATCCGGTGCACTGCTGCGCTCCATAAACAGAAATTCAGACCTAAGCAGTCCTACCCCTTCTCCGCCCAGGCCAATTACCTCTTCTGCATCTGACAGACTGCCGATGTTGGCAACCACCTCAATCCTGTGATTATCCACTGTAATCGCAGGTTGAACAGCTACACTCAGATACTGCGCCTTACGTCCAGCCAGGCCTTCCTGTTCTTTACGGACTTTGTGAATCATCTCTGGTGAAGGATTCAGCATCAGGGTGCCTGCGTTTCCGTCAAGCACAGCCAGTGTGCCGTTGGCTAACTCGAGTGAACGGGGATCAATACCTGCCACTGCCGGTATATCAAGGGATCTGGCCAGTATTGCAACATGTGAGGTGGCCCCGCCCAGTGTGGTGCAGAAACCGCGCACCCTGTCACGGTTAATAGATGCTGCGTCAGTAGGAGTAAGTTCCTCTGCAACAAGAATAGAGTCTTGCGGTGGTTCTGGGATTTCAGATTTTACACCGGTCAAAACAGATAACACCCTTTGCCCCACATCTCGCAGGTCATTGGCACGCGCCGCCAGCAGCTCGTTACGAAGACCTGCCAGACGGTCAGCATGGCTGCTGTAGGCACGATGCCAGGCAAAATCAGCCCTTTTTCCTTTGGCAATGGCTGACCAGGCGATATCAAGAAGGTCCGGGTCATCAAGCAGTTCTTGATGGGCCGCAAATATGGCCGCCTTGTCAGCGGCACGCTGGGCGTGAAGATTTGCCCTGAGTGCGTCCAGTTGAAGATGTGCCTCTGCCAGAGCCTGTTCCAGACGGTAACGCTCCTTTTGAGGGTTCTCACTGTCACTTTCATCAACCTTCATCTGAAGGTGTCGCACCTGAAAGACATTGCCAACAGCCAGACCAGGCGCTGCTGCAACGCCGCTAAACAGATCAGGGTTAAGCGGTTCAGGCTTTGGCGCCGAAGCAGAATCGGCTGTCTGAACCATACTGGCAGGGGCCTGGACAGGTTTACAGCCTTCATCACCAAGTCCATCCCACAACAACTGGCTCAAGGTCTCAACAGCAGCGTCCGCATCTGAACCACGGGCTGTAACCTGAACTTTGTCGCCCTGACCCACTTCAAGCGCCATCAGTGCTACAACACTTTTGGAGTTGGCCTGTTGGTCCCCTTTTAACAACAGAATTTCAGAGTCAAACCTCTTGGAGATGTTGGCCAGAACAGCCGCAGGTCTGGCGTGGAGTCCGGATGGATTGGGGATCAGAATCGCCTCTGATGTTATCCATACCTTTTTTTCTGAAGAGCTTTCTTCGGTCGCCTCTGCAGCCGCAAGTTGGCACCTAAGGATCGGATCCCTGCCTGCTTTTACTATTCCCTGGCAGGGTTTTAGCTCTGCCAACAGCTCACTGTTTGTAATTACTATCTGCGTCAGCAGGCTTTTTGCGCGAGTTGCAAGAAAGTCTGCATCAAACTGTATCAGAGGGTCGCGGGCCTGCACAGACTGGCCTGTTTTAACAAGCGGAACAAATCCTTTACCTTTCATGCTTACCGTGTCAAGCCCGATATGAATCAACACCTTAAGGCCGTCCGACGTTAAAATGGTAATTGCGTGACAGGCCTGATGAATATGTAAAATCTGACCATCACAGGGTGCCAGTAATGTCTGATCCAGCGGATCCAGAGAGACTCCATCCCCTACCATCTTCTGGGCAAAAACCGGATCCGGAACCTGTTCTATCGGCATTAAAGGACCTGAAAGCGGGGCCAAAAGGGTGATCTGACGGTTAGAAACAGATTCAGGGGGCATTGAACGCACCTCATTTTAAATTGATTGCAACTACTGAAACCTGATCAAAAGTCCTGTAATGAGCAAAACAGACAAGTTCTTGCCTTACCCACATCCTTAAAAACGGCAGCTCAGTTCTTTTGAGTCCTTTACGACGTAAATTCAGCTAAAATCCCGCCAGAATCAAAGGTTACGAGTAAAGTATTATTATGTTCAGTGTTCATGGTATCCCAAAACCACCAGCACACAACTGTGATCTGCTATCACATTGATGCCGGCAGCCTTGCAGCGTTCAACAGCAGCTTCACTCTCTGCACCTGGTTGCATCCAGATG
>DYNH01000119.1 GCA_020721175.1 Trichlorobacter lovleyi | reverse complement strand
CTGATGGAAAGCCCAAGTCCGGTCCCCTTGCCAACCTCCTTTGTAGTAAAGAAGGGGTTGAATATCTGACGTCTGATATCCTCACCTATACCACAACCTGTATCACTGAAGGATATCCAAACCGATTCGTCATCAGCACGGGTAGTAACCCTGATAACACCAGGCTCATCACTCCCCTTTTCTTCAATGGCATGGACTGCATTAACCAGCAGGTTCATAAACACCTGGTTTATCTGCTGTATATTACACTGCAACCTGGGCAGTTCCTGATATTCCCGTTGAAGTTCCGCTGCATATTTGATCTTGTTCCAGATGATATTGATTGTGCTGTCCAGACAATGGTTGATATCTGCCCTGCCGATCTTGCTGGAATCACTGCGGGAAAAGGTCTTTAAATCCTGAACTATCTTCATTACCCGTTCTGCCCCGTCGCAGCTTTCTTCCAGAAGCTGGTTAATATCCTTAAGAACATAATCCAGCTTCAGTTCCTTGCGCAACAGACGGGCTGAATCAATCTGCTGTTCAACACCTGACTGTTGCACAACATCTTCCAGCAGGTTGATATAACGAACAAATTTATCAACATATTTTTGAAGGGTAAGCAGATTGCTGTTGATAAAGCCCATCGGGTTGTTAATCTCATGGGCAATACCTGCAGAAAGCTAGCCAATTGATGCCATTTTCTCATTTTGCAACATTATGGACTGAATCTCCCTTAATGACTCTTCCGCCTTTTTCATTTCGGTTATATCTGTTGCAATTCCCAGTATGCTGGTAATCTCTCTTTTTGTGTGATCTCGATAAAATGGAGTCTTTAGAACCAGATAGGTCCGTTTGCTGCCATCAGCTTGAGTTACGGTCAGCTCCTTTGTAATCTGTCGGCCGGCCAGCACCTGCAGGTCCTCCTGCCTGTTTTGTTCCGCCTGATTTTGACTAAAAAACTGGCTGTCACTGCTTCCTGCCATATCCGATATGCCGCCATTAAACTGTTCAACACAATGCTTGTTCAGGTAACTGTATCTGGAATCTTTATCCTTGATAAAGATATAGGCATTAACATAATCCAGTGCAGTCCTGAAGTTTTCGGCATTCTTCAAGGCCTCAAGCAGCCTTCCTTCAGCCTGTTTTCTTTCGGTAATATCATGCACCACTGAAAGGCAGCGTCTCTCTCCGGGTGTTCCAACCATCTGGAGATTAACCTCAACCGGATAGGTGCTGTTATCTGCTCTTTTGTGAACAGATTGAAAGCGGATCAGCAATGTATCGCCAAAAAGCAGGGGGGTGATCAGTTTTTTCAAATCATCAATGCTGTAGTTGGTTTTCAGATCTGCCGGAGTCATCCGACTCAGTTGTTCCATGCTGTAGCCCAGGTTATCCAGTGCGCTACTGTTGACATATTCAAAATGGAAATTTTCAGGATTAAACAGATACAGCTCATTCTGAACCGCCTCCAGCATGGAGAGCAGTTTCCGCTGGGACTGTTCATTGTTAACCCTTTCTGTTTCATCACGCACAATATGAATGGCGCCTGCCGGTTCCCCGGCTTCATCAAACAGGGGATCAACCGTAATGCACAGCCAGGCGCCATCTTCAAAGAACATCTGTCTTACGGTCTTGCCGGTTTCCCAGGCCTGCTTGAAAGGGCAGTTATCAACAGGTTGTTCTGATGCGTGGACAACCTCCCAGCAGTGGCGACCGATTATATCATCCTGATTCCGTTTGAATATTTTTAAACTGGCCTGATTACAACGCAGAAACCGCTGTTCCATATCAAACAGACAGACGCTGTCACTAAGCGCATTAAAGGTTGTCTGCCATTGGTTCAGAACGCTGGAAAGCTCTCTGGTACGCTCTTCCACCGTCTGTTTCAGTTCGCTGTGGTATTTCCCTATCTGCTTGGACAGCCAGACTGTCAGCAGGGTAATGGTTGACATGGATATCAGCAATATGGCGACAACCTTAAAAAGGTGTCTGCGCCAGTCAGCCAGGGCTGCATCTGGTTCAACAGAGATAGTGGCGACAAGCGGAGAGTTCTTTAATTTTCTGTAGGTTATCTGTCGTATCTGCTGATCTGCAAGAAAAATCCTGCCTTTATAGTTACCTGACTGCCTTGCGGGAAGATACCTGGTGAACAGCTCGGTATTCTTCAAATCCAGGTCATAGATGGAATCCTGTGAAGGCAGCGAGACCTGCGGATACCCGTCCATACGGATCAGACTGATTCTTTCAGTTGCAATCGGGTGCAGGCTCAGGAAAAACTGTTCAAAATAGGAAACCTGCAATGAGATCGCTATCAATCCGTCAAAGGTGCCGTCAGGGCGATTGATACGTCTGGAAATGCTGAAACGCCAGACATCATCGTATCTGCTTTTGTAAGAGCGTGAATAATAGGGGTCAGGAGACAGATTATCGCGGTGATATATAAAATAGTCACGATCATTAAGGTAAATGGGTTTAAAGGGGTGCCCCAGAGAAACCGCCTTCAGTTTTCCTGTGGCATCAACCAGGTAGATTGAACTGATCTGCGGTGAACGCAGGGTGTGGGGTTTCAGAATTTCATAGACAGCCTTTTCTGAAAGACGCTGTTGCCCACCTTGCACCAACAGGCTGTTGTTGGCATTGTCAAGAACCTGTACCACCTCTCCCAGGGCACGATCTGCATGTTCTGCCAGGGCGGTTACATAGATCTGCTGACGAAGGTCTGTTGTCCTGACAGATGTACAATAGTGGTCATAGATATGCCAGATACCAGCCAGGACAAGAAAAAACAGTATCAGACCTGAAATTATATGTATCAGGCGTCTGTAATCACGGGCCGCACCGGATGATTCTGCAGTCAGGGGCTTTTGGATCATATCCTGTTATCCTCACCAGATAAGTCCGTAAACGGCAAAGTCACTGTAAAGACAGTTCCTTTACCATCTTCGCTCTCAACTGAAATATCTCCTCCATGTTTCTTGATGATTTCATTACTGATGGAAAGCCCAAGACCGGTTCCCTTGCCCACCTCTTTGGTGGTAAAAAACGGTTCAAAGATCCTGTTATGCAGCTCTTCAGGTATGCCGCAGCCGTTATCAGCCACAGAAAAGCAGACAAGCTGGTCCTCCTGCCAACTCTTTACTGTTATAACTCCGGTCTTTACCAGGGCATGGGAGGCATTGACAACAAGGTTTGAAAGCACCTGCACTATCTGCTGGCTGTTACCTTTTATCTCCGGCAGATCATCGTGCAGTTCAAGGATCAGTTCGGCGTTATACTTGTATTCATTCTTCACAAGGTTCAGGGCCATAGCGATGCAGTCGTTAATCCTTACAGGTTGCTGCTGGCTATTGTCAGTTCTGGCGAAATTTTTCAGATCATTCACTATCTTCTTGACTCTGTCTGCACCTTCCAGGCTCTCACTAACCAGCATGTTCGCATCTGCCATAATCCGGTCAATCTTCAACTGCCTTCTCTGTTCCTGTAACCGTGCAGTTTCCTCAACCGGAAGAAACCTTTCCAGCAGTTCATTGGTTATGGCGGTATATCTTACCATCCTTTCGACATACTTCTGCAATGTACCCAGATTGCTGGTGATAAACCCCATCGGGTTATTGATTTCATGGGCTACACCGGCAGCCAGTTGACCGATTGATGCCAGTTTTTCCTGTTGAAAGAGCATCTTCCTGCTCTCAAGGTGTTCGTCCTTTTCCCGTTTCAGTTTTTCAAAAGCATCCTGAAGCTTTACATAGTTCTGAATCTCGTTTTTAAGGATCAGGGCAGCGTATTTGAAGAACGCCCCCAGATTAGGCAAAAAATCGTCAGATTCAAGGTGCATGTTCTCTATCTTGAAAAGACCGACCAGGGTGTTACCGGTCAAAAGCGGCACAGCCCAGGTAGATGCGGAAGCAAACTCACGGGTCTGCATCAGGGTATCCTGAAAATTACGGCTTTCATGTACAGGCCTGCCGGACCTGACAGCCTCCAGCACAAGGGGGTCTTCTATGACAATCCCTTCTTTTTTGACACCATCAAGGTTGGTATAGCAGACAAGGCCATCAATAAAATAATACAACCCGGCAGTGGTGCCACCTATCGAATCCACCACCAGCTCCAGCAGGTTCTGGATGGTGTTTTCAAGCCCAGGCAGTGCGCTGAGACGGTTCATCATGGTGTTAACCAGTTGAAGATATGACTTTTCCGCTGCAAGCCGGTCAGCCCGCTGTCTCTGGTATTCAGACTGGTCAGATGATGGCGCAAACAGGGCTTCCAGTTTTTGTTTCAGATGGTCAAGCGAGACATCCATCCAGCGCAGTGGCAGATTTACTGATTCTGCGGCTGCCTCTGCCTGTTTTGAGAAATCACCTGAACAGGGTGTACGCAAAGCCAGAATATAGCGACGATCCAGTTGGAAAATCTCTCTTGCCACCTGGCGGTTGCCAAAGGTCTTTTCCAGGACATGGTCCCATTCATTTGCCCACTGCTCCAAAAGAAAATAGGCGCCATTTCCAAGCTCGGCAGTAAACAGGTCATGCCCCAGCAGCATCTCAATGCAGTTCTGGCATGGTATCCGTCTGGTTCCGGGTATTGTGTCAATACAGGGATGACAGGTGCCGTACAGCAGCAGTATTTCTTTGTCGCGGTTCTTTTCGATTGCAGCGGACAGCGTATCCCTCATCAGATCAAAATCAAAATGCAGTGAAGATGTAAGAAATAACCGGCTGCACAACCATGAATTGTCCGCGAAAAGGTATTCCACCTCTCTTCTTAGTATGTCGCACCCTATCAACAGGCGCCGCAATTCAGTCATGATTCTGCTCCAAACTCGATGGCGGCATCAATCATGGCATGGATATTCTGCTCAGGTACAGACATCGGCATAAGGATAGTGCCAAAAAAGAATTTTCCACCCGGCATACCGGCCTGTAACATCCGCTTAACCTCCATGCGAACCTGTTCCGGTGTCCAGTCTATCAGTTCAATATCGTTAATAACGCCGCCGCACAACGCACGGCCATTGATAATCCCCTTGCCGGTTGCAATGTCATCCAGAGGGCTTAAGTAAAACGTGCCGATACCGGTTGCCTGATAGACCTGATCAATTACCGGATTCATCCGGGCACCACCGCAGTAATAGACCACCCCCTCAACCCCTCCCTCTTCAAGATCCCGCCTGATCCAGGGCAGACTCAGTTCACGAAAGAACCGTTCCGGTATGATGTCAAGCGAGCCAAAGGCGTTTGCATAGACAAGTACATTGGCGCCAGCCTCACGATAGGCCCTGATCTCTTTGCGAAAGAACTGATTGCATTTTTCAAGCATCAGATCCCGGGCCTCTGCCGGTCCGTTCATCAGCAGGTCCAGCCATTTTTCCATCCCCATCAGAATGGCAGGCAGGGTCATGGATGATGTGACGTAGGCGCAAATCGGAATACGTCCGGCACATTCCCTGCGCAGTATATCCATACATATCTTTATCTCGGCAAAGGCAGGATGGCTGGTTATATCATCTGGCACCTTCAGTTTTTCAATGTCGTCAAGGGTACGGACAACCATATCCCCAACATTGGGGGGGCCGTCACTGGCATAGATGATATTGCGGCAACCCAGCAGTTCTGCCTCTTTACCAACATAAAAAAGTCCCCAGACATTGTCGTGGCCATATTTCTTCTGCAGACGTAACTGCCCTTCGGCAACGTATTCTCCTTTGGAGTAATACTCCTTCAGGGGCAGCCCCAGCTCAATAGCCCCCTGTTCCAGCATGTTGCAGAATACAGGTATCCTGTCAGTTGGAATCCCCTGTGCCGTCAAAAACAGTCTTTCAAGTGCTGTAGTCATGGTCGTATCTCCCCCAGCAGTCTGACAATAACCGCACCGGCTTCAATACCGTTTCGTGCCCAGGCATCAGCACAAACAGTACGGTACAACCTCTCATCATGGTTATAGGGCGTGCCTCCAACAATTATCCGTATCTGTTGTTCAAGTCCCCGTTCCTTCAGCAGGCGCCTCACGCCGATCGAACCGTTTTCACTGCGGGCTGTATGCGCCATCATGGATGATATACCGATTACAGCGGCCCCCAGTTCTACAGCCTGATCAACAAAACGTTCTGCCGGCACACTAAGCCCCAGGTCTGTCACCTCAATCATCTGGGCCTTGAGGCAGCCCTTGACAATCCGTTTGCCCAGTCCGTGAAAATCACCCGATGACGTGCCGATTACCATTTTACCGACAATCTCTGGCGCCTGCCTGAAAAGTGGCACCATCATTTCGGTTACCTCTGCTGCTATCTGAGACGCCATAAAATGTTGGGCCAGGTTAGTGTACCTTCTTTCACTTACCGACGAAATCGAATCTTCAATTGAAGGCACAACAATATCAAAGACAATCTCTTCGGGCAGAACCCCGTTATCAATGGCATTCTGCACTATTTGCAGCGCCAGTTGACGGTCAGTGTCAAAAACAGCCTGCTGATACTGTTCACTAATCATATTTTTCACGGCATTACCTCTAAAATTGTTGCTTTACAGGGTCTGCTTCTACTGCTCTTTCAGTGGACAGGTTCCACAGGATCAACTGGGGAAAGATAACTGCCACTCTCAAGCGGCAGCCGTACCGCAAAGGTGGTGCCTTTGCCAACTTCACTCTGTACCTCAATACTGCCACCATGTTTTTTGATTATATCATAACTTATGGAAAGTCCCAGTCCAGTACCTTTCCCCACCTCTTTGGTGGTAAAAAACGGCTCAAATATCCGGCGTTGCACGTCCTGACTCATGCCGCATCCGTTATCTGCAACCTGCACCATTACCGCACCATCTTCCAGACTTGTGCTTACTGTAACCACACCCCGCGTGTCCCCCAGTGCATATGCAGCGTTGATCAGCAGATTAAGAAAGACCTGATTCAACTGCTGGGGAAAGCATTTGATCTGCGGTATATCCCCAAACTCCCGATTTACTTCAGCCACATATTTAAGTTCATTCCAGGCTATATTGATTGTTGTCTCCAATGCCTCATTCAGATCAATCAGCGCAGTCTCTGACTGATCCACCCTGGAAAAGCTCTTCAAATCCTGCACAATCCGCTGAACCCGGCCTGCACCTTCTTTGCTTTCGGCTATAAGCTGGTGGGCGTCATCAAGAATCCTTTCTATCTTTAGCTTTTTACGTGCCTCAAACACGGGTCCGGTCTGTGCTGTATCACAGCAATCCTTAATGGCCTGTTCAACCAGGCCAATATAATCTGACAGACGGGTTACATATTTTTCAAGGCTCCCGAGATTGCTTGTGATAAACCCCATCGGGTTGTTGATCTCATGTGCCACACCGGCAGCCA
>DYNH01000007.1 GCA_020721175.1 Trichlorobacter lovleyi | reverse complement strand
TTGCCTGATAAACGAAAGAGCAATGCTGAACCGTTTAAAGGCAATCAAGAATGATAGATTATGACTAATCTGAGCCTCTTTCAAAAGTCCCGAATTGTGTCATTCCGGCAGGGTTCAGGCCGGAATCCAGATTCTAACTACTTGAAATGCATGGATGCCGGATAAAACATTTCCGGCATGACAATCTTTTTGCAAGAGCCTCATCTGGTTTTAATTTAATGTAGACAATTTCTTCGTTGTGTATTTTTTCTACAGCAGTTCGAATGATTTATCTGAGTGTCTGTCAGACAAATGTCCATTTTCCCTACACTAATTAATCTGAAAAATCTCTAGACAGGCTGCTGAGCAGTTTCAACCCTTGTGTAAACAGATGTTTTTATACTTGGCATTACGGTTGCAAATGGATTTTGAATAAAACTGCAGCAGGGTACTTCTGCAGGCTAAGAACTAAATCAGTAAAAGGAGAGAGAACATGGAAACAGAAGTTCAGGCAGCAGAGACATGCAGTTGTGAGGAACCCCGCATTCTGGAAGAGATAAATGTAGAAGAACTTGCCATAGATGGCATCTGCGGGGTCTATTAGTATGACGGCGGCAGGCGTAAGTGTTCGTCTTCATCCCGCCTGCCGCGTGAGGCAGGAAGGTTTTGGTCTCCTGTTCTATGATGCCAGGGGACCACGCCTTCTTTTTGCTCCCACCGGTAATATGCTTCCCCGGGATTACTTTGATACAGTTCGTCTGATAGACGAACTGCCGGAAGGTTTATCAGAAAGCCAGAAGAGTTCCTTGAGGAAGTTTACGAAACAACTTGTTGATAAGGGGTATCTGCGTGAGCAATAAGTATGTTGAAATGGGAATGACAGCCCCTGTAAACCTGACCTGGGAAGTTTCTCTGGCCTGTAATCTGCGTTGCACCCACTGCCTGTCCGCTTCGGGGACACCTGCCAAAGATGAAATGACTACTGCTGAAGCCCTGGACCTTGTGGAACAGCTTGATGAGGCCCGCGTATTCCAGATAAATTTCGGTGGTGGAGAACCGTTTATGCGTCCCGATTTTGAACAGATTCTGGATGCCTGCCATGAAAAAGGGATTATGACCTGTATCTCCACCAACGGCACATTGTTAACCCCGGAACTTGTCAAGCGGTTAAGCAGAACCCGTCTTGTGGCAATTCAGGTAAGCATGGATGGAGCGAGGCGTGAAACCTGCGATTCCATAAGAGGTAACGGGGTCTTTGATGCAGCGGTGGAAGCGGTCAGACTTTTAGCTGAAACCCGTATACCCACTAGTGTAAATACAGTGCTGATCGCGCAAAATGCCAATGAAATACCAGCTATGCATTCAATGGCGGAGTCTCTTGGCGCCTCCTTGCGTGTCAGCCGTTTTCGCCCGTCAGGACGCGGGGCGGACAACTGGGATTCCATGCATCCTTCACCAGCCCAACTGCTGGAATTTTCTGACTGGCTTGCAGCAAGTGGTGATGTGCGTACCGGCGATAGCTTTTTTTCGCTTACATCGCAGGAAAGACAGGGGCTTGGGCTTAACCTGTGCGGAGCTGCCAAGCTTACCTGTTGTGTAGGTCCCACCGGTAATATGTATCCCTGTGCATTTCTTCAGATTGAAAACTTCAAGGCCGGCTCTTTAAGGGAAAGTTCCTTTCAGGATATCTGGGACAATTCCGAGATTTACAAGTCTTTCCGGTCTTTGAGGATATATTCGTGTGAAGGCTGCTCCCGTTTTGAACAATGCCACGGGGGCTGCCCGGCAGTGGCTTATTACCTGAAAAATGATCTTAACGGCGGTGATCCGGAATGTCTGGAGCGATGTGTAACTTCCATTGCTGATCTGCATCTGGCGGAAGCAGCCGCCTAGCATGAATACAAGCCCCCTGAAATTGGATAAAGGGGGAGATAAAATTTTGAGGAGCCTACATCATGATGTTTCCATATCTGTTTTCTCCCCTCAAACTGGGAACGGTTGAGGTAAAGAATCGTATTTCATTTCAGCCTCACTTGACTAATCTTGCAGTTCACAACCTTCCCAGTGAGCGTCAGATGTACTACTGGGGCGAGCGTGCCAAGGGGGGAGCGGGCCTGATAATTACCGAGGAGATGAGCGTTCATCCGACGGATATGGCATATGAAAAGCTCATTGATGTCTACCACCCTGAAGTTATTCCAGGATTTAAAAAGATCACTGATTACGTACATCAGTATGATTCAAAAATCTTTGCCCAGTTGAACCATAATGGCCAGCAGTGTGACGGAAGCATTTCCAGGTTACCGGTCTGGGCTCCAAGTCCCATGCCTGATGTACTTTTTCGTGAAACGCCAAAGGAGATGGAGCATGAGGATATCGAAGAGGTGGCCAGCTATTTTGCCAGGTCTGCCATCTTTGTGCGGGAAGGTGGATTTGACGGTATAGAGTTGCAGTTCGGACACTCCAGTCTGGCACGTCAGTTCCTTTCTCCCCTTACCAATTTCCGCACTGATGAGTACGGAGGTTGCCTTGAAAACAGGTTACGGGCGCCACTCAAATTTATAGCTGCCGTGCGCAAGGCAGTGGGTAAGGATTTTACACTTGGCGTAAGAATGTGCGCAGACGAGATGATCCCTGGCGGTCTGGATTTGCTGCAGGTTCAGGAGATATGTTCCCATTTTGAAAACAGCGGCCTGCTGGACTTTATGGACCTGTCTATCGCAACTTTCTACAACCTGTATCTGGTCGAAGGCTCAATGCATACCCCCCTCGGGTATACAATCCCGCTGGCAGCCGGTGTCAGGGAAAAGATCAAACTTCCTGTTTTCTGTACTGGCCGGATTAACGATCCTGTAATGGCGGAGAAGGTATTGGCCAACGGTCAGGCAGACATGATCGGTATGTGCCGGGGACTGATTTGTGATCCTTTTCTTCCTAAAAAAGCTTTTGAGGGACGTCTGGATGATATCCGTTACTGCATTGCCTGTAACCAGGGTTGCATTGCAAGAATCGGCATGAACAAGCTGCTCGGCTGTGTGCAGAATCCGGCAGTTGGTCGGGAAAAGGAGTGGGGCGAGGGGACTCTGGAAAAGGCCCTGGTTAAAAAGAAGGTTACAATTGTGGGTGGAGGTCCCGGGGGGATGTGGGCTGCAAAAATGGCAGGCAGGCGTGGCCATGATGTTTCGCTCTTTGATAAAAATGAAGAGCTTGGAGGTCAGGTGCTTAGCGCTATGAAGGGTGCAGGCCGTGATGAATTTGGTGTAATTATCCGTAACGAAAAGGATCAGGTGGATAAGGCCGGTGTAAAGGTTAATCTGGGTGAGGTAATGACCCCTGAAAAGCTACTTTCACAGAAGCCGGATGTCGTGATCATCGCCACTGGCAGTAACCCCAAATCGTATCCTGTTGGCGGGGCTGATGGCCCGGCTGTCTACAACGTCCTGCAGGTCTTGAATGGCGAGGTAACCGGTGGTCTGGGACAGAAGATATGTCTTATTGACTATGACGGACACCAGAGGGCCACTGCAACAGCCGAATTTCTGACCAATCAGGGCAAGACTGTCCATATAATTACCTCCAGTCTGTTTATAGGAGCCGAGCTTGGACCTACCCAGGACCTCTATCTTTCACGTCAGCGGCTGTTACAAAAGGGGGTTACCTTTACCCCTGACATAGCTGTTATGGAGGTTTCAGGTGATGCTGGCGCCAAATCCGTCAAAGGTTTTAACGTATATTCCAACATCTGGGATGAATGGGGCCCGTTTGACTCACTGGTACTTGCAATGGGTCAGAAGGTAGACGACTCCCTGTACATGAGCCTTAAAGGCAAGGTGCAGGAGCTGTACCGGATTGGTGACTGCGTGGCGCCACGCAAGGTTGATATGGCAATTTGGGAAGGCCACAAGATCGGAAGGGAGATCTGAAGGTGACAAGCAGAAAGATTCTCACAATTGTTGATCTGCCCGGCAGTGAGCTGGATGATACCGGTCTGGGACTGCTTTCATACTGCACACGACTGGCCGGTTTCATTGAGGCAACATGGGGAGCAGTTACCATGATTGAGCCGGTTGATGAAACAGTTGCCAGTTTCGGGGCCTACGGCACCCCCGCCGTCAAATTTATTGATGGTGGAGCGAGTCTCCTTGATACTCCGGTATCTCTGGGACTTAATCTTGCCCAACTGATACGGGATGAGGCTGCCAATCTGGTAGTATTGCCACACAACGACCTGGGTGTAACGCTTGCACCGGTACTGGCCGCTGCTCTGGATGCAGCACTTTTTACAGAGGTTTACTCGGCGCGCCAGGTGGATGGTGTTTTGCATCTATCCAGATCAGCCCTGGGGGGAAGAATCTCTGAAAGTAGGTCATGGGAGGGTAAACAGCCGTTGGTCATTACTGTGCCTTTACGTTCCTTAAGCCGGATACTGCTGCCAAATGTTCGTGCCTGTACTCCAAGTGTAAGTTGCTGGAAATCTGGTGACTGCCCTGCAGATATTCCTGTTGCAAAAGTAATCAGTCGTATTCCACCGGATCCACAGACAGTTGATCTGACAGATGCAGAAGTTATCTTCAGTGCTGGCAAGGGGTGTGATGAGGCTGTCTATGCCCAGTTGCAGGAACTCTGCCAGTTGTTGAACGTCTCCTTTGGGGTTACCCGTCCTGTCTATGATCTTGGATGGTGTGGATTTGAAAGAATGGTGGGACAAACCGGACGCACAGTTACGCCACGTTTCTATCTGGCACTTGGGATATCAGGTTCCATGCATCATCTTGGTGGAATCAAGGATTCCAAGAGGATTGTGGCAATCAACAATGATGCCAAAGCCCCTATTTTCCCTAATTCCGATGATGGGTTTGTAGCTGATTTGGGAGAACTGGTGCCTCGCCTGCTTGACCGGGCAAGATCGGTGTGCGGAGGTGAGAAATGAATAGAAATTTTCAGGCAATAGTTGTTGGAGCTGGCCCGGCAGGTTCAGCATCTGCCCTTTCAATGGCCCGTGCCGGTCTGGATGTGGCGCTGGTGGAAAGAGGGACTTTTCCGGGTGAAAAAAACATGTTTGGCGGTATGCTGCACCGTCTGCCTGGCCTGGAGGAGATATTTCCGGATTTTTGGGATCGTGCCCCGCTTGAACGCCATATTGTCAAGAAAGGTGTCTCTTTTTTAACAGGCGACTCAAGTTTTAATACAGTTATTGAACCAGGCAGTTTTGATCGGACACCTTATAACGGCTACACCATATTCAGGCCCAGGTTCGATAACTGGCTTGCACAGGAGGCCGTCAATGCTGGCGCCACATTGATTACAAGCGCCACGGTTGATGAGCTGGTTTACAAAAGCGGCAGGCCTGATGGTGTTACCATTGTGGGGCGTCAGGGGGAGTTACATGCCCCGGTTATTGTTGCAGCAGACGGTGTGCTCTCTTTTCTGGCTAAAAAGGCAGGGTTGAGACAGCCGGTTTTTGACCCTGGCCAGATTGCGGTTGGTGTCAAGGCGTTGCTTGATATGCCACGTGAACTGATTGATGAACGTTTTGGACTGGCCAGGGATCAGGGATTTGCCAACGAATTTGTCGGATGTACCGAAGGTGTCAGGGGAGGCGGCTTCCTCTATACAAATTACGACTCATTGTCAATAGGTCTGGTATTCCACCTGGGAAGCCTTCGCACCAGCGGTAAAACGCCTTACGACCTTCTGAATGAGTTTTTGAAGCAGCCACAGGTGGCCAAGCTTGTTCGCGGTGGTAGGATACTGGAATATTCTGCCCATTTGATACCTGAAGGTGGCTATGACATGATGCCGGAACTTACCGGTGATGGGATTCTGGTTACAGGTGACGCCGCGGCGCTCTGTAATGCAACCGGACTTAATCTTGAAGGGATTAACCTTGCCGTAGAATCCGGCCTGCTTGCCGGCAAGGCAGTAGCTGAAGTCTGCCGCAAGGGGGATTTCAGCAAACGCAGTCTTGAAGTCTACAAGGAGCTGATGAACGAAAGTCATGTGATGAAGGACCTTAAACAGTACCGCAAGGCACCCCATATGCTTCACAATGACCGGATCTATAGTGCCTACCCTGAGCTGGTGTGCCAGATAATGGAACAGATTTACCGGATAGAGGGTACATCCAAGAAAAATCTGACCAAGCTGTTCATCCAGTCTGCAAAGGAAAAAATAGGTTTGGGCAATCTAGCTGCAGATGCCTTCAGTGCCTGGAGATCATTATGAATATTGTTGAAATTTTTGACTTTACCAGCTTTAACATAGATCGTGAACCTCATATCATCCTTAATCAGGATATCTGCAAAGGTTGTGATGTACGGGGTTGTACCAACTGTTGTCCGGCAAACTGTTATTCCTGGTCAGAGGCGGAACAGAAAATGACCTTTGTATATGATGGTTGCCTTGAATGCGGCACCTGTTATGTTGTTTGCCAGAGGAATGCATTTACCCGCTGGCGTTACCCGCGAGGCGGCTTTGGTGTGGCATACCGGATGACATGATATTTACATGCTCCTTTGGATAGCCGTTACCCGAGCAATAAGGCGAACGGCATCAAATAATAGTTCCTCCCCCTTCAAGGGGAGGGGGTTTTGGAATACTTAATTTTTGCCGTTAGCCTAACGCTAAATCTACGCAGATGTTATAACAACCGATTTCTGGAGATAGCAAATGCCGCTTAAAAAACTTCATATACTCGTTGTCATGCGGAGTTGTAGTGATCCGCGTCCCCCAGCCAGGACAATCACACGTGGAGCCGGGATATGCGACCGCGGGTTACGCTGGATGGTTAACCCTTCTGATCTTTCAGCTCTTGAAGAGGCAGTAACATTAAAGGATCGTTTGGGAGCCTCTGTAACTGTGCTGGCTGTGGGACAGGAACGGGCCGATGATCTGTTGAGATTAGCCCATTCCATGGGGGCAGACCAATGCATCAGATTCTGGGATCACGGCATTGAAAACGGCGATTCTGTGGCAAACGCAAGGATATTGGCCAGAGTTATTGAAATTCTTTCCCCAAGTCTGATTTTTTCCGGAAACCGGTTGGTTGATCGTGGTGACGACCCTGTTCCGGCGTTGGCCTCTGCAATGCGCAGGATTCCCTGTCTGGCATCGGTGATTGAGCTGAGAATTTCCAATAATGGTATTGAAGCAACACGCAAGGTTGATCGGGGTGGGAGACAGATAGAAAAGGCAGAGTATCCATGCACTGTGCTTTTTGAGGCGGTCGCCATACCTCGTTATCCTTCAATCAACGCTATTGCCGATGCTGTCTCAGCCCCCATTTTATCCTGGGATATCTCCAATCTTGGGCTACCTTTCTGGAAGACAGGTTCAGTTGGTTCATCGCTGCAACTGGTTGAGTACGGCATTCCTCGTCCGGATCCGGCAAGAGTTGCCACACCTGATGCAAGTATGCCAGCCTTTGACAGGATAATTTCACTGCTCTCCGGTGGTATCAAGGCCAGAGAAGGCAAGATGCATACAGGCACTGCTGAAGATATGACTGACTGCATCTGGCAAATCCTTCAAGAAGAAGGTGTGGCGCCGTGAACTACAGGCTGTCTCAACATGTTGAGCTGATGGAACGGCAAGGGGACTATCTGCTTGTAAGCCGTTCTCCATTAAGTATTCTCAGGTTAAACAGCTCGCTCAAAGATTTGATCAGTAACGGGCAGGATGGACTGATTGCCCCTGTGTCTTTGGCAGAACAAGATATTCTTGAGCAGTTAAGTGCCAAAGGTTTTGTAGAGAGAGTGCATGAATCAACATCTTGTACCAGACTGGAAATGCCCACAGTCAGCATAATTATTCCGGTCAAGGATCGTGCTGATGAACTCGGACGTTGTCTGGAATCGCTTGCATCTGTTGATTATCCGAACGGGTTATGCCAGTTGATAGTTGTAGATGATGGAAGCAGTGATGCCTCGCCGGATGTTGCCCGTCAGGCCGGAGCCATTGTGATCCCTTCAGGTGGCACTGGACGTGGCCCGGCCGCAGCAAGGAATGTGGGAGCCAGGATAGCTACAGGTGATATTCTCGCCTTTATAGATTCAGACTGCACTGCATCAAAGGGCTGGCTGAAAGAGCTGATTCCCTCTTTTGCAGATTCTGAAACTGTTGCAGTAGGCGGGCGGGTTAACGGAATGTCTGACGAGTCAGTGGTTGATCGTTATGAAGCGGTCATGTCAAGCCTGTCATTAGGCAACAGAGAACTTTCCGGCAGTATCGGAGATGATACCTTTTATCTGCCAAGCTGCAACCTGCTGGTGAGACGTCAGGCATTTCTCCATGCGGGCGGGTTTAATGACGAGATGCATGTTGGCGAAGATGTCGATCTTACCTGGCGTCTGCGTGACAAGGGATGGACGATCAGATACCTGCCCAAAGGAGATATTGACCACGAACATCGCAGCACAATCCGTTCGTTCATGTCTCGCCGTTTTGATTACGGCACTTCAGAAGGGATGCTTCAGCGACTGCATCCTGACAGAAGAAAGCAGATGCTGGTTCCCCCGCTTTTTGCACTACTGCTGGCGCTCTGTCTGATGGCGCCTTTTAGCGGAGGTTGGTCTCTTCTGGCTGCCGCAGTGGTTTTTATAACAGATGTTGCTGCTGTCAAATTCAAGCTTTTCAGGCGGGGAGCCCCGATTGCCACAACAGCACTGCTGGCCGCCAGGTTGCGAGCTTTGGGAAGTCTTGTCTACTACTTGAGTTACCATCTGAGCCGTTACTATATTTTTCCCTTGTTGTCCGTTTCCCTGCTTTTGCCAAAATTCTTTCCTGTGCCTGTTTTTGTCATGCTATGCGCTGCCTGGGTGGATCACAGTGTCAGGAAGCCGCAGCTTTCTTTTGTCTCCTATTTGAGAATCTATATGTTGGAACAGGTGGCCTACGGTGCAGGGGTTTTCTGGGGGTGCCTGCACAACAGATGTTTTGACAACTACCGTATTTCGCTTATGAAGCAGAGTTGCCTGCTACAAAAATCTGCTTGATCTGTTGTAGCCAAAAGCTACAGACCATGATGTTACTCCGAGCCCTGCCACCTAAAGGCGCTGTCCAATGGTGCCGGGCCAATGGGTTCTACTGGAAACGGTACAGCCTTCCTTTGAAAAGGAGATTTTTAAAAGTCCTGTGCGAGGCACAGAAAAGGAAAGGAGAAGGAGCAGATGGAAAAGATTGCGCGAATTGACATGGGGGCGCAGGGAGGCCCCAGGGTTACCTTTGAGCCGGTTGGAGAGTATGCCGGTCTGGGTGGAAGAGCTACAACTTCGATCATGATAGCTAAAGAGGTAAATCCTTTGGCACATGCGTTGGGCGCCGAGAACAAACTGGTTATTGCTCCTGGCATGTTAAGCGGTTCAGCAGGAGCCATGACCGGTCGTCTTTCAGTTGGCTGTAAAAGCCCACTGACCGGCACAATCAAAGAATCAAATGCAGGCGGCCAGGCTGCACAGGTTCTTGCTCGTATCGGTTACGCGGCGATAGTTCTGGAAGGCAAGCCTGAGGGGGACGATCTTTACAAAATAATCGTATCTGCCGAAGGGATAAAGGTTGAGGTGGATAACAGTCTGAAACTGATGGATAATTATCCGCTGGTTGAAAAACTTCGTGCTCAATATGGTGATAAGGTGGCTTACATGACGATCGGTTCGGCGGGTGAGCGAATGCTTTATGCTGCCTCAATCGCCTGTACCGATCCGGAACTGCGCCCCACCCGCCATTGTGGACGGGGTGGTGTTGGCGCTGTAATGGGGTCAAAAAAGGTTAAGGCGATCATCCTTGATGATGCCGGCATGAAGATGCGCCCACCAAAGTATCCGGATAAATTCCGTGATGCCAATCGCAAGTTTGTTGAAGGCCTGCGCAAGCACCCCGTCACCGGTGAGGGTCTTCCTGCCTACGGTACCAATGTGCTGACAAATGTCATTAATGAAGCCGGTGGATATCCCACCAGAAACTTCAGGAGTGGTACATTTGAGGGAGCCGCAAAGCTTTCAGGTGAAGCCCAGGCCGAGTTGGAAATCAAGCGTGGCGGAACTGCTACCCATGGCTGTCACAGGGGATGTGTCATCCAATGCTCCGGCATTTATAATGATAAAAATGGTAATTATCTGACCAAGCAGCCTGAGTACGAGACTGTTTGGGCACATGGTGGCCATTGCGGTATTGATGACCTGGATGTTGTGGCAGAGCTTGACTTTCTGGATGATAATATCGGCCTGGACACAATCGATATGGGGGTTGCCATTGGTGTTGCAATGGATGCCGGGATCATAAAGTTCGGAGATGGTGAAGGTGCGATCCGGCTGATGAAGGAAGAAGTTGCCAAAGGTACCCCGTTAGGGCGTCTGTTGGGCTGTGGTGCCGAGATTACCGGTAAGGTTCTTGGTGTGGAAAAGGTTCCTGTTGTCAAGGGACAGGCGCTTCCTGCATATGACCCGCGTCCCATCCAGGGTATCGGCGTTACATATGCAACTACTACAATGGGGGCAGACCACACGGCAGGCTACGCAATTGCAACCAACATCCTTAAATCAGGTGGTGATGTTGATCCGCTGAAAGTGGAAGGCCAAGTGGAACTTTCAAGGAACCTTCAGATTGCAACGGCAGCCATTGACTCAACCGGAATGTGTCTGTTTATTGCCTTTGCCATACTTGATCAGCCTGAAACCTTCCAGGCGTTTCTTGATATGCTGAATGCATTCTATGGTACTGAACTGACAGGAGACAGTGTGGTTGAACTGGGTAAAAAGGTGCTGTCCGCCGAGCGTGATTTCAACGCCCGCGCAGGTTTTACAAAATATCATGACCGCCTGCCCCGTTTTTTCTATACTGACCCCATAGCTCCCCACAATCAGGTGTTCTCTGTGTCTGATGAAGAGATGGATCAGCTTTATAACTGGTAATAATAACAGGGAGCGGGCTTTGTCCGCTCCCTGTTTTGCATTGATAAAGGGGGTGGTGTCTGGTGACTTTACAAAAAGGCAGTACTCTGAATCTGACACTTGGCGGCGAGCAGCTTTCCGCTTTTTTCCCACTTCTTCAGGAGGGGGTTACTGTTCCTGCCCGTGTCGGGAGTACACTGGCAGATTTTCTTGGGGAGCAACTCCTGCTGGATACGGATTATATCTCATCGAGAATCAGTACCATCTTTATGAATAATCGTCCTGTGGATGATATTAAGACTGTCCTGTTGCATGAAGGATCAGTTGTTGCGCTTTCAGGTGCCATGCCTGGGCTTGTGGGTGCTACCATGCGTTCCGGTGGATATTATGCTGCCCTGCGCGGTGGCATTACTTATACTGACAGTGATATTGACACAGCCATACGGGATGGAATTATCAAGTTAAAGGTATACAATCTGTTGCTGCCAGAATTGACGGCGCCTGTTTTGAAGCGTGGTGTTGTATTTTGTCCCGATGATTTGCTTGCTTTTTTCAGGGGGCAAGATCAGGAATTCTGGAACGGGTGTACTGACGTCCTCCTGAATCAGTCAGAGATAGATCCGGCTGAACTCAGATCGGATGAACTGTTCAACCGGTTATCAACAGTAACTATACAGGTAAAATTCAGGTGAATACAAATGCATGTTACAGTAAAATTATTTGCCGGTTTCCGTAACGGACGTATTCCGATTGAAGAAACAGAGTTACCGGAAGGCACTAGGGTTATTGATGTTGTTAACAGGCAGACGATTCCGGTAAATGAGGTTGGGATCATCATGTTGAATAATCGTCATGCCAAACTGGATACGGAGCTTGTCCAGGGAGATATACTGGCCCTGTTTCCCCTGGTTGGCGGTGGTTAAAAGTTTTTTTGTTTGGATGTGAATGGAGCACCTGAATGCAGAACGCAGAGTTTTTCTTCCATAAGCACTCTTCAAATAACATGATTACATCAGCCTGGATGGCCACTGCATCTGAAATATTTCATCTGACACCAGCACAGGTTGAGGAAAAAGTTCTTGATTTGGGTATCTTGCCTGCCCGTTACAAGCGTAATCAGTGTGCAATTTCCACATCCGAGCAGTTTACCCTTTATAAAAGTCATGTTGCGATTATCGGCTGTGGAGGGCTGGGCTGTTATGTTGCAGAAGAACTGGCGCGCGCAGGGGTCGGACGGATTACGGTTATAGATCCGGATGTCTTTGAAGAACACAATCTTAATAGACAGTTAATGTCGTCTTTATCAGAATTGGGGGCGGCAAAAGTAACTGTTGCCGCCCGTCGGATTGCCGAAATAAACCCTGCGATACATTTACTGCCGATACAAAGTTGTCTGACCATTGAAAACGGACCAGAATTGTTGCAGGATGTTACGGTTGCTGTGGATGCTCTTGATTCTGTTTCCGCTAAACTCATGTTGGCAAGTCTCTGCAGCAGTGTCGGAATTCCGATGGTCTATGCCGCAATAGCTGGTTGGTTTGGTCAGATAGCCTGCCAGCTTCCTGGTGATGATATTGTTGAAAGAATATATCAAAACATTCAGGTGGAAAACGGAATAGAACAAAAGCAAGGCAATCTCGCATTTACAGCAGCGGTTGTTGGTAGTCTTGAAGCTGCGGAAGCGTCCAAGGTTATTCTTGGCAAGGGGAGATTGTTGACCGGAAGGATGCTGGTTGTTGACCTCCTCGATATGGAAGTAAATGAAATAACAGTTTGAAAACTATAATCTTTTCAGTTTAAAATAACCTGAAATGGTTTGACCGTTGGCGCTGAGGCCAACAGGGGGAGCAGGCATTCTGTTGCCAGAGCTTTTGAGTGGCTTTTCTCCTGTCTGTATAATATCTGATTTAACGAAAATGCAGGCAATTAACCAGCCTACTCTGGCGGACAAGATAGTAGTCCGCCAGAGTAGGCTGAATAGTTACCTTGTTTTTTACTATGCTGTATATCTTAAGGACAGGAGGCTTTGTGATGATCAAACTTTTGCATCGGTTGGTTTTATGCGTTTTGCTGGCAGGAATCTGGCTTTCAAATGCAGTGGCAGAACCCGGGTTTATTCTCATGTCCAGCACAATCGGACCGATTGATGCCGGTATTGTACCGGTTCTTGAAGATGCCTTTGAAAAGGAAAGCGGTATCAGGGTGCGGCATCTGGGAGCAGGCACCGGGGCAGCATTAAAGATTGCCGAACAGGGCAGTAGTGATCTGGTTATGGTACATGCCAAATCTCTGGAGGAGAAGTTTGTTGCAAACGGATTTGGCACTAATCGGGTGCCACTGATGTACAACGATTTTGTGATCCTCGGACCAGCTTCGGATCCTGCCGGTATAAGAGGATTCACCAGTGCTGTCAAGGCATTGCAGCAGATCTCTGCCAAGTCAGCCCCGTTTGTAAGTCGTGGTGACAAATCAGGCACCCATGTTGCCGAACTTGGCTTGTGGAAGTCTGCCGGAGTGCAACCTGAAGGAGTCTGGTACAAGGTCTATGAGAAGGGAAATGAGGGTAATGCCGCAACCTTGAAGTACACCGACAGTCTGCAAGCTTATACGGTGATTGACCGTGCTACATACCTGTCTTTGAAAAAATCAATCCAGCTTGTGATACTGACAGAGGGTGATGAAGCACTGCTCAACCGGATCTCAGTGATTCCTGTTAACCCGAAAAAATTCCCCAGGGTTAATTCAGTTGATACACTTGCATTTGTTGCCTGGCTGACTGATCCGGATAAAGGACAAAGGTTGATCAGTGAATACGGAAAAGAAAAATACGGTAGTGCGCTATTTTTCCCGGATTCAAAACAATGGCATGAGAAAAATAAAATTTTAAAGTAGAGCCGGCATCCTGCCGGCATCCAGTGAAGTAGGCCGGTTCAAGCGCAGCGGAACCGGCGCTTTGAGATGGAAATTATGCCGGATGCGCTTTGCTTCATCCGGCCTACATTATATAAACATTTTTATTTTACAGGATAGTAGAGCCGGACAGAAGATTTTCGGCATGACAGAATCAACAACTGATTCTGACGATTGATGCTGAATCGTTACACATTATCTAACCCTGAAAAGGAGTAAATCAATGAAAAGAGTGATGCAGACCCTGTTTGCTGTTGCGTTGTCGTTAGTGATGATGCTTGGCAGCCTTCCAGCCGTTGCTTCCACAAAGACCATAATCCTCGCAACCACCACCAGTACCCAGGACTCAGGCCTTTTGGATGCGCTGATTCCGCTTTTTGAAAAAGAGAGCCACTATTTTGTAAAGACCATAGCTGTAGGTTCTGGACAGGCAATGGCCATGGGTAAAAAGGGAGAGGCCGATGTTCTGCTTGTGCATTCGCCTGACGCTGAAAAGAAATTTATGCAGGATAGTTATGGCAGTTCCCGTAAACTGGTCATGCACAATGATTTTATAATTGTAGGGCCTGCCCTGGATCCGGCTGGGATAAAAGGTGTCAAGACCTCGGCAGAGGCGTTTAAAAAGATTGCAGCAAGTGGAAAGCTGTTTATTTCCAGAGGTGACAATTCAGGTACCCATGCAAAGGAAAAATTGCTCTGGAAGGCAGCCGGTCTCACGCCGGAGGGTAACAAGTGGTTCCAGCAGACAGGTCTGGGAATGGGCCAGACCCTGAATGTAGCAGCCGAAAAGAAGGCCTACACTTTAACAGACCGTGCAACCTACCTGGCGCTTAAGAAGAATCTTAATCTATCTGTGCTGGTGGAGGGGGATGCAAGGCTTCTGAATGTCTACCATGTAATTGAGGTGAACGCCGCTAAGTGGCCAAAGGTAAACTCTGCAGGAGGCAAGGCCTTTTCCGATTTTATGGTCTCAGGCAAGACACAGGCAGTCATCGGTTCCTTTGGGGTTGACAAGTACGGCTCTCCGCTTTTTTTTCCTGATGCTGGCAAGCGCCCTGAATCACTTGGATTGTAGTGGAACTGGTTTTTGATGGAATAGTTACGGCCTGGCAACTGCTGATCAGCCTTGATCAGGAGTTGCTTGCTGTCACAATTCTCTCTCTTAAGGTCTCAGGACTTGCAACTTTTATCAGCGTGTTGATCGGAATTTTGGGCGGCACCTGCACAGTGCTTGCGGAGTTTCCCGGCAAGCGGCTGCTGATAAGCCTTGTAAATACAAGCATGGGACTTCCTCCAGTGGTGGTTGGTTTGTTTGTAACCATCATGCTCTGGCGTAACGGCCCTCTCAATATGTTAGACATTCTCTACACCCCAACGGCCATGGTGATCGCCCAGACTATAATCGCCACCCCGATTGTGACAGGAATTACCATCGCCTCACTCCAGAGCCTTCCGTCAAATATGAAGTTACAGATTCTGGCGCTGGGCGCTTCCCGAATACAGATGGTCTGGATCCTGATCAAGGAGGCCAGACTGGCGCTGTTGGCCGGCATAATGGCCGGATTCGGAGGCGTTATTTCCGAGGTGGGCGCTTCAATTATGGTTGGTGGTAATATTAAAGGCTATACAAGGGTTTTGACTACAGCAACTGTTATGGAAACCAGCATGGGGAATTTTGACAAGGCGATTGCCTTTGGCCTGGTTCTACTGCTTGTCTGTTTTATTATCAATTATTTTCTTACTCGCGTTCAGCAAAAGGAACGCTTGAGATGAATCATAAAGCTGCTGTACTGGAAGTAAAGGGGTTGCGTGTTTCAAGGGGAGGTGCAGAGACTGTCAATGTACCTTCATTTTCTCTGTTCAGTCGAGAAACTGTTGCGTTAATCGGGCCGAACGGATCGGGTAAATCTTCATTTTTACTCAGTCTGGCATGTCTCTTGCCCTCTGCTGAGGGGGATATTTTTTTTAATGGCGAGCTGATTAACCGTAAGAAACTGACTGAATACCGACGCAGCCTGGCCATGGTTTTTCAGGAACCGCTGCTGTTTGACACAACTGTCTACAAAAACGTAGCTTCCGGTCTCATATTCAGATCTGTTAGCCCCCAAGAAATCCGGAAGCGGGTTGAATCCAGCATGGAAAGATTCAGGATTAGCCATCTGGCAGAACGTTCTGCGCGGAAACTCTCTGGTGGTGAGGCACAGCGCACAAGTCTGGCCCGTGCTTTTGCTACCAGTCCGGTGTTACTGCTTCTGGATGAACCTTTTGCAGCCCTGGACCCCCCGACCAGAAAAAACCTTACAGATGATCTGGCGCTTGCACTGAGAGAATCAGAGATTGCAACTGTTATGGCAACCCACGATCAGTTTGATGCGCTCTATTTTGCCGATCGCCTTGCTGTGATGCAGAAGGGTGCCATTGTCCAGATGGATGCTACTTTCAGCGTGGTGAAGCATCCGGTAAATGAGTTTGCAGCAGCCTTCGCAGGTATGGAAAATATCCTGAAAGGCAGCGTGCTGAAGGCAGAAAACGGTATGTTTTCCATGTCTGTAGGTAACGAGACAATCCAGGTGACCGGTGTTCGTCTTCCAGGTGAACAGGTTACAGTCTGTATCCGACCTGAACAGATTACGCTTGCCAACAGCAGGCCTGACAGGCTGTTATCCGGACAGAACCAGTTTTTGTGCAGAATTGTAAGGATTATAACTTTGGGGCTTTACAGCCGGGTTTATCTGGAGTGTGGTTTTGTTCTGGTTTCTGCTGTGGCTAATCAGACAGTCCAGAATCTTGAACTCAGCCATGATGGCAAGGTATACGCCCTGTTTGATTCTTCAGCATTACATCTTTTGGATGGGTGATGTTCTGGTATTTTGATGCTGAAACATTAAGCAACAAGCCCTGTTGAAAAAACAGGTTGATATTTGAAGCCAGGTCATGGAGAACCGATGGAATTCAATCATTTTAATGAACAAGGTCATGCCATCATGGTGGATGTTAGTGCCAAGCAGACAACCATGCGTACGGCAATTGCCAGCTCAGCATTAAAGATGCAGCCTGCGGTGCTTGCAGCCGTACTTGATGGCAGTGTAAGCAAAGGGGATGTGCTGGGGGTTGCACGTCTGGCAGGCATTATGGCAGCCAAAAAGACTTCCGAACTGATCCCTCTGTCTCATCCCTTATCTCTGCATGCGGTTTATATAGAATTTGACTGGGACATTGAAGCAGGAACAGTTCAGGTGGAAAGCACGGTCAGGGCTTTTGAAAGAACCGGAGTTGAGATGGAGGCTATGGTTGCCGCCTCGATCGCTGCATTGACAATCTATGACATGTGTAAGTCCAGGGACAAAGGGATCGTAATTAAAGAGACACTGCTGCTGTACAAAGAGGGTGGAAAGAGCGGCGTCTATGACCGCAGAAACGGGCCATGAAAAACGGAGAGACGATGATTACCGGATATGTAACTACAGAACCGTTTAATGCCGTTGAGCTTTACAAGCTGTTTCTTGAGCAGGAGGACGATACAACTGGTACGGTTGTGCTGCATCACGGACATATCAAACGTCCAGGTAAGCAGGTGCCTGATTTTGCTAAGGTAATTCTCAAGCCACTGGTTCCTGATGTTGATTCAAAGCTTGCCTCGCTGGCAGAGTCTGCAAGGGAGCGGTTTGGTCTTAACCAGGTGCTGATTGTCCACCGTTGCGGAGTGGTTGCTGCTAAGGATTCTGTCCTGCTTGCAATAGTATCTGGCGCAACCAGGGAGCGCTGTTTCAGTGCCTGTTCCTGGATTGTGGATGAAATCAAGCAAGAACATTTTATATCTCTGATAGAGGTGGAATAGCTTTTGTGAGCAATAAGTCTTAAAAAATCTCCAAACAACAGCCTTCTGTAAAAGTTCTGTTATTAACCTTCGACAAGCTAAGGGTGAACAGTAACGCCTTGATCGCATATCCAAAGTATTATCAGGAGATTGTCTTGAACACAGCCAGGAGTATTTCAAAAATTGTATATAACGGAATTCGTTACCGTTTATTGCGTTACACAGGCAGGGCCGGGAATATTCAGACCATCAGCCTGGAAATTACCCATCGCTGCTTCTGCCGTTGCAGCATGTGCAATATATGGAAAATTCCACCAGTGGTTGCTGATCTTGATCTGGCTGACTGGCTGGGGCTGCTTGCATCGCCGGAACTTTCAGATTTGAGGGAACTGGACTTGACCGGCGGAGAGCCTTTTTTGCGTAAGGACTTGGCAGACCTGCTTGATGGGATCTGCGGACTTAAGCCGGAACATTTCCCAAAGCTGCAAACCGTTGCAATTACTACAAATGGAATCCTGACGGACAGGGTGCTTGATCTGGTTTCCAGGATTGTGGGGCCACTGCAAAAACTGGGGGTTGATCTTGTGCTTGCCTGCGGAATGGACTCGGCAAGCGAACTGCATGACCGGATCAGAGGATATCCAGGTGCCTGGGAAAAACTCCAGAAAACCCTTGCCGGCCTGTATCGTATAAGAGCGAGCTACCAGAATCTGGTACTTGGCATCAAGACCACTGTAATACCTCTTAATGTTTATGAGCTTGATTCCCTGGCCGATTTTGCGGAAAAAAACAATTTGTTCACCATTGTTTCGCCAAGAATTATAACGCCTAACCGGTTTGGTAATAGTGATCTGGAAAATGATCTGAAATTTAACCAGGCAGAGATTGAGGGTATGATCAGGTTTTACGAAAGCCCCCGTTTTACCTGGAACGGCCATCGCAAGGCCCTTCTGGAATATTTGAGAACAGGGAGGATCAACAAGCCATGTTCAGCAGGGTTTAATACCCTGTTTGTCCGGCATAACGGTGATGTTTTCCCCTGTCCTGTCATTTCTTTTGCCTTGGGTAATATTAAAAATAGCCCTCTGGGGGAGTTATTTAATGGTACAACAGCCTGCCAGTTCCGGAAAAATATCAAAAAATTTCCTGAATGCAGTGTCTGCACTGAACCTGGTATGGAAAGGATTGCCTGGCCATTTGAGGGATTTACCCTGCTGGGGGTGCTGGCTGAAACAGGTATAAACGATTTTAAACGACAGATTGAACATACAAGAATAGATAAATATCTCGAATAGGGTTGATAGTTGCCTGAAATAACAGCGTTATTGCAATTACAGATTCGGAGGCTCTGGTATGCCGTCTTTTGAAGAAGCTTTAAAAATTATTACAGACAATGTGTCACCATTGGGTATTGAGTATGTTGGTCTGCTGGATGCTGTTGGCAGGGTGCTGGCTGAAGACGTCACAGCCACCTGTGATTTGCCTCTGACCACCAATTCGGCGATGGACGGATATGCTGTGCAGGCTGATTCATGCAGGGCCGGGGACAGACTTGAAGTAACAGGATTTATTCAGGCCGGTTCAGATATCAAACTTAAAGGCGCCCCGGGATCTGCAATAAAGATTATGACAGGCGCATTGCTGCCACCTTGCTGTGATGCGGTTGTGCCAGTGGAAGATATTGAGCTGGAAAATAATTTTATAACCATTTTACGGGCTGTTTCAAAAGGAGATCATATCCGTTTCAGGGGAGAGGATATCCTGAAGGGTGAACCGGTTATTGCTTCATCAACAGTATTAAGGCCGGCCGAGATCGGTATCATGGCCTCCTTTGGTATGGCAACTGTTCCTGTCTATCAGAGGCCACAGGTGGCCATACTTTCTTCTGGTGATGAACTGGTAGAACTTGGTGAGCCTGTTACAGAAGGAAAGATAATCAACAGTAATTCCTTTGCCCTTGCCGCAGCAGTCAAGGCTGCCGGAGCCATTCCTCTGCTGATCGGCACGGCTCGTGACACAAGGGAGAGTCTGGAGGCAAAGATCAGACAGGGGCTGAAGGCCGATCTGCTGGTTACTTCGGCAGGGGCCTCTGCCGGTGATCTTGATCTTGTCAGGGATGTATTGGAAGAATCGGGTGTCAAACAGTTGTTCTGGAAGGTTGCAATCAAGCCAGGCGGGCCGGTTGCCTTTGGTATGAAAGGCTCTGTCCCTGTTTTTTCTCTGCCTGGCAATCCGGTGTCCGCCCTGATTACGTTTGAAGAACTGGTCAGGCCGGCTTTATTGAAGATGATGGGATTATCAAAGGTTGCAAGGCGGAGAGTAAAGGCCACGCTTGTTGGAAATGCCGCAAAAGCCCCTGGAAAGGCGCATTTTTTCAGGGTCAAGGTAGATGTTTCAGGTGATGGTTACCTTGCCAGATCTTCTGGTAATCAACAGACCAGCTATGTAAAGACAATGATATCTGCTGACGGCATTGCCTTGCTTCCAAAGGACAGGACAAGTTTTGCTGAAGGAGAAGAGATTATGGTAAACCTTATACGTGACGAAATAGCCATGGAGCCGGTATAAACGGTTCCACTTACTCTCTCTGTGAAAAGAAAAGGAACATTGAATGAAGGCGGCTATACTTACACTTAGTGACAAAGGCGCCAGGGGTGAACGCACCGATGCGAGTGGCCCTGCCCTTGTGGAATGGCTTGCTGAACATGGTGTTGAAACAGTCCGGTCTTCACTGATAGCGGATGAAGCGGACAGGATATCTTCTATACTGTCAGAATGGGCAGACAATAGTGTTGCCGATCTGATCCTGACAACCGGGGGAACCGGCGTTTCTCCGCGTGACGTGACACCTGATGCTACCAGAAGGATACTGGAGCGGGAAATCCCTGGTTTTGGTGAGGTTATGCGTGCTGAAAGCCTTAAAAAGACGCCCCATGCGATTATTTCAAGGGCAGTGGCAGGAATTCGCCGTAACAGCCTGATTATTAATCTTCCTGGAAGCCCCAGGGGAGCTCTTGAAAACCTTGCGGCTGTATGGTCGGCAGTTCCGCATACGGTTGCAAAGCTTCAGGGTGATCCTGGTGACTGTGCCCAAACTGTACCTGCAAAACCTTTCAGACCTGTAGCGGTTTCATTTGTTGCAAAATCCGGTACAGGTAAGACCACCCTGATTGAACAGGTTATCACTATACTTAAGTCCAGAGGATGGAAGGTAGGGGCCATAAAGCACAATGCCCACCATTTTGATATAGACCAGCCTGGTAAAGACAGTTACCGGATGAGTGCAGCAGGGGCCGATACGATGTTGATCTGTACTTCCGAAAAGTTTGCAATGGTTAAAAAGCAGAAAACGGAGATGCCGCTGGAAGAGCTGATAAACCGGTATTTTGACGATATGGACATTGTTTTGTCCGAGGGGTTCAAACTGGGTAATCTGCCAAAAATTGAGGTACATAGGGCAGAGTGCGGAAACAGGTTAATCTGCCGTGACAATCAGTATGATCGGACGTTGATAGCTGTGGCCAGTGATGTTGATCTGAAACTGGATGTTCCTTGTCTGAATCTTGATAATCCGATGGAAATAGCCAGTTTTATAGAAAAGCTAGCCAGGTGAGACAAACCGGTAAAAAGTCAGAACCTCTTGCAAAAGTCTGAAAATTTGTCATTCCGGCAGGGTTCAGGCCGGAATCCAGGTTCTAACTGCTTGAAATGCATGGATGCCGGATAAAACATTTCCGGCATAACAATCTTTTTGAAAGAGCCTCAGTCAGATAATCCTGTTAAGTAATTCGCTTAACTGTTCTGATTGACTAACCGACAGTTGTTCAAATTTTACACCCAGCCCCGGGCCTGACAGCAGTTCATTGCCCCAGAGACGTATCCAGCAGATGGTTGAGCTGATTGGGGTGGTGTCGTTAAAACCTTTAAATACAATTTTCACCTTCTCTTTCAGCAGGTAATCCTGATTGGTGCTGAACAGAAAACAGCCGTTATAGGATAAATCAAGGGTTACGCTTTGCTCGACCCTGTTATTGTATTCAAATTCTGTCTGCAGGTGGACAGGATAACGATCTTTAGGTTTAACAGTTCTTGGTTCGAACGATCTGCAGAGGGCTGAAAATTCTTCCAGGTTCCTGGCTTGTCCCCTGGTGCCGGTTGCAATCAGCAGCTTGATGTCCCTGGTGCCTTGCAAGATATTCAGGTATGCGCTGGGGATGGCGTTCAATATGTCCTGTAAACTGTTTTTTATATGAGCCGCAGCCTTGATCATTACCGGCATGTCCAGAAGGATACCGCTTAAAGATGTGCGGGCAGCCAGGGTTGTGACCTCCTTCAGGTCTTCAGTAGTCAGGAAATCCATACCCAGGCTTGCAAGCGCCTCTTGATAAATATCCCTTCTAACTTCATTGCGTGTTACCAGCAAAATCGGTTGCATATCTAGCCTCTTTCAAAAGTCCTGATTTGTGCCATTCCGGCAGGCTTTAAGCCGGAACCCAGATTTTAACTGACTCAAATACTGAATCTCCGATAGAAACATTCTGGATGAAAAACTTTTGAAATTGACTCGGTAATCTGTACAAATAAAAAAGAGGGGGCTGGAAGTCCCCCCCTTTTAATTGCGGTAAGGTACGTTACTTTTTGGTTTTTGCCTTGGCAGGGGCAGCGGCTTTCTTTGCAGGAGCCTTTGCAACAGGCTTGGGCGGTTCTTTTGGTCCGATGTCCTTGAGTGCTGAGCCGGGAGTAAACTTGCCGTTAGTCTTTGCAGTAATCTGAATCTCTTCTCCGGTTTGAGGATTGCGTCCGGTGCGGGCTGCACGGGTTGCGGCACTGAACGTGCCAAAACCTACAAGCGTAACCTTGTCGCCAGCTTTCAGCGCTGTCTCTACAGTTCCTGTGAACGCTGACAGTGCTTTTTCTGCCTGTAACTTGGTAAGCCCTGCTGTTTCTGCCATTTTCGTTACTAAATCCGCTTTTGTCATGGTTCCCCTCCAGGTTGGAATTTACAGATTATATATAGCTAGATTTTATAAAAGTCTATCTATTACAGCATATTGAAGCAAAAAATATTATTACTGGTTGTTTGTATTCATTAACAGGCATTGATTATAGGCTGCCTGGCTATTATATATTCTACTGATAACAAGATGTTATTGACTTTTAATGTATAACGGTTGCCGCTTGGGAAAAAAACTTGTATACCGATGAATAAAGAGTTTTCAGATGAAAAGAGTTGCTTCAGATATCAGCAAAGGCGATATAACCGGTTTATGAACAACATTTCACAGGCATTAAGAATAGCCATACGTGCATTACGTATCAACAAGATGCGTTCCTTCCTGACCATGCTCGGGATCATCATCGGCATTGCAGCGGTTATTGCCATGATGGCGGTAGGTTCCGGCGCCAGTTATGTTATCTCTCAGCAGATTGCCAGCATAGGTAGCAATATACTGCTTGTTATTCCAGGATCAACCACCAGCAGTGGTATCCGGACCGGTAGCGGCGGTGTTCAGACCCTTACCTACGAAGACAGCAAGGCGATTCAGCATGAGTGTCCTGCTGTCGAGATGGCTTCCGGTACCGTAAGGGGCTCTGGTCAGGTTGTTTACGGTAACCAGAACTGGTCTACCCTGCTTATGGGGGCTACTCCGGAGCTGCTTGCCATTCGCGAGTGGGCTGTAATTGCAGGCAGGAGTATCACCAGCTCGGACGTTGACGGCTCTGCAAAGGTCTGCATACTTGGGCAGACCGTATCTCAGACACTATTTGGTTCTGAAGACCCGATCGGCAAGATGATACGTATTAAAAAAGTGCCTTTTACTGTTATCGGGCTGATGGATCGCAAAGGTCAGTCACCCCAGGGCACTGATCAGGATGATGTGATTTTCATGCCCCTTCGTACTGCCCAGCGCAAGCTGATGGGCAGCCAGTTTCCCAACACCGTCGGCGCCATACTGGTTAAGGCAAAGAGTGAGGAGCTGCTGCCTGCTGCTGAAGAGCAGATCAACGCATTGCTGAATCAGAGACACAGGATCACCAACGGCAAGGAGCCGGATTTTACTGTCAGAAACCTGTCTGAAATACTCGATGTGGCAGAAAAATCATCAAAGGCAATGGCCCTTTTGCTGGGGGCTGTGGCATCAATATCACTGATTGTAGGCGGGATCGGGATTATGAATATCATGCTTGTTTCGGTCACAGAACGTACCCGCGAGATCGGGATCAGGATGGCTATTGGAGCCAAACGCAAGGATATTCTGATGCAGTTTCTGACCGAAGCTGTCTTGCTGACCCTCTTGGGAGGACTGATAGGTATAGCGCTTGGGGCTGCCGGTGCAACAGTAGTTTCAAAGATACTTTCCTGGCCCACCCTGATCTCACCTGTCTCTGTAACCGTTGCTGTCTTTTTTTCCGGAGCAGTTGGTATCTTCTTCGGTTTTTATCCGGCCCGCAAGGCAGCTTCACTGAACCCGATCGAGGCGCTGCGGTATGAGTGAGTCAAAACCGCGCATCATGCTGGTTGAGGATGAGATTAACCTGGCGCGGGGGATTTGCTTTAATCTTGAACAGGATAGTTATGCGGTCAGCCACTTTGAACGAGGAGAGACCGCTCTTGAGGCATTGAAGGTTGAACGTTTTAATCTGATCATCCTGGACGTGATGTTGCCTGGTATTGATGGTTTTCAGGTCTGCAAGGCGATGCGTAAGATGGATTCAAGGGTTCCGATCCTGATGCTTACTGCCCGTTCTGAGGACGCTGATCGTGTCTGCGGACTTGAAAGCGGAGCCGATGATTACCTGATCAAGCCTTTTAATCTGTTGGAGTTTCTGCTGCGTGTCAAAGGGATGCTGCGTCGTTCCTCCTGGTACCGTCCCGACCCGGTTGAAGAGGGTTATCAGTTTGGCGTAAACGAGGTGTTTCTGCTTTCTTACCGGGCCAAAACGGCCCAGGGCGAGATCGATCTGACCGAGATGGAAGTTCGTGTGCTGGTACTGTTTTTCCAGCGAGAAGGCCAGGTGATCCCCCGCAGTGATCTGCTGGAAACAGTCTGGGGCTATGCCTCTGATGCCGAGACCCGCACCCTGGATAATTTTATTGTCCGTCTGCGTAAATATTTTGAACGGGACCCCTCACGACCGGTTTATTTCCAGACAGTTCGTGGAGTAGGATACCGTTTCTCCCGTAAAGGAGCCTGACAGATATGCCGCCCCGTCGTCCACAAACACGTAAACTGCCTTCGGCAGAAGAGCTTGACCTTTTGGTAAAAGGGCTTAAATCAAATAACAAGCCTGATAACAGCAATTACAGGGAACAATCCCTTAAGCTTCATGGCTGGATCTGCGCAAAGTGCGGTCGGGAGTTTGAACGTGAAAACCTGCATCTGCTAACCGTGCATCACAGGGATGGTAACCACCACAATAACCCCAAAGATGGCAGCAATTGGGAAAACCTTTGCGTTTATTGCCATGATGATGAACATAGCCGCCTGATTCTGGCCGAGTATCTGAATGGTAGATGAATCAGGCGGCTGTTATTAAAACTTTATTGTAATCATTCGAGGCTCTTGCAAAAAGATTGTCATGCCGGAAATGTTTTATCCGGCATCCATGCATTTCAAGCAGTTAGAATCTGGATTCCGGCCTAAAGCCTGCCGGAATGACACAATTCGGGACTTTTGAAAGAGGCTCTACTTCAAACTACATGACCGGTGTTGCCAGCGAAGATTCTATACGGCAGGCGCTGATTAATCTTAAAGAGTAGGCAGCCATCCATAAGTCCCCCTCCGCCCAGTCCAGAGATTAAATACGGTTATATCGGAACAACTTCGACCACAATCCGGCATTTTGAATAAAGCACTTGCAAAATGCCGGAACGGGGTTTATTGTCTCGATATGATTGAAAGAACTATAGCACCAATATTGATGAATCTTGCTGTTAACTTTCCGGTGGTAACGCTGACCGGCCCCCGTCAGAGTGGTAAAACCACCCTGTGTCGTTCTGTGTTCCCTGATATGCCCTACCTCAACCTCGAAGCCCCCGACTTGCGTGCCCTCGCAAATTCAGATCCTCGCGGCCTTCTTTCCAGGGTTCCCGAAGGTGCCATTTTCGATGAAATACAGCGCGTACCCGCTCTTGTTTCCTATATTCAAACAATTGTTGATGAAGTGCAGTGGCAGAAGAAAAAAGTTACCTATATTCTCACCGGCAGCCAACAGTTTGAAGTTTCACAATCAGTGAATCAATCCCTTGCCGGGCGGACTGCGCTGCTGAAACTCCTCCCTTTGAGCATCCATGAACTTTCTTTATCCGGGAGAAGTATGCCGCTTGACGAATTACTACTTTCAGGATTTTACCCGAAAATTCACAATGAAAAGGTAAATGTATCGCAGATTATGGGTGATTACATGGAAACCTATATTGAACGGGATATAAGGCAGTTGTCTGAACTGCGTGACTTGGCATCATTTGAAAAGTTTGTCCGCCTTTGTGCCGGGAGAACAGGGCAGGTAATCAATATGAACAGCCTTGCCGGAGATGCGGGTATCTCTCACAATACAGCAAAAGCATGGCTCTCTTTGCTGGAAGCAAGCTATGTTATATTCATGCTGCGCCCCTGGTACGGCAATGTTTCAAAACGCCTCATAAAATCCCCGAAACTTTATTTCTATGATGTTGGACTTGCTGCATATCTTCTTGGGATACAGTCAGTACAGCAAATGTCTCGCGACCCACTCCGAGGTTCTCTGTTTGAAAACATGGTTGTGATCGAATCGCTAAAATTCAGATACAACCAGGGGAAGCGAAGCAATCTGTATTACTACCGTGACGCTCATGGTCATGAAGTTGATCTGCTGCTTGACACTGATGACAAATTGTATCCAATTGAAGTTAAGTCCGGCGCAACAGTTGTAAATGATTACTTTACGAGCATTCAGAAGCTTTCTGGTGTGCTTGAAGGTTATGTTCGGCATGATGGTGCTCTGATTTATGGTGGAGTGGAGGATTATCGCTATAAAAATTTTTCTGTCATCCCATTTGCAGGTATTCATCAGCATCTGGTTTCAATTTGTGAAACCATGCAATCGTTCGGCTGAATTTTATCCAGATGAGCATCTTTCAAAAAGATTGTCATGCCGGAAATGTTTTATCCGGCATCCATGCATTTAA
>DYNH01000118.1 GCA_020721175.1 Trichlorobacter lovleyi | reverse complement strand
GCCCAGGGGCCAGATGGTGGACTTTCCTGCTCGAGAGCCGCCTGTGTAGGTGGAATCTGCAGCACCAGTAATGTACTTGCAGGCATGATGTATGGTCTTCCACTAAAGGGGACACATGCCCATAGCTGGGTGATGTCTTTTTCAGATGAGCTGACCGCTTTTCGTGCATATGCTCAGATTTTTCCCGACAATCTGATCCTGCTGGTGGATACCTACGATACGCTGAAAAGCGGAGTCCCCAATGCCATCACAATTGCAAGGGAACTGAAAAAAAAGGGACGTCAGCTTCTGGGGATTCGCCTTGATTCGGGCGATCTAGCCTTTCTGTCACGAGAGGCACGTAAACTCTTTGATAATGCAGGCTTTCCAGAAGTAAAAATTCTTGCGTCCAATGATCTTGATGAGTTTGTCATAGATGCCATTAAAAATGATAACGGACGGATAGATATGTACGGCGTTGGAACCAGGCTGGCAACCTGCAGCGGAATCGGGGGAGGTGCCCTTGGCGGGGTTTACAAACTGGTGGAGTTGAATGGATTGCCAAAACTGAAGCTGACAAGTGACAGTTCAAAGACAACCTTACCAGGTAAAAAAAAGGTGTTAAGGGTATCAGACGCCAACGGATGCATGATTCAGGATATAGTCTGTCTTGAGCAAGATGAGCCTCATTACGGTGATACTGTATTTGATCCGGTTAATCCTTTGCGGTATACCAGGCTTCCGGATTTGACGCAGTTTAGTGAGCTGCGACAGGTGGTAATGAAAAATGGTAAACGCACTGCGCCACCTGAGCCTCTAGCTGTCATGACCGAAAGGTGCCAGAAGCAGCTTGCTGCCCTTCCCCAGGGGTGCCTTCGTCTGATAAACCCCCACCGATACAAGGTGTCTGTTTCAGTACAGCTTCATGAACTTAGAGACAGAATGATCGGACATTTTTCCGAACAGGAGCATTGATTATGATAGATAAAGCTGCGCTGTTGGTTGTAGATATTCAGAATGATTTCTGTCCAGGCGGCGCCTTGCAGATCAGAGATGGTGATCGGGTGATAGAACCGGTAAACAGGGCAATATCTGTTTTTACCACAGCCGGACTTCCGATATTTGCAAGCCGCGACTGGCATCCAACTCAAAGCCTCCATTTCCAGGAGTCTGGTGGTCCCTGGCCAACACATTGCGTACAGGGAACTGTTGGAGCGAAATTTCATCCGGAACTGAAACTTACGGACAAAACAGTTGTGCTGTCAAAGGGGAACAATTCGGAGTTACAAGGCTACTCAGCATTTGAAGGGGTTACAGATGATGGTCTTACCCTTTTGTCCATACTTGAAGAACTAGAGACAACTAGAATCTATCTGTGCGGTCTGGCAACAGATTATTGCGTGTTGTCTACTGCCCTCGAGGCCTTGAAGCTGGGGTTTGAAGTAACATTACTTACTGATGCTGTGGCAGGGGTAGATATAAGCCCTGACTCTTCAGAGAAGGCGATTCGGGAGATGGCAGATTCCGGTGCAGTGCTTATATCTGTTGGTGAACTTGATTCAGTTCCGGGTTAATCTGTTCAAGCGCTCCAAGTGGCAGGCAACTGCGTGACCTGGAATCTGTTCAAGCAGTTCAGGTTTTTTTTCAAGACAGATATCCGTTGCAAATGGACAGCGTGGGAAAAAAGGGCACCCCTGCGTAATTCTGACTGTTTCTGCCTGCCCGGGTGAATGAATAGAAGTGACCTTTACAGGGGCTAATGCCGGATTCTTATTCAACTTCGGAACAGCAGCCAACAGAGCCTGTGTATAAGGATGAAAACAGTTGCTGAAAAGTTCAACTGCCGGGGCAAGCTCAACTATACTCCCCATATACATTACCGCAATCCGGTCACTCAGGTGTCTTAAGACTCCAAGATCATGACTTACAATTAACAAACTCAGATCGTGTTGCTCTTTAAGGTCCTGCAACAGATTTATAATCTGCGCCTGAATGGAGATATCAAGCGATGAGACCGGTTCATCAGCCACAAGAATTTCAGGCCTTGCTGCAAGGGCCCTGGCAATCCCGATTCTCTGACGCTGTCCACCTGAAAACTCATGTGGAAAACGATCGTACTGATTTGCCGCAAGACCTACCTGCTCCATCAAGGCAACAGTTGTTTCACGAATAAGCTGTTTTTTACAAAAACTGTGGATCAGGAGTGGTTCTGCTATGGCATCACCGATTCTTAAATGGGGGTTTAAAGAAGAAAATGAATCCTGAAATACCATTTGAACTGAACGGCGGAAGTCTAACCGTTCAGTTGGCTCAAGTTGTAAGATATCAATCCCCTTAAACCTTACACTACCACTGTCAGGCTGAAGCAGTCCTGTTAAAAGTTTGGCAACGGTTGATTTTCCGCACCCTGATTCACCGGCAAGTCCAAGTGTTTCGCCTTGCATTACTCCCAGGGAGACCTGATCTACAGCCTTAAGTACGGCCTTTTTTTTATTAGAGTGACTGCTGCCTTTAAGGTCAAAACTCTTGTTTGCGTTATGGATAGAAAGGATATCATTCATGACAGGAAATTCCAGCAACTTACCAGATGAGATCGGCCAATATCAAGCTGTTCAGGCATGATGTCACAGCAGGATCTGGCCTCCTGACAGCGCTCTTTAAAGGGACAACCTGTTATCGGGATGGCAAGATTGGGAGGTTGTCCTGGAATTGTCTGAAGCCTTTTGCCAGGCTCCGAATTTTCAGGCAATGAGGCCAGCAGACCACGGGTATACGGATGAAGTGGATTATCCAAAATATCTGTTGTGGCAGCGGATTCAACAATTCTTCCGGCATACATCACATTAACATGATCCGCACGCTGGGCAACAATCCCCAGATTATGGGTAATCAGTAGCAGAGACAGCCCCTTGCTCTCTTGCAAACCATCAATCAATCCAAGAATCTGGGCCTGTATTGTGACATCAAGTGCGGTAGTAGGTTCATCAGCTATAAGTAACTCAGGATCACAGGCCAGCGCCATGGCAATCATAACCCTTTGCCGCTGACCACCGGAAAGCTGGTGAGGATAGGCATTTAGCCTCTCTTCTGGTGAGGATATTCCAACCTGATGCAAAAGTTGCAGTGCCAGGGCCAGAGCAGCTTGCCTGTCCAGACGGCGGTGCAGTATCAACGGTTCAGTAATTTGATCTGATATGGTTAAGACAGGATTAAGGGATGTCATCGGTTCCTGAAAAATCATGGCAATCCGGTTACCACGCAAACGACGCAGATCTTCTTCCGGCAAGCCAACCAGCTCCAGACCTGCAAACCTGATTGATCCGCAGTCTATCCTTCCATTTGACGGAATAAGTCCCATAACAGAACGAGCAGTCATACTCTTTCCGCAGCCTGATTCTCCTACCAGTGCAACGGTACTGCCCTGCTCAATCCTCAGGTTTAAGTTGTTTACTGCTTTAACCGTACCGAATGAAGTAGGAATAATGGTGGTGAGATTGGTAATTTCAAGTAGTGTCATCTGTTATATGTATACCTGCTTAATTACTAAAAAATAATGCAAGCATCTCCTACCTATTCTTCAGGAGATGCTTGCAGATTAAACAAGTCACAGGTATTTATGGACTAAATATCGTAATAAAGTGCAAATTCAAGAGGTGATGGACGCATACGAACCGGGTTTACCTCTGCTTCCATTTTGTACTCAATCCATTTTTCAATTACGTCCGGTGTGAATACATCTCCCTTAAGCAGAAATTCATGGTCTGACTCAAGACATTTGAGTGCCTCTTCAAGTGTCCCCGGTGCAGAAGGTATATCTTTAAGCTCTTCTGGTGAAAGACCATAGATATCCTTGTCAAGAGGTTGTCCTGGATCAATCTTGTTCTCGATTCCATCCAGACCGGCCATCAGCATGGCAGCGAAAGCCAGATAACCGTTGCATGATGGGTCAGGGGTGCGATATTCAACCCGCTTTGCCTTTGGATTGGTTGACATCATCGGGATACGTAATGAAGCAGAGCGGTTACGGCTTGAGTATGCCATATTGACCGGAGCCTCAAATCCTGGAACTAGACGTTTGTATGAATTTGTGGTTGGGTTGGTAATTGCACAAAGCGCCTTGGCATGTTTGATTATTCCTCCTATGTACCATAGCGCCAACTGTGACAAACCACCGTATTTATCCCCAGCAAATAGGTTTGCGCCGTCTTTCCAGATTGACTGGTGGCAATGCATACCTGAACCGTTGTCTCCATAAAGCGGCTTGGGCATAAATGTTGCTGTCTTGCCGTTACGATAGGCCACATTCTTGATAACATATTTGAACCACTGCAACTGATCAGCCATGTCAACCAGTGATGAAAAACGCATATCAATTTCAGCCTGACCACCAGTGGCAACTTCGTGATGCTGACATTCAACCCTGATACCCACCTTCTGGAGTTCCATCACCATTTCGTTACGCAGGTCATTCTGTGAATCTACAGGTGAACAGGGGAAATATCCCTCTTTGTGACGTGGCTTGTAACCCAGGTTTGGGAACTCTTCACGACCGGTATTCCATGTACCTTCAACTGAATCCACCATGTAGAAGGCCTGATTGGAGCTTGAATCATAACGGACTTCATCAAAGATGAAGAATTCTGCTTCCGGGCCAAAAAAAGCTGTGTCGCCTATTCCGGTAGATTTAAGGTAAGCTTCAGCCTTTCTGGCGATGTTACGCGGGTCGCGACTGTAATCCTCTTTAGTTATAGGATCAAAGATGTTGCAGATGAGTGACATGGTAGGTACTGCTATAAAAGGATCGATCTTAGCGGTGGCAGGATCTGGCAACAGAATCATATCTGAAGCGTGTATAGGTTGCCAACCGCGAATTGAAGAGCCATCAAAGCCCTGACCTTCTTCAAATGTGTCCTCATCAAATTCTGTAATAGGAACAGAAGCGTGCTGCCATGTACCAACAAAATCCATAAACTTGTAGTCAATCATCATTATGCCGTTTTCTTTTGCAAACTCAATTACCTGCTTTGGTGTCATTATAAATTCTCCTCTCTTTTTTATTTAACTGAAAATATGGAATTTAAACTACAAGGCATCTTCACCTGTCTCGCCAGTTCTGATTCTTACCACTGCCTCGACCGGTGTAACAAATATCTTTCCATCGCCGATTCTGCCAGTTTTGGCGGCTTTTTCTATTGCTTCAACTACCCTGGGCAGAATAGTGTCGCTTACAATGATTTCAAGCTTGATTTTGGGTATAAAATCAACAACATATTCAGCACCACGATACAGTTCGGTATGTCCCTTCTGACGACCGAATCCCTTGACTTCGCTGATAGTAATGCCCTGAATGCCGATTTCATTCAGTGCTTCCTTAACTTCATCCAATTTAAACGGCTTGATGATTGCCTCAACTTTTTTCACCGTAAACCTCCCTTCTGATGAATATTGCAACATGCTATATAAAAAATATTTATTCAAAACCAAACCAAAGTTAATTTAAAATTTTGTAACTCTTCGGATATATTGAAGTATTACAGTAATTTTCCCAGTCATGCAAGCAAATTTATCGCCTGCATCGTCTTTAGTGATGTTATTTATAAATGTGTATGCAAACAAATTGCCAAAATTAATACATCAGGTATGCACAATTTGGTCTTGTTTTATGTTTATATTTTATAAAAAAGACTAACATGCTGATTATACTATAATAAAGCACAGATGCTGCAAAAACAGACATCTTCAATGCCCTGTTAATCAGCAGCAAATGTTTTAGATGATATTAAAAAACAGAAGATGTTCCGGATTGTTTTAAAAAAAGGCCAGCAAAATAAAGCACACAAAAAAGGCAAAACATCACAAATTGATTAAATATTAAGCAACCATAAGGTGTCTTCAACAATTTTAAACTGATAGCTCTTTCAATTCTTTGATGATCTCGACCTGTCTTTGGTTTATATAATAGGCTAGTGCCTGTTGGGAGTTGCGGTCAGAAATAAATTCAAGGATAAAGGTATAAGGAGGTTCATCATTCAACAACCTGATTACTTTACAGGCTGCGCCTATCTCTCGAACAGAAGCATTTTCCAGCTTTAAAATCAGACTTACTTCCATGCCGGGTTCAAGACCATCTTTGTCAGATAAAAAAACTGCAAGGCCTCCAAGTGAGATATCACGAACTGAAGCAGGTATGATATTGTTTTCAAGGTGAATATCAACATCAGCATAATGTCCTTCAAGACAAACCCGAACAAAACGGCGTAAATCAGCCCTTATTTTTGCGTAGTGAAAACGTGTTAAAATTACCTTTTTACGAGAAACATTTACATAAAATACTTCACCCACCAGATCATCAGGCACAGGACTTTTTTCGTGTGCCCTGATCGCTGCTAATTTTTCAACAGCTATCACCTTGGCCTGATATTCATGAACCTCAAACTCTGCCATATCGTTTTCAACCGATACCAACTTGGCATCATATGACACTGGAATTTCTTTGTAATAATTCAGAAAAGAAAACTTTTTTCCAATCATCCCCTTAAGAAACTGAACAATTACAAGTCCATCCTCACGTTCTGTTCCACGCACTACTTTATCAAAATAGGTAATGTTATTATTCACTTGATAAATCCTCATACAAAAAAATTTTTGGTAACTATTCAGCACAAACCGTCAGAATCAGTTGTTGATTCTGTAATGCCGGAATTTTATGTCCGGAATCCAGCTTTTTAAGGCTTTAAAATCTGGATTCCGGCTAAAAGCCTGCCAGAATGACAATCTTCGATACTGTACTGGGTAGATTACGATTTTTTAAGACCAGCTTGAGTCAGCCTCATCTGAAATCCCAGCAAAAAGAATTTCATCCCAGAAAAATTTTGTCGGGGAGTCAATTTATTCCGAAAGTTAATGCTGGATTTCGGCTATGAAATTGCCAAATAAGAACGATCTAAGATTTTGGTAGCGTTGTCAATAGCAGACTTGTAATTTGGCGATAGTCTGTTTAATTTTTCAATTTAATTAACATCAGGACAACTTCCTAGCTACGCCGCAGTATTTACAGGTATCAAGTTTCCAGGGATAAACCATGCCGCAAGATTGGCATTTTCTAAAATAGCCAGGCACCTCAACAGAAGGTTTTTGCATCCATAATATAAAGACAAAAAATGGAAACGGTGCTGAAACCAGTCCCCACAAAAGAGGATTTTTACCGCGTGTACGGGCAAACCAGGCACCGGCGATCCCGGGTAAACCAAAAAAAGCGATTAAAAAAAGATATTCAAAACCATCCATTAAAACCCCTCCTGAATTGAACATCTATAAAGATTGATGCACTCGCAAATTCTCTTTTTTCGGTTTTTGTGCCTCTGTAATATCAATATGTTACAAGACCAAAAACCGCCCATTTTTGACTTTTTGCGAGGGCATCAAGATTAAAGCTCCCTGTTAAAAAACTCATAAGTACCAAAAACTTCGTTATAATACCATAAAAATAGCCTGATTTCAGTTTCATGGGATGGATGTTACCCGGTTAATTAGTTTACTCAACTTTCGCAGTTGATAGAATTGCGTAATACACTGTAATTATTGTTAG
>DYNH01000117.1 GCA_020721175.1 Trichlorobacter lovleyi | reverse complement strand
TTAAAGGTAACCGGAACGCCGGTCAGATTTGCGCTGATAACCGGGCCGATAATTTTCATTATAAAAAAGAGTGAAACTAGCAGTAGCAGGTTTACGGCCATAACAAGAAAAATCCCTTTGACTTTTCTTCCCAGATAAAGCTGTCCCAGGCCAGGCAAAACAAGTCCGGATAATAGCAAGGCGATTACCGGGCGTTTGATTTTTCCATTTTTGTTTGGAGCAGAATTAAGGTTCATTTTTTGATATTCCAGAAGTGAGTGCAAAAGTTGAGCCTTTTGAGTAGAGCCGGCATCCTGCCGGCTTCTGCCGGCTTCTGCCGGCAGGATGCCGGCTCTACTGTATTCCGAAAAAAGCCCTGCAGACTCCTCTACAGGGCTTTTTACTGCTGCTTTTACTTTTATTGCTGGTTATTTTTCGCCATTATCATCAAAGCTGAGAGCTGCCAGCTTCTGGTAGTAGGCGAAATGTTCCCTGGCCCATTCACCAGCCTTTTTCATCAATGCCTCAGCTTGGGCAGGATTGGCCTTCTTGAGCATACGATAGCGGTTTTCGTTATTTGTATACTCTTCAAAGCTGATTGTAGCAGCCTTACTGTCTAACTGAAGCGGGTTCTTTGATTCAACGGCCAATGCCGGATTGTAACGATAAAGTGGCCAATAACCGGATTGAACAGCCTTTCTCTGCGCATCCACGCCGGCAGTCATATCAATACCGTGTGCAATGCAGTGAGAGTAGGCAATAATCAATGATGGGCCGTCAAAGGCCTCTGCCTCAAGCATGGCCTTGACACATTGGGTAGGATTGGCAAGGGATACCGTAGCTACATATACAGAGCCATATGACATCGCCATCATACCCAGGTCCTTCTTGGAGACAGGCTTGCCACCTGCTGCAAACTGAGCTACAGCGCCCAGCGGTGTAGATTTTGATGCCTGCCCCCCTGTGTTTGAGTAGACCTCTGTATCCAGTACCAGCAGGTTAATGTTTTTACCACTGGCGATAACGTGATCCAGACCACCATAACCGATATCATATGCCCATCCGTCACCACCTATACACCAGACTGACTTTTTGACCAAATAATCACTGATTGGTAACAGAAGTTTTGCTATTGAATCCTTGCTGCCCTTAATAATACCTTTCAGCTTCTCAACACGTCCGCGCTGCGCCTCTATACCTGCCTGGCCTGTCTGGTCAGCAGACAGAATTTCCTTGAACAGTTCAGAATGTGCGGCAAATGCCTTGTTTTCAATCATTTCAGAAAGATACTCGGATGCAGATTTAGCGAACTGGTCAACCGTCAGGCGCATACCATATCCAAACTCTGCGTTATCCTCAAACAGAGAGTTGGACCAAGCCGGGCCACGGCCATCTGCGCGCTTTGCATATGGTGTGGTTGGCAGGTTTCCTCCATATATTGAAGAGCACCCGGTTGCGTTAGCTATCATCATCCGGTCACCAAACAGTTGGGTCAACAGCTTCAGATACGGGGTCTCTCCGCAGCCAGCACAGGCTCCAGAGTATTCAAACAGAGGACGGATAAGCTGGTTACTGCGCAAGGTTTCCAATTTGACCTGAGTTGCGTCCACATCAGGCAGATTAAGGAAGAATTCAAAGTTTTGAACCTCTGATGCACGCAAAGGTGGCTGGAAAGCCATCTGCAATGCCTTAACCTTGTTTTTGCCAGGACAATTGTGGGCACAGGCACCGCAGCCTGTACAATCTTCAGGCGCTACCTGAATAGTATATCCCTTACCCTTCATCTCCGGAATACCACAATCCATTGACTTGAATGATTGGGGGGCATCCTTTAACAGGTCCTTGTCATATGCCTTGATACGTATTGCAGCATGCGGGCATACAAAGGAACAGATACCGCACTGGATGCAGTTATCTGGTGTCCATACAGGTATTTCTGTAGCAATATTGCGCTTTTCATACTGGCTGGTGGCAGTTGGGAAGGTACCATCGGCAGGCATCAGCGAAACTGGCAGGTCATCACCAAGGCCTGCAACCATCACACCGGTAACATTCTTTACAAATTTGGGAGCCTTGGCAGAAACGGCTGCGGCCATTTTTAGTTTGCTTGTAGCCTTTGCAGGAACCTGTACCTCATAGAAGTTATTCAGGCCTGCATCTACAGCCTTGTAGTTCATCTCAAGCACCTTTTCACCAGCCTTGCCGTAAGATTTCTTGATGGCATTTCTGATGGATGCTTCAGCATCCTTGATAGGAATAATATTTGAAATCTTGAAGAATGCAGTCTGCATGATCACGTTGATACGGGGTCCCAGACCGATTTCGTTACCCAGTTTTACGCCGTCAATCACGTAGAATTTCAGTTTCTTGCTAATGATCTGCTGCTGAACTTCCTTTGGTATTTCATCCCAGACTTCACTTGCGCTAAAGGGGGCATTCAAAAGGAAAGTGGCGCCTGTCTTTGCCTTTGAGAGCATGTCATATTTTTCCAGGAAAGAGAAGTTGTGACAAGCTACAAAGTCAGCCTCCTGAACTAGATACGGGGCCCTGATAGGGCTCTTTCCAAATCGCAGGTGTGAAGTTGTCATTGAACCGGCTTTTTTGGAATCATATACAAAGTAGGCCTGTGCGTTATTGCTGGTCTCTTCGCCAATAATCTTGATGGAGTTCTTGTTGGCTCCCACGGTGCCATCTGAACCCAGACCATAGAACATGGCCTGGTAGGCCCCTTCCATCGGGTTTTTATAGGAATAATCTACCTTGAGGCTACAGTTGGTGACATCCTCCTCAATCCCGACAACAAAGTTTTTCATGGGCTTTTCAAGGCTAAGGTTATCAAAAACCGCCTTGGCCATGGCAGGGCTGAACTCTTTTGACCCCAGACCATAACGTCCGCCAACTACAACAGGATAGCTCTTTACCTTAAATGTGCCATTCTCCATCGCCTCACCGATTGCTGTGCGAACATCCAGATAGATCGGCTCACCCAGTGATCCAGGCTCTTTGGTGCGATCAAGTACGGCAATTTTTTTAACTGTCTTTGGCAGTGCCTTAATAAAGGCCTTCAGCGGAAACGGACGATACAGACGTATCTTGACCAAGCCAACTTTTTCACCGTTTTTAACCAGATTTTCAACGGTCTCCTGAACCACATCGGCACCGGAACCCATAGCAATAACAACTCGCTCGGCATCCTTTGCGCCAACATAATCGACCAGCTTGTACTGGCGTCCTGTCAGCTCCGCAAACTTGTCCATCTCCTCTTCTACAATCTTTACGCAAATCGGATAGTAAGGGTTGACTGTCTCACGCCCCTGAAAATAGACATCGGGATTCTGGGCGGTACCGCGCATCACCGGTCTGTCAGGGTTAAGACCACGGGCCTTGTGTTCTGCAACCAGCTTGTCGTCAATCATTGCCCTCATCTCATCGAAAGAGAGTTCAACAACCTTTTGAATCTCATGGGATGTGCGGAATCCGTCAAAATAATGGAGAAACGGCACGCGACTGCGCAGAGTGGATGTCTGGGAGATCAGTGAAAAATCCATAACCTCCTGAACGTTGTTGGAGCAGAGAAAGGCCCATCCGGTGGAGCGGCAGGTCATTACGTCAGAATGGTCTCCAAAGATGGAAAGAGCCTGAGCTGCAATGGCACGGGCCGAGACATGAAAAACAGTAGAGGTCAACTCACCCGCAATCTTGAACATATTGGGGATCATCAGCAGGAGGCCCTGGCTGGCAGTAAAAGTAGTGGTAAGGGCACCGGCCTGCAGGGCGCCATGCACAGCACCAGAGGCCCCTCCTTCAGACTGCATCTCGATTACTGAGGGGACATTTCCCCAGATATTCTTTTCACCGACCGCACTCTTGGCGTCGGCAATCTCACCCATAACCGAGGACGGTGTAATCGGGTAAATAGCAATAACTTCGTTGGTGGCGTGTGCCACGTGAGCTGCGGCAGTGTTACCGTCAATGGTGACCATCTTTTTGTTCATGCTGCTCCTCCTGTTGATGTTGGTACTACTGATAACGTCCAGTGCTGATTTATGCAGATATATGCCTTAGAACTCGTTTCTGCCTTTCATGGCCCACTGTACAGTGGCCGAGTCTACAAATTCAATGTCACTCCCCAGAGGAATACCGTGAGCCAGTCTGGTCACCCTGATTCCGAGGGTTTTTAACTGCCGCGAAAGATAGAGGGCCGTTGTCTCGCCTTCCACAGTAAAATTGGTGGCCACAATTACCTCTTCTACATTACCACCTGTAACCCTTTCCAGCAATTCCCGAATCCTCAGATCATCAGGATTTATACCATGTAATGGAGAAATAGCCCCCTGAAGTACATGGTAGCAGCCGTGGTATGAATTACTGCGTTCCAGTGCCATCAGATCCTGAGAAGTCTCAACCACGCAGATAACACTTAAGTCACGATTACCGCTGCAGATTGGGCAAGGGTCATGCTCGGTAAGCGTAAAGCAGGTTGAACAGTTACGAATGTTCTCCTTTACCTGCAGCAGGGCCTCAGCAAGACAGCCCAGATTTTGAGGTGATTTAAGAAGATGAAAAGCCAGCCGAAGAGCTGTACGCTCACCAATACCTGGCAGCTTCTTAAGTTCTCCCACAAGTCTGGTTAAGGATGGGGCTTGTTGTAGCATAGAATAAGGGCCAGATAAAACATTTTTTTAGAATTATAGCACGGTTTAAATCAAATGCATTCAGGGTTATAGCAACTTTAAATCAGTCTTCTGAATTCAGAGGTATGCCACAAAGGATACAAAATCGCATCTGTTCAGATATTTTAATAGCTTAGGAAATGAATTTCCGTTTCGGGTTCCCTGTAAAAAGTCAACATCAGTAAAGCTGCAAAGAAAACCGGACTAAACAGCAGTTATAGCAGTAGTAAAACCTTCGTATCAAAAAAGACCTGGAATACTCATGCCACCAGTGATTTTTGACATCTCCCCTGCCATTTCATCATGTACGTTCTTAAGAGCCTCATTCAGTGCGGCAATTATCAAATCCTGCAACATCTCAACATCACCAGGATCAACAGCTTCAGGCTTTATAAGCAGAGATTTAACCTCGTTTTTACCATTAACCACAACCGTTACAGCTCCACCGCCCGCTGTTGCTGTAGCCTCTTTAAGGGTTGCCTCTTCCTGCAATTTTGCCATCTTCTGCTGTATCATCTGGGCCTGCTTCATAATTCCTGCCAAACCTTTAGACATTAAATATTCTCCTTTTTGGTTTATAGTTTGCTCGGTACCGTGTCTTTCCGGCAGAATTCAAGACGGAACACAGATTTTAAAGCATTAAAAGCTGGATGCCGGACAGAAGATTTCCGGCATGACAGAATCAATAAACGATTCTGACGATTTACGTTGAATAGTTAAGGTTAAGGCGAAACAAGTCTGATAAACTCTTCAGAACTTCTGGATTTCAACAAGTTCGCCACCAAGCAGTCGAAGTGATTCCTGCACAACCGGATGTTCGACAACTTCTCGTTGTATTGAATCAAACTGTTTTATCTCATCAAGCTTTTTTTTTTCTGCAACTGATGCTGGAGAGCCTGCCTCACCAACAATAGTAATCGGGCGTATCTTCACCTGAGTGGGCTGGTTCATAAATTGGGACGCCAGCTCTTCTACCAGCTTTCTGTTGTCCGCATCCTGCAGACTTGTCAAAAAATATGAACCTTCGGGAAAACCGATTTCCAGATTTTCATGGCTGTAAACAATTGGCGAGCCATGTTCAAGAAGCGACCCTATGGCAGGTTTTTGTGCATTACAGAAAGAGACAAATCCATCCCACCCGTCAACGTACTGTTCCCGTTTCTGTTGCAAGCCGGTTCCTGCTGAACGACCTGATTCCCTGTCTGCAGGCTGGGTTTTATGATTAACAGCATGGGGTGAAGATGCAGCAGGAGTGGGTGCCCAGAGCTCCTGATCCCCTGCCAGACAGGTTTCAAGATGCCTGATCCTTTCAAGTAACTGCCGAATCGGTATTACCGGCTGCAGGTTGGTCATTTTAAGCAACGCTATCTCAAGCAGCAAACGGGGAAAAGATGAATGTAGCATCTCGCTCTCTGCCTTGACAAGCAGGGTGAGACGTCTTTGAATATCCGAAACCGTCTGTTCTTCTGCCTGTTGCCTCAACTGCTCCAGTTCAGATTCTGCAAGATCAAGAATCTCTTCGGGTCTTGGCACAGAACGAATAATCAGCAGATTGCGAAAGTGGCCAATTAATTCCTGGGTAAACTGTCTGATATTATAGCCAAAAGAATCCACCCGCTGTAACCCTTCAAAAGCACCCTGGGTATCGCCGGTAAAAACTGCGCCGGAAATATCAGCAAGAAGACGACGATCAACAACCCCCACCAGCGTCACAACATCATCATCAGCAACAGTGTTGCCACAAAATGCCAGAACCTGATCAAAACAGGTAATCGAGTCACGCATACTTCCATCACCCTTGCGGGCGATCAATGTAAGGGCGGCGTCACTGATTGAAATAGATTCACTATCAGCAATTTCCCTAAGGCGCCCGGATATACTGGCGAGGGGAACACGTTTGAAATCAAAGCGCTGACAGCGTGAAAGGATAGTAATCGGAAGTTTGTGCGGCTCTGTAGTGGCGAAGATAAACTTGACATGCGCAGGGGGCTCTTCCAGTGTCTTCAAAAGCGCATTGAAGGCATTGGTAGAAAGCATATGGACTTCGTCAATTATATAGATTTTGTATCTGCTATGTGATGGCAGATACCGACTGTTATCACGCAGATCACGCACATCATCCACGCCTGTATTTGAAGCCCCATCTATTTCAAAGACATCTGTTGAACTGCCTTCTGTAATCTCTTTGCATTGGGGGCAGATGTTACATGGCTCAACAGATGGACCATGCTCGCAGTTAAGTGCCTTGGCAAGGATACGGGCTGAACTTGTTTTGCCTACCCCGCGGGCGCCTGTAAAAAGAAAGGCATGGGCAACCCTGCCGCTTTCAATGGCATTTTGCAAGGTGCGGCTGACATGTTCCTGACCGGTAAGCCCGGAAAAAGTCTGTGGGCGATATTTACGGGCAAGGACTTCGTAAGACACAGGTGGTTTCCTGACTTGGGTATGCAGCTCACAGCTTGCGGACTGAAATGATAGCCGGGTTGCCCTGCGGCACACAGCGTCAGCCGCTACCGTTGCTTCCTTCCGGACCTGGCGGGGTTTACAGCCTGCCGTTGCGCAGGACCCGGCTATCATTTCAGTCCGTAAACATGGACAGTTGGAGATTTAGCAGGTTGTCTGCATATCATACTGCTAACAGTTTGTCAAAAGCCAAGAACAAAATTTGAATATAAAAAAAGCCCCCGTCACCAGGAGGGGCGGAAACGAGGGCGATGAGACCCTTGAAAAAAGGCCTCGCAAAAACTTTTTAGTTCTTATTCTTAATTACTTATAACATATCAAGGTCTTCTAGGCAAGTTAAAAGAGGCTGAATGTACTGTTTAAAAACTGATCAGCTTCTGCCAAAAGTTCTAAATTCTACCATTCCAGCAACCTTCAAGCCGGAATGAACGTAATTCAGGACTTTTGCCAGATTCACGTTTCAAACAGTTTTCAATGACACACCTGTTAGAGATGTGTTATTCACTAAG
>DYNH01000116.1 GCA_020721175.1 Trichlorobacter lovleyi | reverse complement strand
CACCCGCAAGGGGATGCCCCTACAAAATCTCAATTCTTGACCGCTTGCGGTATAGTATCGTTTTCAAGGTGACGTCCAACCCATTTGTACAGCCAGACTTTCGATTTCCCAAGCGATGTGCAGATTGATTCAGGGCTTTCTCTAGACACAAACCTTTGAACTGCCAGAATTCTGTACTACTTGTTTTCTGTATCTATTTTTTCATAACAATCAACAGGTGATTTTTTACGTTTAACAAATTAAACGAATTAAATAAAGTTGTTAGACTTTGCAGGCAGGGGTACAGGTGTTGAAAGATGTGTAGGGGTAGATTTGGTTTTACTTGGCATAGTTGTGGCTCCTTGTACCGTAAAGTATGCAGCCCTGAAAACAGGGCTCCCGGGAGCCTAAAACCGCAACAGTACGGCGGGATTATTCCCCTTACGGGTGTTTTATTCACCACACTCTTGGCAGCCACTGCAAGGATACAAGGGCAGCACCAAGATAAAAAACCGCAATAACTGACGGGTGAGGATCCGGCTAATGAGGAAGCATCAGGACAGATTCCATAACAACATCTCAAGTATATCTTTGGGGCTTTTGCCTATCTCTGTAACTACTGTCGGCTCAAATCCGCAATGCATCATGCACTGGGCGCAGCGCGGGTCTTTACCTACGCCGTAACTGTCCCAGTCTACCTTTTCCATCAGGTCTTTAAAGCTGGGATAATGTGCATCGGTAATCAGGTAGCAGGGGGCCTTCCATCCCTGGGGATTGCGGGTAGGATTACCCCATGGGGTGCATTGCAGCTTCTTTTCTCCCTTTAAAAAACGCAGATACATCGGAGTTGACCAGAAACGGTGTTTTTTGCTCATCTCATAGACTTCCTGAAACTTCTTTTCTATCTCCAGCCTTTCCAGAAACATCTTTTCTTCCTCTATCGCCTCATAGCTGAAACCTGGGGCTACAAGTATTCCATCTATCCCCATCTCTTCCAGTTGCTGGAAAAGCATCTCCATCTCAACAAGATTGGTGTCCTTGAAGATAGTTGTATTGGTGCAAACCCTGAAACCCCTGGCCTTTGCTGCCTTGATGGCAGAAAGAGCGATTTTGAAACATCCCTCGCGGCCAAGGATTCGATCATGGGTCTCTTCCAAGCCATCCATATGGAGGTTAAAGGTAAGATTGGGATGAGGTTGCATCTTCTCAAGGGATTGTTCCATCAAAAGGGCATTACTGCAAAACATGATGTGACGGCCGCGATCCAAAACGCCCTGCGTCAGATCAAAAATATGGGGATACAGAAAAGGCTCACCGCCGGTAATTGTTACTACCGGTGCCGGACATTCATCAACCGAGTGCAGACAGTCCTCAAGCGACATCATATCGGTGATGGTTGAAGCGTATTCCCTGATCCTGCCGCAGCCGGCACAGGCCAGATTGCATAGATGGGTCGGTTCAAGCATCAGCACCAGCGGATACCTGCTAACCTTGTTAAGGTTGTTCCTGATGATATATTTGGTCAGATCATAATTGAGACGCCACGGGAAACGCATTAATTCAGATTCCTTTTCAAATTTTAATAAAAGCCTTTGCTGAAGCAGCTATTCCTTCAGCATCAATCCCCACATCCTTGCGAAGCTGGGCCTGTGAGCCCTGTTCAACATACATGTCAGCAATACCAAGCCGCCTGACTTTTGTATGACCAAGTCCATTATCATGCAGCAGTTCCAAAACAGCGCTGCCAAAACCGCCCTGGATAACATTCTCTTCAACTGTTATGATTTTACTGGTAAATCTGGCCTGCCCCAAGATAAGTTCGGCATCCAGAGGTTTAATAAAACGGGCATTGACAACAGCCGCACTGATACCTTCGGATGAAGCCAGCAGTTCCGCAGCCTTAAGGGCCGGGATCACTGTAGAGCCTATGCCGATGATTGTAAGATCAGCCCCTTCCCGCAACAGCTCACCCTTTCCGATCGGCAAGGGCTGAACTGTCTTGTCAAGGGACACACCGTAACCCGCTCCTCGCGGATAGCGGATTGCAACCGGTTTGTTAAGATTCAGGGCTGTCTTGAGCATCCTGCCAAGTTCATTTTCATCCTTCGGCGCCATAAAGGTGAGACCGGGAAGGTGACGCAAGAATGAGAGATCAAAGACACCGTGGTGTGTGGGGCCATCATCACCAACCAGACCAGCGCGATCCATTGCGATTACCACCGGCAGATTCTGCAGGCAGATATCATGGAAAACCTGATCATATGCCCGCTGCATGAATGATGAGTAGATTGCCACCACCGGCTTGTAGCCATCAGCAGCAAGACCTGCTGCAAAACAGACACCGTGCTGCTCTGCAATGCCCACATCAAAAAAACGATCAGGCATGGCTTCCGCAAAATAGTTAAGTCCTGTTCCGTCTGGCATTGCAGCGGTTATGGCAATAATCTTCTGATCATCTCTGGCCAGATCAACCAGTGTGCGGCCAAAGACTTCTGTATATGAAACAGAGGAACTTTTGGGGGGTGACTTGCCGGTTGTCAGATCAAAGGCGCCAACGCCATGAAACTTGTCCGGGGTCTCTTCAGCCGGAAGGTACCCCTTGCCTTTTGTAGTCATTACATGAATCAGAAGCGGACCATCAAACTCGCCGGCATGGTTAAATACCTCTATCAGGCCGGCCAGATTATGACCATCTATCGGACCGATATAGTCAAACCCCAGGGCCTCAAACAGGGCGCCAGGGGTAAGGAAGCCTTTCAGGGAGTTTTCAGCACGTCTGGCAAACTTGAGAATATCCTTGCCAAAGGCGGGGATATTTGTAAGCAGGTCTTTCATCTCCCGCTTCAGTTCCCTGAAATGTCGGGTGGTCATTTTGCGAGATACAAACGAAGAAAATGCCCCAACATTCTTGGAGATAGACATCTCGTTATCGTTTAATATAACTATCAGATTCTTTTTGAGGTGCCCTGCCTGATTCAGACCTTCAAAGGCAATGCCGCCAGTCATTGAACCGTCCCCGATCACTGCGATTACCCGATTTTTTCTCTGATCAAGATCATCAGCAACCACCATCCCCAAGGCAGCAGAGATTGAGGTAGATGCGTGACCAACCCCGAAGGCATCATGCTCTGATTCACTGCGTTTGGGAAAACCAGATATCCCTTTATACTGACGCTGGGTGTAAAACATTTCACGACGTCCGGTAAGTATCTTGTGTATGTACGCCTGATGCCCCACATCCCAGACGATCTTGTCCGCAGGTGTGCAGAAACAGTAGTGTAATGCCAGAGTCAACTCAACAGCCCCAAGATTGGACCCCAGATGTCCGCCTGTCTCTGATACAGTTGACAGCAGAAATGAACGGATTTCCTCAGCCAGACCGGCAAGTTGCTCCAAAGGGAGCTGCTTCAAATCTGCCGGACCTTGTATGGTTTCAAGTAACATAATCAGGTTTCCTTCATGCAGAGAGATAACCGTTAGAGCGGAACCAGTCAGCAGCACGCCCAAGCGCTTCTTCTACCGGTGTCTGGGGGAGCCCAAGTTCACACACTGCCTTTGAAGCTTCAAAAAACATCAATTTCCTCGCCATCTGAACACCGGCAAGCGGTATCAGCGGTTCTCTGCCGGTAATACGGGACAAGAACTCATTCAGATAGGCTGCCAGCAGAATCGGTTTGTAAGGTAGCCTCACCTTTGGAGCGGCAATACCGGTCAACTGTTCAAGCATCAGAAAGATTTCACGCAGGGTCAGATCACGGTTACCAAGTATATACTTTTCACCGGTTCTGCCCTTTTCTGCCGCCAGTATATGACCACGGGCACAGTCCTCAACAGCAATCAGGTTAAGCCCTGTGTCAAGGTAGGCAGGCATCTTGCGGTTAAGAAAATCCAGAACAATTCTCCCCGTAGGGGTAGGTTTAATATCATTGGGCCCCACTGGGGTTGAGGGGTTGACTATAATCAGGTCAAGCCCCTTGTCAATGAATTTTTCAGCCTCCCGTTCTGCTAGAAACTTGCTTTTTTTGTAATCTCCTACCATATCTTCAAAACAGACCGGCGTATCTTCATTACCGGGTGTTCCATCGCCGGGATTACCCAATGTGCCGACACTGCTGGTATAGACCACACGCTTTACCCCTGATTCAAGGGCTGACTGAAGGATGGAGCGGGTTCCTTCTACATTGGCATGGTACATAGCCTGAGGTTCAGGAGTCCAGAGCCTGTAATCTGCCGCAACGTGAAACACCCAGTCGCAATCTGACATTCCCTTAACAAGCAGTGATTTGTCGTGCAATCCCCCGGAAAGGATATCAACATCAAGCCGATCAAGATTGGATATGTTGGAACCGTGCCTTACAAGAACCCTGACCTGATGGCCATCTTTAAGCAGTTCACGTACTATGCATGCACCTATAAAACCGGTAGAGCCTGTAACAAATACGTTCATAATGATTGCTGATTTCTCCAGAAAGGGAAAAGCCCCGTCTTGAAACAGCGGGGCTTACCGAGCCAGGCTTGTTTGATAACGTTTAACCTGATTAATCAGGAGTCCGCTTTTAATGCCATCAGCCGACGGTATCTGCCAAGTGCCGTCAAGGGAAAGCAGTTCCGGTAAACATGATACTTGATCATAAAGTATTTAGGGAACCCGGTGCCTGTAAATGCATCTTCATCCCATGTACCGTCAGGATTCTGAGTGTCAAGCAGATAATGTATCCCACGCTCAACCGCCGTACATCCTGTATCACCAGAGGCCATCAAGGCCATCAGCGCCCATGATGTCTGGGAAGCTGTACTCGGGCCGCAACCCATCAGAGAACGATCGAGATAGGATTCACAGACCTCGCCCCATCCTCCGTCAAGATTCTGGTGTGATTTAATCCATTCAACCGCCTTTCTGATGTACGGCTTATTCATATCATCACCGATTGCCTGCAAGCCTGAAAGCACTGACCATGTTCCGTAAAAATAGTTGACACCCCATCTTCCAAACCAGGGACCTTCAGGTTCCTGCTCTTTTCTGATAAACTCCAGGGCAGCGACTGCCCGTGGATGATCAATCGGGTAACCAAAATTCCCCATCAGCTCCAGCATCCTGCCGGTAAGGTCAGATGTCGGCGGATCAATAAGTGCCTCAAGGTCTGCAAACGGAATCTTGTTCAGGAAATGCTTGTTGTTGTCCTTGTCAAAGGCAGCCCAGCCGCCGTTTTCACTCTGCATCCCAAGACACCAGGCAATTCCGCGCCTTATGGCATCCTCCTTGGCCTTGCTGTTCTTTACCTTTATATCCTTAATAGCCAGCATGACAAAGCCTGAATCATCAACATCAGGATACCAGTCGTTCAGAAATTCAAAGGCCCATCCACCCGGCTCAAGATCAGGCGACTTGATTTTCCAGTCACCCTTTATCCGAACCTCTCTATCCAGCAGCCATTGGGCAGCCTTGATAAGTGAGGGATGCTCCTCCGGCACCCCTGCCTCCTGCATTGCCACTATAATCAATGCAGTATCCCAAACAGGGGATACACAGGATTGCAACATCAGGGTCTCGTCATCTTCAATGCAAAAATTGGCCAATGCCTCAAGACCCTTAGCCACAGCCGGATGCTGGTTGTCGTACCCCAGACAATGCAGCGCCAGAATTGCATTTAACATTGCAGGCTGGATACCACCCCAGTCCCCTGTCTTTTCCTCATGCTCAAGTATCCACTTTTCAGCCAGATCAGTAGCATGCTTTTTAAAAGGACGAATCGGACTACTCTCATAGACCTTCAGCAGGTGATCAAGACCTATGAAGAAGTTCTTCAGGGAAAATATGCCGTCTTCCTTTGTAAATGAATAATCAATAGGCCGGGGAGGACGGACAAACAACTCCTGAACCCTTGCGTGGGGCGGCAGTTTACGAACAGGACGGTTGGACATTACCACTGACAGCGGGATTATGGTTGCCCGCGCCCAACTGGAAAACTCATACATGTTAAGATAGGCCCAGTCAGGCAGCAGCATCAGCTCAATCGGCATTGATGGAACTCCCAACCAGGAAAATTCACCGAAAAGAGCAAGAAATATCTTTGTAAATACGCGAGACTTGAGAATACCGCCAGAGGAAAGGATAAAATCACGGGCCTTGGCAAGTGCAGCATGTTCAGCAGGGTAACCTGCCAGCTTAAGGGCAAAATAAGCCTCTATGGTGGTTGAAAGGTCTCCCGGTCCGTTATGCCAGACAGTCCAGTAGCCTGCTTCAGTCTGCTGACGAAGTAGATAATTGGCCATCTTGCGCTCTTTGGTCTTGTCCACCAAACCCAGAAAATGAAACAGCATAATGTATTCGGCGGTTATGGTAACATTAGACTCCAGTTCGGCCCACCAGTAACCGTCAGGTAGTTGTTCCCTGAAGAAAAAATCGCGGGTCATGCCTATTGCCTTGTCCAGGGGATTTTCCACCTTGCCTTCCATCTTTTTCCAGATAGTTGATGGCAGACGATGAATCTTTGCGGGTACTTTGGGAGAAAATCCGGCGGATGGCTCAGATTGTGCCACTGCAATATTATTAAATGATGTAAGCGCGTAAGAAATAGGATATTTGCAGGACTTCATATAGACAAAACTTCTCCTGAAAGCTTGATACCTACAAAAAATAACATGAATGACAAAGATTAAACAGGGTTACGCTGATTTAAACGTCACTTTGTAACACAATCGTTAACTAATGTACACATTCTTTCATTCTTTAGAACTTTAAGAGAGTGTAACTTGACATTACACATGGCGCCATACAGCATATATCATATATGAGAGGTGTACTATGAAAAGAACGACAATTTTTGCGGATGAATATCTGCTTGAGGATTTAAAAAATCTTGCCCGACAGAAAAAAGTAGTGTAGCCGAAGTGGTACGGGAGGCGCTCGAACGCTACGTTGCCGATAATCGTACGGCTCATGATGCTACGCTTTCCTTTATCGGCATCGGACAAGGAACAGACCCGACAGTTGCCGAAAACCATGAGGAGTTGCTGTGGCAAAAATAGTCACAATCGCTCCGGTAATTATGAACACCGGTATTATTTACGCCCTGGCAGATCGGGGGGATGCATGGCACAACAGGGCTGTTGACTGGTTTAAAAGCTTCAAAGGTCGGCTGGTGGTCCCGGTTACCGTGGTTCCAGAAGCTTGCTAACTGCTGAATACCCATCTTTTCCCGGGTGCCGAAGCCGCTTTTGTACGTTCACTGGCCACCGCTGAATTACGGCTGGAGCAGGTAACGGAAGTTGACCTGTCCCGTGCCCTTGAGTTACTTGCATCCTACCGTGAAGCAAACATCGGCTTGGTGGATGCATCTGTGGTTGCTGTAGCCGAGCGACTGAAATCCACAACCATCCTGACTACCGACCACAGGCATTTTTCGTTGATCAGGCCCAGACATCTGGAGAGTTTTGTACTTGCACCAGAGTAAGGACGCATTACAAAATAAGTTAAGCAATTATCCGTTCGTGGTGAGCTTATCGAATCATGAACGGATGCCCTTCGACAAGCTCAGGGCGAACGGAGTTTGTTCATGTTGTTTTGAAAGTCATCCTAAGCGTAAAACTGGACTCTTGCAAGAGGCTCGTCTATCTATTCAATTCACCCACCGGCGGAACATTTGGGTGAATATAAAGAAAGGTTTAAAATATATGGTAAATCTAAAATTTAACATCAGACTCTTTCTGTTGCTTTTATTAATCGGTTTAATTGCAGGTTGCGG
>DYNH01000115.1 GCA_020721175.1 Trichlorobacter lovleyi | reverse complement strand
TCCGGCTTAAAGCCTGCCGGAATGACACAATTCGGGACTTTTGCAAGAGGCTCTCCTTGTTACCTTATTTTGTTATTCAACTTGCACGGCAAATTTGTTCTAAGCATAACCGTCTGAATTGATTAAGCAAGAAAAAAAATTTTCTGTTTTTATCTTGAAAACCTATTGACGATATCAGCAGCAGAAACTTACAATGCTTGCCTGATTAACTGTAGAGGCCTACTATTGTAAAACCTTAGCTTATCCCTTGGTCCTGCACAATATACAAATTAAGGCTAACGGCAAGAATTAACAGTTCCAATTACTCCCTCCCATTCAAGGGTAGGGCTGGGGTGGAGATGGGGTAGATTCAATGATTACAGCGTATTGCCAAGAAAAACCCATCCCCCTCCTAACCTCCCCCTTGAAGGGGGGAGGAACTATTATTTGATGCCCTTCGCCTAAAGCCGCTTTTAAATGAGTATTAACAGCCACGCTTCAGAAGGGTGGACCTGACTTTTGCAATAACCTCAGTTGTTTCATAATGAAACAGATTAACCTGGAACCCAGACTATGACACAGATATCGTTTTACCTGACCATTACACTTTACGGTGTTGCAACACTAGCCTATCTTGTTTGCCTGTTGAAGACAACACCATGCAGGGCGATGATCGCCAGGAGATTGTTGATTGCCGGTTTTCTGGCACACTGTCTTGCTGTTATTCATCGCTTTATAGCAGCAGGACATTTGCCTGTTACCAATATGCATGAATCGTTATCCTTTTTTGCTCTGACTGTTGTTGGGGTCTACCTCTGTTTTGAGAGTCGCTACAAGGTTGGAATACTTGGTTCTTTTGTCGTCCCTTTTGCACTGCTGGTCAGCCTTGCGGCAGGCATGGTGCCTACTGCCATCAAACCTCTTAACCCTGCCCTGAAATCTGCATGGATATACTCTCACACTATCCTGGCATTTGGTGCATATGCCTTTTTTACCATATCTTGCGGGGTAGCGGTACTTTACCTGATGCAGTCACACTTTTTGAAAAAGAAGCAGCTTGGACAGATGTTTATGAAGCTTCCATCTCTGGACGTACTTGATGATATCGGTTACCGCTGTCTGGCATTCGGATTTCCCATGTTGACGGTTGCCATAATTACAGGCGCTATCTGGGCCTCACGGGCTTGGGGCAGTTACTGGTCCTGGGACCCCAAGGAAAGCTGGTCACTGATTACTTGGTTTATTTACGCTGCACTTCTGCATGGAAGGCTTACCACTGGCTGGCGCGGTCGTCGGGCTGCCATACTGACAATCTTTGGTTTTCTGGTAATGCTCTTTACATTTATCGGGGTCAATCTCTGGCTGCCCGGTCTGCACAGCTACACTTAAAGGGACTGCCAAGATGAATATTATTGTTGTCGGCCTGTCCCATAAGACAGCTTCGGTTGATATCAGGGAGAAGGTGGCCTTCTCTCCGGACAATATCGAAAAACCTTTGAAGGAGCTGGTGGCTCTTGAAGGCATAGTAGAGGGGATTATTATCTCTACCTGTAACAGAGTTGAAATCTATGCGACAACACGCGATATAGCAGGTGGTATTGCCAGAATCCGTCGCTTCCTGTCTGATTATCACCGTATTTCATACAACACTCTGGAACCACATCTCTACAGCTTTCACGGTGAAGAGGCGATCCGCCACGTATTCCGTGTGGCTTCTTCATTAGACTCAATGATAGTTGGTGAACCACAGATACTTGGGCAGATTAAGACATCATACAGTTATGCTGCCGAGTACAAGAGTTCCGGTATAATTCTGAACCGCTTTCTGCATAAGGCGTTTTCTGTTGCCAAACGTGTCAGGACAGAGACTCGGATCGCTTCGTCAGCCGTGTCAGTGTCTTTTGCCGCTGTTGAGCTTGCAAAAAAGATATTCGGCAGTCTGGATGACAAGACCGTAATGCTGATCGGTGCTGGTGAGATGTGTGAACTGGCGGCCCGTCATTTCCTGAATAACGGTGTGAAGGGGGTTTTGGTTACCAACCGCACTTTTGAGCGGGCAGAGAAGTTGGCAGAGGAGTTTGGTGGTGATGCAATCGCCTTTGACGAGCTGCTCTTGCATCTGCACAAGGCTGATATCGTTCTTACCTCCACTGGTGCTCCGCACGCCATTATTGTTCCTAAAGATCTTGAAGATGTCGTCAAACGACGCAGGATGCGTCCGATGTTTCTGATTGACATTGCGGTGCCCCGTGACATTGATCCTGCTGTTAACGATATGGATTCGATCTATCTGTACGATATGGATGATCTGCAGCAGGTGGTGGCGGCTAACCTTGAAGGCCGCAAGCAGGAGGCGGACAAGGCTGAGGCGATCATCGCCGAAGAGATAGGCCAGTTCTTCAAATGGGTAGGTACTCTTGAAGTAACACCAACCATAGTTGCCTTGCGAAAAAGATTTGATGAATTACGCCGTACAGAGCTTGAACGAACTTTAAACAGTTGGAAAGATGCACCTCCTGATGTTGAAAAGCGCCTGGATGCGCTGACATCGGCTTACATGAACAAGTTGCTGCACCAGCCTATAACAGTACTCAAAAAGGCCGGGCAGGGAAACCGTAATGACCTGTACCTGGATGCACTGCGTGCGTTGTTTGATCTTGAACTGGGCAGTGGTGAACAGGATGATTCACTGGAACTTGAAGAATAAAATATATATGAAGCAGGAGAACTGACTAATGATACCTAAACAACTCAGAATCGGCACCCGCGCCAGTCAGCTTGCCCTCTGGCAGGCCAACTGGATTAAATCAGAACTGGAAAAACAGTATCCCGGCATTGAGGTAGAGCTGGTCAAGATAAAAACCATGGGAGACAAGATACTGGATGTGCCGCTGGCGCAGGTTGGCGGTAAGGGGCTGTTTGTAAAGGAAATTGAAGAGGCTATGCTGCGTGGCGAGATTGATCTTGCTGTTCATAGTATGAAGGATGTACCCACAGAGTTTCCTGAAGGACTGGGGCTTGTGGTTACAACAAGGCGTGAGGATCCACGTGATGCCTTTATTTCAAATGGTGTGAAATTCAGTGATCTCCGTCATGGGGCCCGTATCGGCACCAGTGCCCTGCGACGTCAGGCTCAATTGCTCAAGGTCAGGCCGGATCTTCAGATGGTAATTATAAGGGGCAATGTAGAGACACGAATTCGCAAGCTGAAGGAAGATAATCTTGATGCCGTAATTTTGGCTGCTGCTGGTCTTAACCGCCTGGGATTTGCCGATCTTGTCACAGAACTGCTTGATACGGATTTCTCAATACCGGCCATTGGTCAGGGAGCGTTGGGACTTGAGTGCCGTCTTGATGACAGCATTACGATTGAGGCCCTGTCATTTCTGAACCACCCTGATACCGCTGCAGCAGTTACCGCAGAACGGTCCTTACTTGCACGTTGTGAAGGTGGCTGTCAGGTTCCGATTGCAGCATTCGGCAGCGTACAGGGTGAAACCCTTAACCTGACAGGTCTGATAGCCTCAGTTAACGGGCAACAGACTGTTAAGGCCAATGTTAGCGGACTGGCTACCGATGCTGCCGAACTGGGGCGTAAGCTGGCAGATATGCTGCTATCTGCAGGGGGAAAAGCGATTCTGGAAGATGTCTACCAAAGAGAAATTGCACACTGAACTCCCCGCAAATCCTCTGCCCTTGACCGGACGCCGGGTACTGGTAACCCGTGCTGCAGAACAGGCTGGAGAACTGGTCACACGCCTCAAGCAGGCTGGAGCAATACCTGTCGAATGTCCGGTAATAGAACTTGTAGTCCCATTGGATTGGGGGCCTGTTGACTGTGCAATAGCGGTTATGGAGACTTTTGACTGGCTGATTCTGACTTCGGTTAACGGAGTCAGATTCTTCTTCAAGCGGTTGAATGAGTTACGGATAAACACTGACGCCCTTCAAAACTGCAAGATTTGTGCGGTTGGCCCCAGCACAGCAACTGCACTTGAAGAAACAGGTATCAGGCCCGATATTGTTCCCGGGCAGTTTACCGGCGAGGGGATTGTTGCCGCTTTTCAAGGAATTGAATTGAATGGCAGCCGTGTTCTTTTCCCAAGGGCCGATGGTGCAAGGGATTTGATACGGCAGAAGCTGACGGAGATGGGGGCTGTGGTTGTTGATCCGGTGGTTTATCGTAATATCATGCCGGAAAATCTGCCAGAAGCTGTCCGACATGCCCTTGAACAGCATCAGATTGATGTTGTTATTTTCAGCTCTCCATCAACTGTACGTAACCTGGCATTATTTGTTGGAGGTATTGAAAGCCTGAAAGGATTGCTAAAAGGAGTTATGATTGCTTCCATCGGACCGGTTACAACAAGGGCCTGCATTGAAATGGGTGTTACAGTAGATATGGAGCCTTGCAAGGCAACTCTGGACGACCTGATTTCAGAACTTGAACAGCACTATAGACCTTAATCCTGATTGCCCGAAGGGATTATTAGCCTTATTTATAAAATCAAAAACAGCCTTGATGCTTATTATGGTTCAATATCCGGTTTTAACTTTTTCAGATATAGCCTTGCGCTTTTACTTCGGCCTTCAGCCATGCATAGACAACCGGTGCTGCAACCAGACCACCCATTCCAAAGACTGCCTCCATAATCAGCATTGCACTTAACAGTTCCCATGCTGTAGCCTGTACTTCATGGCCTACAATCCTGGCATTCATAAAATATTCGGCCTTGTGTATTACAACCAGAAACAGCAATGAACTGATTCCTACCCCTAGTGATATCCCCAGGCTAAGCACAACAATTATCGAATTAGAGATCAGGTTTCCAACAACAGGCAACATACCTGCCGTAAAGGTAATCAAAACCAGTATGCTTCCCATTGGCAGGTGAATTCCAAGCAGAGGTAAGGCAACCAGAAGATAAAGTGCAGTCAGGATAGTGTTCAGTCCAGATATTTTTACCTGCGCAAAGACAACCTTGTCAAAGGCAGTAGTAAGATTTGCAAGCCTGGTACGCAGGGCCCGTATAAATGGCGGGGCCTTTTCATGGTCATCAAAGTGGTGAACAGCAGCCATACCGCCAACGATCATCCCCAGTATTACATGGGCCAGAAATTTTACCCCCTCCAGACCTACAACGGAAATCTTTTGAACATGCACACCCAACAGTGAAACAAACTGTTCTCGAAGGTCCTCAATGGTGGTGGGCAGCACCTCTGCAACATGTTCAGGCACTGTGCGACGAAGGCTGTCAAGTGTTTCAATTACCGTGTTTAACAAGGCATTGATGGCCTGACTGCTGTTAATATATGTCCAGACAATAGTGCCGATGCTGATCAAACAGAAAATTACACAGATAACCACTACTGCCAGGGCTGCCTTACGGGCAATCCGGTTCATATTAGCAGGTAAATGGCGGGCAAGTTTCAGGGTAAGCACAAAAACAGCCAATCCGGCAAATACCGCCGGCAGCAGGTTGTAATGCAGTATCAGAGAGATTGCCAATATTGACAGTAAATTACTTAGATTAATGGATCTTGTCATTGATGTTCCTGGCAATGGTGTCGGATTATCTGTTGGTTTAGCCACCCTTAAACTTAATTGCTGGGCCGTTTTTATTCAAAAGTTAAAGGTCGTTGGGTTTTAGTATCAAAAATTATGTTGGTCTATTGGTGATGCAACCTGATAACTGTCAGATGCGTAGTAAAAATTCTGGTATCTCAAGATTTCAGTATCAGTACTATCAGAATAATAACAATGATGGCGGCAATAACCGTCATAACGATCTTGGCCACTGACCAGGGACGCTCGCCCTGTACTTCACCAGTATCACCATTAATCAAAAAGCGGTAAGATTTATCCCCGTATTTATAGGCGCTGATCCAGACCGGCAGCAGGATATGTTTAAAGGTTATCCCTTCAAACTGGGTACGCACAGTGTTAATCCTCTGATGGTCTCCGCCTATATCCCTTTTTACAGTCTCACGAATTGCATCGTCCATTTGGTGTTTGGCCCGCTCAAAGCCATCCCCCAGATCTATCTGATATGCCTCTGCCTGAAAGCCACTCATGTAGGCATCCTGATAAGGTACAAGGTCTTTCAGATTCCACGGTTCCAGCGCCTCAACAATCTCTGTGGGCAAGGAGCGACCTGCCTGCACGATTACATCGTCAAAGTTCTGCCAGACAGTGCCACTGGCGTGGTACCAGTGGGTATGCCGTACCTGACGGGTACGGCTTACACTGTTTCCATCCTTATCCGTATCATTGTAGTATTCGGTCTCGTAGTAGTCCTCTCCCCGTTCACCGTCATACCAGGTGGTTGATTTGGAGTCAAAGGTCCAGTACGGGATGTACATCCCTTTGATGCCGCCTTCTCTGACAGCCTTTTCCTTCAACTCTCCAGGTGCAAACCAGAGCCCGCCCAGCCAGTTTCTAAAAAGCTCCAGAGCCTTGTTCCTGGGCACCTTGAAAGGTAGTATTGCACCAGGCTTCAGCAGTCGGCTGGCCTTTGCCTTTGCCTGCAACTGAGTGCCGCAAAAAGGGCAGTGGCTCATGGATATATTGGGTTGCAGGGTTGATGTTGCACCGCAGGACTGGCATTTTACGGTTTGCACATCTTCTGATTCCCCCTGTTCAGTTGCTCGTGCAAAGAAATCATAAAAATCCAGTTCTCTTATATCTTCTGCTGATTGGGGGATCTGGTTTATGTGGCTGCAATAAGGACACTTGAGTGTGGCGGTGCCAGGTGAAAATTCAAGCTTTGCGCCGCAGGAAGTACATGGAAACTGTCTGGTTGCCAAATCTGTTGTCTTTTGTGTCTGCTCACTCATTTCATTATCCTGTAACACCGACCTTAATATGGTTATCCGTTAAAAACCTTTCCTTGTAGCAGGTAAGTTTCAAGCCTACTGAACTGTTATTATTACCCAGGTGGGATTGGCGGAGGGATATAGCCGAATATGCTGGCCAGTTCCGGCAATGTACCGGCTGCTGACCAGTTAGCCATACCCTGTTTCCAGACCAGTGTGTCACGGGTAAGCTGACCGCTGATAGCCATCTGTTGCAGGGCCTGAGCCTCAAAGGGTCCAGCCTGCTGGCCATTTAAGGCCACAAAAAGGTTTAGCTGTGGCAGGGGAGGAGGGCCGGGCATGGGAGGGGGGGGCGGAGCTGCTGTCTGGGGTGCCCCTCCTGAGAATCCAGGCGTAATTCCTGGTTGTTGTACCATATTTGTAAAAGCGCCCCCCATTGCGTTTCCCATCTGTCCACCCATGCCGAAGCCCATGCCTATGCCCACACCGGCAGCGGCCAGGCCACCAGGATTGTTTGCTGCATCGTTAATGGAATTGGCTGTTTCATACTGGGTGTACATCTGCATGTTTCCAATAACCTTCATGGCCCCTGCCTTGTCTATGGCCCTTTCAACCTCTTCAGGCAGGCCTATGTCCTGCACCTGCACTTCGGTCAGTGCTATGCCAAAACCTTCAAAAGAAGGGCTGATCCGCTCTTTAAGCATCTCGCCGACGGTAAAGACCTTGCTTTCAAGATCAATTACCGGGATCTTGAGTTCTGGCATCACCTCTTTAATCCGCATGCCGATCTTGCCCTTCAGGTTTTCCTGAATCTCTTCTGTTGTAAACTCACCATCGGTACCTGCTATTTCTCGGATAAAAACGGCAGGATCCTTGATCTTTATGGAATAGATACCAAATGCAGTCACACGCACAGCGCCAAATTCAGGATCACGCATGGTGCAGGGGCCTGGGGTGCCCCACTTCAGGTTGGTAAACTGGCGGG
>DYNH01000114.1 GCA_020721175.1 Trichlorobacter lovleyi | reverse complement strand
CCAATACCGGCCACTATTACCCGCGCCGCTTTCAAACGGGTGACCCCCTGCCCCCCCACCAGCAGGGCAGTCCTTGAGACTTCAGGCGTAATCGTGATATCCGGATTATTCACCAAACAGTTCCTGCAAGATACAAAATGCAGATCGCTCTGGGCAGCAATCTGAAATTGAAACAGCGCCGTTCTGCTGAAGGTTTACTCGCAACTCATCGTCTAGCAACACCTTTTCAAGCACTTCAATGCAGGCATCTTCAGAACTAGTATCCACAAGCATGGCGTTATGCCCGTTATTAACAAAACTCTCGGAACCACCGCTTTGCGGGGCTATCACAGCAACCTTACAGGCCATCGCCTCCATAGCTGTGAGTCCCATGGCCTGATAGTGTGAAAAATCACAAAAAATATCCGTTTCGTTAAGTAACACACTCATCTGCAACGGATTCAGCACGCCGGCGTTTTTCCAGTTCAGGTCAGGCCTCAACTTCAACCATGCCGGATCACGGGAACCGATCCCGAAAACCAGGACTTCAAACCTGTCAGGGTATTTACTACACAGTTTTTTCAGAATTCTGACCGTCCCTTCCGGATTTCGACGCGGTGTATCCGGCCTTATCATTACAACAACCCTCGGTTTTCTTTGCGGCCATTCTGGTCCCAAAGGTGGCCTTTTGAAAAAGAGATCACAATCAAAGCTCGGATGAACAACACGACTGTCACACCCCAACCTTTCCAACAGCAGATTTCTGGTCCAGTCAGTCTTTGTAAAACGCCTAATCCCTTTAATACGACTGTATGATGCAATCGCCTCAAGATATTCTGCGGACCCCTCAGTCTCGAAAAACGGCTCAAAATCCTGGATATAATAACCTAATACCGGATGATTACCGGCATTTGTATATTTTTCAAGCCAAGCAACAGTTCTGAAAGCCGTCGCAACAACTGCATTGTATTGATTGCACAGATCGGAGGTTATCGCTTCCGGCCCATCTACCCAAACCACCGGCAGTTCAAATGCCGCATAATCACGATTAAACCCTGTGCTGTTAGCTGAAAGATTCAAAATAACAGCATCAACCCCCATCCTGCGCATGGCAAGCGCCTCGCTTACAACAACATTAGCTCCCCCACCAACTGCTCCGGCAGGCAGTATGAATAACACCCTCTTGCCATGATACAGTCTGCGCCCGTTGTCCCTGTATGTCTGACGTCTGATATCTGATTCAACATCTTTGACATTACCCCCCTGGTGAACGTAAAGATTAAAGATATCTTCAGGTTTCATAGATTGCAGCATAGTCAGATCCAGGGGTTTTTCTTTAGAAGAAAACCTTCCCAAAGTTCTGCCCAGCTTTATATATTTTCTGTTAAGCCAGTAAAGCAATCTGTAAAACATGTTTCTCAACTCGCTGATATCTGTTTATTTACAAAAGTCCGTGTATTTTCAGAAGTCCTGAATTGATTTAGAGGCTTACCTGAGGGTTGTTATCCGGCAATTCGAGCAGTTCAACTGCCAGTCCGGCTATCTGTTTCGCCGGAATTCCGGAAACTGAACAGTCTGTCATATCAGGTTTCAGGATATTTGGCGTAGTATCAGTCTTGATCACCCTGTTGCGAACACCAGGTCTGAAACAGACCGGTGTTGCCCCGAAAAGGGTAATCGAGGGGACTCCTGTTGCCAATGCCAGATGGGTAGGGCCTGAATCACCGCCAATTACTAGATCCATGCTTCCTGCCAGGGCCTTTAATTGTCCTATAGTCAGCTTCGGGAGCACTGTTACATATCTGGAAAAGGCTGCCATCTCATTTGCTGCATCATATTCAGCCTTACTGCCATGGCAGACCATAACCGGAGTTTCAAGCAGATCAGCAACCTCTGCAAAACGTCTTGTCGGGTAGTTTTTGTTTACAGCGCTGGTGCCTGGAATTATCAGAATATTCTTTTGCTGATCCGAACAGTAAGGCGCTATGGTCGCATAATCCTCTTCAGTCCAGAAAATATAAGGTTCAGGCAAAAAATCCTGAAGCGTCATGGTTGGCAGGTCAAGCGCCTTTGATACAAGTGCAAGATACCGCTGCATTGCTGGCAGTTCGTAAGGCACATCAAAACTTTTTTTATACCAGATACCGGCCAGCAGCTCTTTACGGGAAGACCTGCCAAATCCGAACTGCCTGCCACGGGCCAGCGCCCCCACCACTGCTGACTTTATCATTCCATGCAGATCAATTACCATTTCAAACGGGCCAACTGAACCGAGCCTTTTCCACTGTTCAACCAGACCTGACCAGTCAGGATGCCTCTTGAGAGACTTCAGATCAACAGCAACCACCTGCTCCAGATCAGGGTGATGTTCCAGCAGACCGCTAAACCGCTGATCTGTAATCCAGGTAATCCTGCTTTCAGGAATAGCCCGTCTGATTACCTGAAGCACAGCCATGCTCAGGATAATATCACCAAGCGATGACAGCCTGACCAGGGCGATCCTCATGCCTGTATCTTTTTCCTGTAAAGCTCCGGGTTTAGTGTCGGGTCGTTGTACATCTTGAACTGCCTGTACAGCTTCATCCGCTTTCTGCCCGCAAGATAATCCTCAAAAAGCTGTGTAAGCGCAAGATACAGATCATGCCTTTGAAGTCTCAAGACATCCAGCTTATGCCTTGAACGGCTGCGGTGCTCTTCGTCAATATCATCACGACGGCAGTCTTCATCCATATGGAACACCTTGAGCGAAAGGATTGAGATGCGATCCACAATACTGCCAGGTGTCTCGGAATTGATCGCAGCAGTTTCAGGCTCACTGACTCTGCCGTAAAGTTCAGAGAGGATCGCCTCATCCAGTTTTTCTATCTGATCGTTACGCTGCTGATTCAAACGGTCAATTGCCCGCTTAACCGCAGCTATGGCACTGTCATCAACATCCGTTCGACGGGCTTTATCCTCTTCATGCCAGAGCAGGTGGTTTCGCCAGGCAAGTTCAAGGGCAAGCGGATTAAGCGCCCCGTCAAGCTTATCAAAAGTTGAATCGTCCTGATGCCAGAGGGCAATAGCCCTGTCAAGTAGTTCCTCAAGGCCAGCAAGCTGTAATCTTTCAAGCATGATCCAGGCACCTTTCTTCATTTAGAATAGCATTTACGGCATCCATTACAGAATCCGCTGATATGCTGTAACGGCACTCCTGATCCCGATCGCAGACAGATTTCATGCATCCTGTGCATGGCATTGCTGCCTGAATCGAATAATGACAAGGCCCGACAGGGGCATACAGAGCAGCAGAGGTAGCGCGATACAGCGAAACAGTGGGGGTGCCCACTGCTCCGGCAATATAGACCGGCCCGGTATCTCCCCCTACAACCAGTTGAACCTGCCTGATCAGTGGAATCAACTCCTGTATCCTGAACCAGGGCAGTAGATGTACGGAACTGCCGGTCTCGCTCACGATCCTTTCCCCCAAAGCCTTTTCAACAGGGCTGCCCCAGTTAATCAGCAATGTAGCGCCGTGGTAGCGATCAAGAATCCGTCTGGCCAACTCTATCCACCCCTCCGGGTACCACAATTTGGTGTCCCAGGTGGTTCCAATCTGTAGCAATATTTTGATACCATGCGGCAATGAAGCCAGATACCTGGCCGCCGTCTCCTCATCTTCGCTTGCCGAAACTATCTCCGAAGAGATGGCCATATCAAGATAATCTCGCCCGAAAGGGACGCTAACCACCCTCAGATAACGGGTAGCGGTACGGTTATCCTCCGGCCTGAAGCCAACCTTGCGATTGGTAAACAGGGCATTCAGCTTCTCCTGAAGCAGACCTGTTTCAAAACCGAACCGCTCAGCAGACCTGCCAAGCCAGGCAACCAGACCGCTTTTAAGGTTCCCCTGCAGGTCAAAAACCAGGTCAAATCTGGTAGCTCGTAACTTTCTGCGAAAAAGGGCCAGCTCCCGCCATGTCTGACTGGCGAACGGCTGTCTGCGCCATGCCTTTGTCCTGATGACATGTATCTGTTCAATCAGCGGATTATGGACAAGCAACGGCAAAAACTGCTCCTCCACAACCCACTCAATCCGGGCCTCCGGCGCTACCTGTCGCAGGTAATCCAAAACAGGCAGGGCATGGATAACATCCCCAAGTGCCGATGTTTTAATAATCAAAATACGCATAAACCGGACAGTATCCTTTTATCCCCAATATGGGCAAGTGCAGCTTGCCGGCTTACCCTCTGCCAAAATTATGGCGTAAATCTGAACGGCACATCCTGATAGATTACAGTAACCAGGGGATGTTTTTTGCTCAATCTGATGGCAAACGGTATTACCCCGCCTTTTCCGGCCTGGTTCAAACTTGCCGCTTCACTGATATCACAGCTTACCCGATCAACTGCAATCGAACGGATATGTTTACCGGACAGATCTTTAACTTCCATCTTGTAAATTTCAATATCAAGCATACCAGTTGCTGCAAAATCCAGCCGTATCGCCTTGACCGGTTTGCCGACAAGCCTGATCTGATAGGACAGAACTTCATCAGATTTGACAATATTAATCATGCCTTCATGTTTCCAGTTTGTATCTTTGCCTTGCTGATTATCTTCCTTGATATATAAATTGGCTATACCATTGGCATTTGACCGGGCATCAATCTCAATAAAACCCTTAACAGACGTCAGATTATAATAACTGCCATATATCTTGACAGCGCTAGCCATAGACAGCACTGCAACGGAACATAAAACAGATATTTTCAATAATTTGTCCCTGTCAGGTTTAATAAATCGCCACTGCATTCCAGCCAGAGAAAGAAACAGCAGAGGCATAAAAGGAATAAAATATCTGCCATGTACACCATGAAAATAGTTACTGCCCACAGGTGTCCATAGCAGATAGGCGCTTAAAGGAATTATCAGCATCGCCAGCAGAAACAGGCTGATGGAAACAAACCTGTACCTGGCAGGTATGTTATATTTATTGTCAACAGACAGTGAAATTATCAGAACAAGAAAGGCAAGCCAGTAAAACCATTTGGCCATGACTATATTAAACCACCCAAAAAGTCCGATACATGCCTTTGGTATATAGGCGCCTGATATTTTGAATCCATTTACAAAAACCTCGACTGCCCTGGCAGGATTTTCTATCAGATAGGCCAACTGTGCCTTTGGGTTAACCGCTGCCAGAAAATACAGGGAACCTGCTGTTCCGCTGGCCTGTCCTGGATTTACGTCCTTACCGCTTTTCTGAAAACCGTTTGTAGTAATGTTCGATTTATCGGCACAAACAGTTATCTCCCTTAACTTGATCCCTGCTGCAAAGACTACACATAAACCCAGGATTAAAAGGCATAATCTGACTGCTACCGTTTTTCTGCTCAGATATCTTAACGGAACTGCAAAAACAAGGGGTAGCAGAATGAGGTACATCGGCTTTGAAAATGCAAGCAACATACCGATCAAAAATGTAGTCAACATCTCCTTTTTTACAATGTCAGCCTTTGAAACTGCCATCCCTGAAACTAATGCAATCCAGAGCACAGCCAGTGCGGTAGTAACAGCATCAGGAGAAAATGAAGCCATCATGTAAAGTCGCATCGGCAAAAGCGCAAGTATCAGCATAACCCATTTGCCAAACGGCATGATGCTGATCGCGTAATAGGTAATGCAGAGGGCTGTTAAAAAAGTCACCATTCGGGCTGAATACAGATATACAGCAGCAGAGGGCTGAAACCATGACAAAACCTTGACTGCAAGGGCAGCAGGCAGATATGGAACAGGCGGGTATGAACCTGGCATCTCCTGCAATGACAATGGCACACCAGGTTCGGCAAGAAATTCCTTGAGCTGTTTATCAGAATTCTGCGGATTCCGATTCATACCTATCAGTTCACACAGATCGCAATAGGCATCCAGTGAAGGCAGCTTAACCTCTGTTGCAGAAAACATATCTCCCTGGGCCACCTTGAAGATCCTGACAAAATGGGTAGGTTCATCAGGAATAGAACATGGGGGCGTTACAAACAGAAAGACAAGACCAAATAAAAATCCAAGACAAAGGTATATCTTGGCAGGATTTTCAAGTATCCCTATCCATTCTGCAGCCTTAAAATTCATTCAGCACTGATCCACTTTTTCAAACTTTTGCGTATCTTGGTAAATGGCTTGACAAGCTTGTAAAAGGGCAGGCACAAAAAAAATCTCTTTCTTCCATATAATGATATCCACCTTGACACATCTTCTGCATCAAGCCTGTTTAATTTGTGGCATCGTTTCCAGATGAGATAATATTTGTCATAGCGGTAATAAGCCCTTATCAGGGGATTCATGGTTATATAGTTTTTAAATATATAACTTTCATACAATTTCAGATTTTCAAATTCAGCTCTCTGCTCTTTTGCGTTTACAGCAGTCTGTTGTTCTTCGTGAATCCTGAAGGCGCAGAGCGGTTCTCTGATATAGGCCAGTCTGCCTTTCTCAAGAAGGTGGAACCACATCTCAAGATCAACAAGCTGCCTGTAGTTTGCATCAAACCCTCTAACGGCATCTTCCTTTTTAAACAAAACGGCTGTAGGCTCACCTATATAGTTATAATCATTTACAAAACAGTCCTTGATAACCTTTGGGCAGCTAACCACCGCATCATGATCAAGATATTTCCAGCAGGCTATGTTTTCAGATTTTTCATTGATTATCATTCTTGATGAGGCAACCAGGGAGACATCATAATCTCTGTTTATCAAATCAACCATCTTCCCGAGTGCGTCTATTGAGATCAACAGGTCATCTGCAAACAGGAATTTGATATATTTTCCTGAAGCAAGTTTCAGACAGTAGTTCCAGTTAGCAACCATCCCCAGATTGCTACTGTTACGGTAATATCTGATCCTCGCATCCCTTGAAGCCAGCTTTATCATCAATCTGTCAGTTTCATCAGTTGAACAGTCATCAACAACTATCAGTTCATAATCCGTATAGCTCTGCGAAAGTACGGATTCGATTGATTGCGTGAGGTACTTCGCATAGTTATATGTAGGTATGCAGACACTGACAACAGGTGAACTCATGTATTCAAACCTTGTTCAGCAAGTACTTAACAACAACAAAAAAAAGACTCATAATATCCCATATTTATAATTATCTTTGCCACAAAAGGTAGGCTATAGGTAGGATTAAACCTTAGTATAACTTGGGGAACATCGCTAAAATGTCTCCATTTATCCACCTTTTTCCGTTAGCTAATCTTACTGGCTGATAATTGCATTATTGCGGGGACTGGGGAAAAAGTAAATCTGTTAGTTAAATACTACCGTTATTTAATAAAAATACTATATGTGTGTTTTAAACGGTGTTCCAGGTGTTCCGGTGTTCCGCATAACATATTATTCATTTATTACAATATGTTAACCCGGAACACCACAAACAAAAAATCGGAACACCTAGCGTTTCAGGTGTTCCGAGCGTAAATGTAATTTCAATATGTTATGTCAATATACAGCTAAATTTAGCTTCACCAGCTCCCCTTGATTCTCCCTTGCATTATACCGGAAAAAGACCGGCAAGCAGCTTGTCTGTCCACAATTACGGACAAGCAGCAGAACCAGCAACAGAGTAACATTTATGGCCATGAAATTGACATTCAACCGGCTGATGATTCCTTTCACCTGGCACCAGCAACAGACAACAGAACCAGCAGTGAAGGAATCCAGTTAAGGAACGATGGGAATCTGGAACCGGAATCATCTGGAGCCGGAATCACCTGAACCGTCCTGAATCACTTTCACCAGCTCCCCTTGATCCCGTAATCAAGCATATCCATTAAATCTGTTCTGCCTGTAGCATCTACAACATGCGGGTT
>DYNH01000113.1 GCA_020721175.1 Trichlorobacter lovleyi | reverse complement strand
GAGGGGGTAGAGGCCACTGAAAAGACACGGGAGTTTGCTGAAACACTGGTCAGGGGTGTTTATGAACATCGGGACTCTATTGATCAGGCTATCCTGGCAAGATCCAAAAACTGGGCCCTTGGCCGTATGCCTCTTGTAGACCTGAACATCATGCGGATGGCAGGATTTGAACTGATGTTTTGCCAAGACATACCCAAAAAGGTCAGTATCAATGAAGCTATAGAGATTGCAAAAAAATACGGCGACAAGGAATCCCCGGCCTTTGTTAACGGTGTGCTTGATGAACTGGATGCCTGTCCCAAAGATGATGAACGGAGCGAAACAGTATGAACGAGATAAAAGTTGGCCTGATCGGTTTCGGAAACATTGGAGCCGGTGTTGTAAGGCTTTTGCATGAGAATCGCCAAACCATACAACAGAAGGTTGGTCAGAATGTAGTTCTTAAACGGATCGCCGATCTGGATATTACAAGCGACCGTGGTGTAGATGTAGACGATTCCCTGCTTACAACCGATGTAAACCAGATCTTCAATGATCCTGAAATCAGTATTGTGATCGAGCTTATCGGCGGTTACGAACCGGCCAAAACCTTCGTGCTGAAGGCAATCGAGGCAGGCAAGCATGTTGTTACCGCCAATAAGGCCCTGCTGGCGCTGCATGGAGAGGACATCTACGCAGCAGCCGCCAGAAAAGGTGTAGAAATCCAGTTTGAAGCTGCCGTTGGCGGCGGTATACCGGTTCTCTCGGCTATCAAAGGCAACCTGGCTGGCAACCGTTTTACTTCGGTCTTTGGAATAATGAACGGTACCTGCAACTATATTCTTACCCGCATGACCCAGGAAGGGGCTGATTTTGGTGAGGTTTTGCAAAACGCCAAGGAGCTTGGTTATGCTGAACCGGATCCCACTTTTGATATTGAAGGCACAGACACCGCACACAAACTTGCTGTGCTGGCCTCGCTCTGCTTTGGCACCAGGATTGACTTTAATTCTATACATACAGAAGGTATTACCGGCATATCCGGTATTGACATCAGTTACGCAGCCGAGTTCGGCTACCGGATCAAACTGCTTGCAATCGGTAAAAGAACCGTTGATGGTCAGTTGGAGGTACGGGTTCATCCAACCATGATACCGCTGCATAACCCTCTGGCCGATGTTAACGGCGTGTTTAACGCCATTCACCTGACCGGTGATTTTGTGGGGCCGGTACTGTTCTACGGACGCGGAGCAGGCTCTAACCCCACAGCAAGCGCCATTGTGGGTGATCTAATTGCCCTTTCCCGCAGCATCACTGCTGGAATACAGGGCCGTTGTAACGCACCGCTGGGCTTTATGGATGATGCTGTTGTAAATCTGCCGCTAAAGCCTATGGAAGATATCGTTACCAGTTTCATGTTGCGTTTTACCGCCCAGGATCAGCCAGGAGTGCTGGCCAGTATCGCCGGAGTGCTTGGTAAAAACGGCATCAGCATAGCTTCTATGGTACAGACAGCCCGTCATAACGGTGGAAAGGCTGTACCGATCGTAATTATGACTCACGAAGCAGAAGAGGGGGCAATCCGCGCTGCCCTTACAGAAATTGACAGCTTTGATTTTATAAGTGAAAAGAGCCGGTTGATTAGAATCGAAGACAATCTTGAGTAAAGGAGAACTATTGAAGATGCAGACTAAAATTATCCTGCCTGAAGACAAACTCCCAACACAGTGGTACAACATTATCCCGGATCTGCCAGGCCCGCTGGAGCCGGTGATTTCTCCCCGTACAAATCAACCGGTTACGCCGGATGAACTGCTGGCTATTTTTCCTCCGGCATTACTGGAGCAGGAGGTGTCCACCCAGCGCTGGATTGATATCCCTGAACAGGTTCGCGAGATTTACAAAATGTGGCGTCCCTCTCCGATGTTCCGCGCCCACCGTCTTGAAAAGGCATTGGGCACCCCGGCAAGGATATATTACAAATATGAAGGTGTCTCGCCAGCAGGTTCACACAAGCCCAATACCGCCATTCCACAGGCGTATTACAACAAGCTGCACGGCATTAAACGCCTTGCCACAGAGACCGGCGCCGGTCAATGGGGCAGCTCTCTGTCACTGGCATGCAATATGTTCGGAATGGAATGTACAGTTTACATGGTCAAGGTTTCTTATTTTCAGAAGCCGTACCGGAAATCCATGATGCAGATGTGGGGAGCCACTGTCTACCCCTCTCCATCTGACCAGACCAACGCCGGTCGTGAAGCACTGCTGCAGGATCCGGATTCAAACGGATCATTAGGACTTGCAATCTCAGAGGCAGTTGAAGACGCTGCCACCCATGATGATACCAATTATGCACTTGGCAGCGTGTTAAACCATGTCTGCACCCATCAGACCGTGATCGGCCAGGAGGCCATTGAACAGTTTAAAATGGTGGGCGACTACCCGGATGTAGTGATCGCCTGCTGTGGTGGTGGTTCAAACTTCGCCGGCATAGCCTTTCCGTTTCTGGCTGAAAAGGCAGCCGGGAAAAATGTCCGCTGCATTGCTGTTGAGCCTTCATCATGCCCCAGTCTTACCAAAGGTGTTTATGCCTTTGACTACGGTGATACCGCAAAATTGGGGCCAATAGCCAAGATGTATACTCTGGGCCATGACTTTATGCCGCCAGGCATCCATGCAGGAGGTCTCCGTTATCACGGTGAATCCCCCCTTGTGTCCCAGTTATACAACGCCGGATTGATTGAGGCCCGCTCTGTGATGCAGAACGGCTGTTTTGAAGGAGCGTTGCTGTTTGCAAGCAGCGAAGGAATCGTGCCTGCGCCGGAATCTTCACATGCTATCCGGGCCGCCATTGACGAGGCATTGCTGGCCAAGGAAGAGGGAAAGGAAAAGACCATCCTGTTCAACCTTTCAGGCCACGGGTTTATGGATATGACCGCATATGATGATTATCTTTCAGGTAAACTTGAAGATTATGAATATCCTGCGGAGATGGTACAGGAATCATTGAGACACCTGCCCAAAGTGGAAATCTGACACAGATCGGCAAGTGTCACAAAAAGACATCTTTTTGTGACACTTGCCACTAACTTCAACCACCAAATAGAAACCATGATACGAACCAAAATCTGTGGAATAACAAACCTTGAGGATGCCTTAATTGCCATAGAGGCTGGAGCCGATGCCCTGGGATTTGTTTTTTACAAAGATTCCCCCCGCCATATTTTTCCAGAAGAAGCCGCCAGAATCACAAGCATTATGCCGCCATTTGTCCAGGCAGTAGGCCTGTTTGTTAATGAGACATCAGATACTGTCAATCAGATCAGTCGTCTCTGCCATCTTGGCCTGATCCAGTTACACGGTGATGAGACTCCCGAATATTGCAGGCAGATCGAGCAACGGGTTATCAAGGCCTTTCGTGTAAGTTCCCTGACCAGCCTTGAACCTATCTCCGAATATCGTCTTTCCTGTTGTCTGCTTGATACCTATTCCCCTGCTTTTTATGGTGGAACCGGCAAGAGTTTTAACTGGGAGATAGCCTGCGAAGCTGTCAAACGCGGTTACAGGGTAGTTCTGGCAGGCGGACTGACACCTGACAATGTTGCTGAGGCGATCAGCCTGGTACAGCCTTACGCTGTTGATGTCTCCAGCGGGGTTGAAAGCTCACCAGGTAAAAAGGACGCCGCCAAAGTCCAGGAATTTATCCGCAATGTAAACAGCTATAGAATCATCTGATAACCAGAGTCCCTTGCTAAGGCGAACGGCATCAAATAATAGTTCCTCCCCCTTCAAGGGGGAGGCTAGGAGGGGGATGGGTTTATCTTTGCAATAAGCTGAAATCATTGAATCTACCCCATCCCCACCCCGACCCTCCCCTTGAAGGGGAGGGGGTTTTGGAACACTTAATTTTTGCCGTTAGCCTTACTCTGTTTTGCTACAAGGAAACATGTATGAGAAAACATGCGCTGCGAATAGCGATTGGCTTGGGGCTTGTGACGATATTTATGATACACGCCGCAGGCTGGTTAAAACTTGGACTGGTTCAGCAACTGGAGCTATGGAGTTATGATCACCGGCTTTTGAGAACAATGACAGGCGGTATTGATGACCGGATTGTTATAGTTGATATAGATGAGAAGTCACTTGCAGAGGTGGGGCGTTGGCCCTGGAGCCGTAACAAGGTGGCATTGATGATTGACAGGCTTTTTGATCATTACGGGGTGGCGGTCATAGGCTTTGACGTGGTCTTTGCCGAGCCTGATACAAGTTCCGGCCTGCACGAACTTGAATCATTGGCGCATGGTGCTCTCAGGACTGACGTGAACTTCAGACGTATTGTTGAGCAGTCCAGGCAGAAATTGGATTACGATGCCCTGCTTGCCGCACATTTGAAGGATCGTCCTGTTGTACTTGGTTATTACTTTGGAAATGAGGCCAAAGGTAAAAGTCGTGTGTCAGGTATATTGCCAGCGCCGGTACTTTCTGCAGATGCGTTTAACAAAGGGATAAGTAGCATACCGGAAAAATACGGGTACGGTGCAAACATACCTGTACTACAGCAGGCGGTTGATACAGGCGGACACTTTAATCCGGATCCGGATTTGGACGGTGTAAGCCGCAGAGTGCCTCTGCTGCAGAGGTATCAGGATGGCTATTATGAAGCGCTATCGCTTGCCGTGTTGCGAACCATGTTTGGCAAGCCGGATATAGTACCGGGATTTCCTGATACCGGCACTCCAATACTAGAGTGGTTACAGGTTGCTGATATCAGGATACCGGTTGACAGCTCTTCTGCTGCCCTGATTCCATACAGAGGGAATCAGGGCAGTTTTCGTTATATATCTGCCAGTGATATATTAAACGGAAGAGTGGCTAAAGAGATTATGGAAGGCGCTATCGTGCTTGTCGGCACAACAGCCCCAGGACTGATGGATTTACGTTCTACCCCTGTTTCAGCAGTCTATGCCGGGGTTGAGATACACGCAAACATGATAGCAGGTATCCTGGACAACACAATCAGACATGCACCAGGTTATGCACGTGGCGCCGAGTTGGCTGCCCTGGCAGTAGGAGGTGTTCTGCTTACCTTCTGCCTGCCTTTGTTGGGGCCGTTATGGTCGCTTATACTTACAACCGGGGTTCTGGTAACGGCAGGGGTGATCAACTTTATTGCCTGGCGTTCTGGTCTGGTTCTTCCGCTTGCATCTCAGATGTTGCTGTTTCCGGCACTTTACGCATTTAACGCCAGCTATGGCTTTCTGGTGGAATCCCGCACCAAACGCCAGATAACCGGACTGTTCGGTCAGTATGTGCCCCCCCAGATAGTCAGTACGATGAGCAAAGACCCCGAGCGATTTACCATGGAGGCTGAAAGCCGTGACATGACGGTGCTTTTCACTGATGTGGTAGGGTTTACAACTATCTCTGAAAAACTGACCCCTAAACAGTTGGCCACCTTTATGAACGAATATCTGTCTGCAATGACAGCCATTATTTATGAATACGGAGGTACTGTAGACAAGTATATAGGCGATGCAATCATGGCCTTCTGGGGTGCGCCACTTGAAGACCCTAACCATGCAGAACATGCGGTGCAGGCAGCGCTTGCCATGCGTAAACGGATGCTTACCCTGCAAAAGGAGATGACAGTGCAGGGGTTTCCGGAGATAAAGATCGGTATAGGTATTAACAGTGGCCAGATGCGTGTCGGTAACATGGGGTCAAGCTACAGGGTCGCCTACACGGTCATGGGTGATGCGGTCAATCTGGCATCCCGTCTTGAGGGACTGACCCGTCAGTATGACACCTGGGTTATAGCAGGTGAAATAACGCAGATGCAGGTTTCAGGATATCTCTGGCGAGAGCTTGATCTGGTGAAGGTGAAGGGTAAAAACGAGCCGGTTGCAATATTTGAACCTTGCGGCCAGGAATCTGAACTTGAAGAAAACTATCAAAATGATATAACATTGTTTAATAAAATGGTAGCAGATTACCGTAATCAGGATTGGGATGCAGCAGAGGCTGCACTTGATATACTGATTTCCGCCAAGCCTGATAGAAAGCTGTATCGTTTTTACCTGAACAGGGTTCTCGAATACAGGAAAGTGCCGCCACCGGAAGGCTGGGATGGTGTGTGTACCTTTACCACAAAATAAATCAATGGGGCCGTTATGAAAAAGACAGTTTTGTGCATCCTTTTGGGGGCAGTTATATCCGTAGCTAATGTATCAGCAGAAGAGACTGTAATCCCCAGATTTGACCTCAAGCAGATTCTTGTTGAAGGTAACACCATATTGTCGCCGTATGAGATATCTTCAATACTTAAGAAATATACAGGACAACAGAAGGATTTTGGCACCTTGCAAGAGGCGATGGAGAGCCTGGAAACAGCCTATCGCAGGCGTGGATATTCAATGGTGACGGTTATTCTTCCAGAACAGGAACTTGAACGCGGAACAGTTGTAATCAATGTGATGGAGCCCAGGGTGAAGGAGATAGTTGTTGACGGCAATAAACATTACAGCCGTGACAATGTATTGCGTTCCCTGCCTACTCTCAAGATTGGCGAGACCCCCAGGGTAAATGCCATTTCGGAAAATCTACGGGCTGCCAATGAGAATCCCGGTCGGAAGCTGACCCTTAATTTTAAAAGCGGAGAAAAGGATACGGATCTGACCGCACGTATTAATGTAACGGATCAGAAGCCCTGGAAAATCACAATTGGCGCTGACAATACCGGAAGCGGTACAACCGGAGATTACCGCACCAGTGTAGCATTTCAGCATTTCAATCTCTTTAATCGTGACCATGTTATGGCCATGCAGTACGTAACATCTCCTGACCACCTTGATAAAGTACAGATATTCAGCGGCTCTTACCGTCTGCCACTTTACGGCTGGGGTGATACCATTGATCTCTTTGGTGCCTATTCTGATGTGGACAGCGGCACCACACAGGTGTCAGGAACAAACATAACGGTAAGTGGCAAGGGGGTAGTATCAGGTGTCAGATACAACATGAACCTGCCCCGTTCAGGGGAATATGAACAGAAACTGATTGGTGGAATGGATTACAGACTCTACGACAACAAGGCCAAACGTCAGGATGTGGAAGAGGATATTCTGCCTGATGTTGTAGCGCACCCGTTAAACCTCACCTACTCAGGCACCCTTACAAAAGAGCAACTGACATTTGAAGGCTCGATTGGTTTGCTTTACAACATCCCCTGGGGGGACAAGGGAGAACAGAAAGATTTTGAGCAGGCTCGCGCCGGTGCTGCTGCTGATTACCTGATAGCCAGATATGCCCTAAGCGCCATGTTAAGACCAGGCGCAGACTGGCTTGTAAGACTGTCCGGCACAGGACAGTATACTGATAACCGCCTGATACAGGGGGAACAGTTTGGTATGGGGGGATCAACTTCTATACGTGGCTACCAGGAAAGAGAGGAATCTTGGGATAATGGGATCAGCGGTACAGCAGAACTTTATTCTCCTGACTTTGCCAAACTGGCAGGTATAAGCAAAACTCAACTGCGGCTGGTAGGTTTTTACGACACCGGTTACGGCTATAACCAACGCCCAAGTTCCGGTGAGCTTGACAATCACTCACTAGGGGGAACCGGCGCAGGGGTAAGGCTGGGTTATGGAGAGTATCTGAATTTTTCGCTTGACTGGGGATACGCACTTAATAACTCAAGCACAACAAAAAGAGGTAATGACAGGATTCATTTCAGGATGGCGCTGACCTATTAGTACCCGGTAATGTCCGGTTTGTTTTTTGCATTTAGCCTCCTCCCTCCCTTGCCCCCTTGAAAGAGGGGCTTTTAGTCCCCTCCCCCCTGGCGGGGGAGGGTTAGGGTGGG